>CAIXHD010000083.1 GCA_903919065.1 uncultured Bacteroidota bacterium
ACGGGATCATCGGCGCTAACGGAGCAGGAAAATCAACCTTCCTGAAATTGCTCTACGGTGAGGTGGAAAACACAAAAGGATCGGTATCCTTCGGATCCGGCGAAAGGGTTTCCGTTCTTAAGCAGAATCACTATGAATTCGATGATTGTATCGTGCTGGATACCGTTTTAATGGGTCATGAGATATTGTGGAACATACGAAACGAGAAAGATACCCTTTATGCCAAGGAAGATTTTACGGAAGCCGATGGGCACCGGGCATCTGATCTTGAGGAACGGTTCAATGAACTCGATGGATGGAATGCCGAAAGCAACGCTGCCAGTCTGCTCAGCGGACTTGGCGTAAAAGAAGAGCATCATCAGAAGTATATGCGCGAACTTTCAGGTAAAGAAAAAGTGAAAGTTTTGCTGGCCAGGGCACTATTCGGAAAACCCGAAAACCTGTTGCTCGATGAGCCGACCAACGATCTCGACCTCGACACCGTGGAGTGGCTCGAGTACTATTTATCGAATTACGAGAATACCGTTCTGGTAGTTTCCCACGACAGGCACTTTCTGGATTCCATTTGCACGCATATTGTCGATATTGATTTCAGCCGCGTTCAGCTCTTCTCCGGCAACTACACTTATTGGTATGAATCGAGTCAGCTGGCCCTCAGACAGCAGCTCAACCAGAACAAGAAAGCCGAGGAAAAGAAGAAAGAATTACTGGAGTTTATCGCGCGTTTCAGCGCCAACGTTTCGAAGTCGAAACAGACCACCAGCCGCAAGAAGATGATCGAGAAACTCAATATCGAAGAGATTCAGCCCTCGACAAGAAAATATCCGGGAATCATTTTCACCCCGGGCCGTGAACCGGGAAATAATATCCTTGAGGTCACCGGTCTGAGTAAATCCATAGAAGGAAAAGTACTGTTCAGCGATGTCAATTTTGTTATCAATAAAGATGATAAAATCGTATTCCTCTCGAAGGATACCCGCGCCATGACCACCTTTTTTGAGATCATCAAAGGTCATATGCAGGCCGACAGCGGCACTTTCGTTTGGGGTCAGACGATTGTAAAAGCTTATCTACCACTGGAAAACGACAAGTTTTTTGAAAAAGATCAGACACTGGTCGACTGGCTCGGCGAATTCTCCGAAGATACCAGTGAGAATTATATCCGCGGATTTTTGGGCAAGATGCTCTTCTCAGGTGAGGAGATTTACAAAAAAGCGAAGGTCCTTTCCGGAGGCGAAAAAGTGCGCTGCATGATCGCCAGGATGATGATCAGGAATGCCAACGTGATGATTCTCGATACGCCCACCAACCATCTCGACCTGGAATCCATTCAGGCCTTCAACAACACCCTGATCAAGTTTAAGGGGAATATCCTGATGTCATCACATGACCATGAATTCATTCAGACAGTTTGCAACCGGGTTATCGAGTTAACCCCGAAAGGGATCATCGACCGGACCATGGACTATGATGATTACATTCTCGACGAGAAGCTGAAGGAACGCAGGAATGGGATGTACGTGTAGGGGAGGAGCCGTGTCTCCTCCCGCTTAGACATTAGTACGGCAGCGTAAAGGTTCCCGCCTCCGGCTGCGCCTGCGCGGGAATGACAAAAAAGCAATGCTACTTTGGACACATTCTGAAAGAACGCTTTTGCTGAAATTCTTGGAAGAACACTTTTGCTGAAATTGTTGGAAGAACGCTTTTAGCTGAAATATCTGATTGTACCTTCTTTTTTAAGCTATCCAAATTAGGAAGCCCTTCTTTGTCATCCCCGCGGAGGCGGGGACCCCGTCCCTGACCACGAATTCAAGTTAACGAACGTTCACCCCTAGCATCTTTTTCTTCAGTTGCTCATAATTCACCGCAACCTTCGATTCCCGGGTCAAACCCCAAACAGAAGTATTCATTTCGCGCAAAGCAAGCAAGGAGGTTATCCAGCCCTGGGTCCATCCGCTTTCAATACACCAGGCACCCCAGCCCTGATCGGCATTGCAGCCCCAGTGTTCATACCTGCCATAATCAAACGCTCTGAACCAACCACCGTGAAGCTGAGAGCGCGCTGGAGAAT
>CAIXHD010000084.1 GCA_903919065.1 uncultured Bacteroidota bacterium
GATCTTGCCGGTAGCATAGTTGTAGGTGCTGTTGGTTTTGGGCGTCGAGGGAGAGAGCATCATGTTGTACATATTAACCATTGCCGCGGCATCAGTCAGTGGAAAGAGAAGTTTTGGATATCCGATGGCATTAGAAACATCATGGTTGCCACATTCCAGTAAAAATGTTACCCTCTGATGATTTTGGTTGGTGAGCGAAATACCATCGAAATAATCTGAAGCAAATTGTCCCCATGAATTGGAGGCCGGTTGAATCTGGGGCGGTCCAACTTCCTGACGTTCTGTTATGTCACCGGTAATAATCACATAATCAATGGCTCCGATTACTTGCCCGGCGTTGATTCCTGTATCATCCGGAAAAGCCAGAACCGGCAATGTATTAATCTGATTTACAAGCGCTTCGTTAACAATGTTAGCACTAACATAAGCACCCCGAAAGTTTCGGGATGCCCCATAATGAAGATCAGAGGTATAAATAATCTGTACAATCCCATTTGATAATTCCTCCTTTTTGCAGGAAAATATCAAAACCGACAGAAGAATAAACAGAGATATCTTTTTCATGATGGTGATCAGGCTGTTGTTGACATATCAGGAATAAAGCTATTATAAAACATTAACATCTGTTGGATCTGTCATTGCAAAACGCACGAATTTTCTGAACTTTCGGGCAATTCTTAAAAGTTGCAATGCTTAGCATTGCGTTCCTCCCGAATTATGATCGAAATAATTGGCAAAGTCCTTTTAGGTTTGGGTTTGATGTTCACAGGCATCCAGATGCTGTCATCAGGACTTAAGCATATAGGCAGCAGGCCTTTCAGGATGCTGGCTGTCCGTTTTGTATCCTCCGGCAGACGGTCGGTTGTTTTTGGTTTGGGTTCCGGAATGATCTTGCAAAGCACTTCTGCGGCATTGGTTATTCTGGCCAGCCTGATCAGTGCCGGTGCCCTTGGAGTCCCACAGGCAATAGCAATCCTGAGCGGATTCAGTATAGGAAACTGCGTTTTACTATTTATTATTTCGCTGAATATTGCAATTCCCATAATGTTTCTTGTTGGCATATGCGGGATATCCATGTATCTGGCAAAAGATGAAAAATATCGCAATTTTTTCCAGATCGGTTTGGGATTAGCTCTAATCTTTTTCGGCATTCAAATGATGTCGGCAGGGGTAAAACCCTTGCGGGAAGAGGATTGGTTTACCGGTACAATGGCTTTCAGCAGTAATTATCCAATGCTTTCGATCATAGCCGGAATGGCACTGGGATTCATATCACAATCCTCAACTGCCGTGGCCATGGTGGCAATTGGACTGGCAAAGGAGAATATCCTCACAGGACCTCAGCCTTTGCTCCTGATTTATGGTGCAGCAATCGGATCAACCCTTTTTAAGGTTTTACTTGGACAAGGGTTTCGCGGTGCATCGCGGCAACTGGTTCGATTTGTCAACATGTTCAATATATTCGGATCATCCGTGTTTATCCTCCTGTATTACATTGAAGTTAATTTGCACGTCCCTCTGTTGATAGCGCTTTTGAACACATTAAATATTAGCATTGTAAACCAGACCGCAGTTGTATTCCTCCTGTTAAATCTGACGTCAGCGATATTTTTCCTTATCATTAACGGCCCACTAACCAAATGGTTGGCAAAAGCCCTGCCTCCCTCAGAGGAAGAAGAGTTATCCCAAACGCGGTATCTTTCAGAATTTAAGATAGATGATCCCGATACAGGGTTGGAAATGATCCGTCTTGAGCAAATTCGCGAACTGGACCATATTGGCGCGTTTATTTCAACGGCAAGAGAAAACTATACCGGAACCAACCTCGCCAGTCGATATGATGCCTATAAATCCCTGTCCCGTGAGGTAGCTATGTCGGCCACCGATGTCGCAGCGATGACGATGCAGCCTCCAACAGCCAAAGATCATGCTTATATACAAACACGCCAGGCATTGCTGGACCAGCTGGCCGACAGTGCTGTCGCAGTGGTGAAAACTATTATCCAGTCGAGAGAGCACCCATTACTGAAAGGGCTCTCAGACTCTTGTCTGGAATCGGTTGACTTTCTAATAAACCTGGCTGCTGAAACCAGTAAGACCAATGATTTGGAGGATATCCGTGTGTTTCTTGTTTTGAGTTCAGGCAATGGCCCATCCATTGAAAAGCTCCGAAAAACATATATGGAAAACGAAAACTCAGGTGCCGGGAATGATAAGGCTTGCCTTCTCGATCTGACCATGGCAACTGAAAGAATCATTTGGCTGCTAAATCGTTTAGTCAGCCTGAAACCCTCCATTGTTATTTAAGCCACTTCTGCGAGATTGCCTCATAAGTCCCATCAGCCTTTAATGCTCCAAATGTAGTTTGCCATTGATTAACAGTGGATTCCGGCGTAAGTTTCGAAAAAGCAATGTAATAATCTGACGCCATCAGCCGGAAAGATGGAAAGGCTTCACTATAATGATATCCAGCAACTTTCAGAATGTCCGGAAAAGTGACCCCGGTACAAACGAAAGCATCAATCTCTCCATTCATCAGTTTTTGAGCCAATACAGAAGGGTCGGAATTCAAAACAAGATTTGTGAACCCCAGGTTCTGCAAATATTGAGTTGAGAACCAAGAGTTCACCGTGCCTACACTGGAGAGTTTTCGTGCCTCATCCAAAGAAGAAATTCTTATACCCGCACCGGTTTTGGTATAAAACCAGGTGGTATTGGTGCCGATCGGTCCAACCCATTGAAAAAGGTTTTCGCGCAAATCCGTCCGATCCATTGTAAAAAGACAGACATTGGGGTTATTCAGTGCTAAATCATAGCCGCTGCTCCAGGAGGTGAGCCTCACCGGGGTATAAATTTTATTCCGCTTCATTATTTCGTTAACGATATCGGTACCGAATCCTGTAATCTCACCGAAATTGTTCCGGAATGTAATCGGAGGATATTGTTCGGTATAGATTTGCAAAGTCCCCGGAAAGTCCGATGTATTAAGGTATTCTTCCGATAGGGTTTTCAGTGTACCATCTTTTTTCATGGCATCGATGGCGTTCTGAATATCCGCGACCACATCATCCGGAATACTCTTATTAAAAGCAAAATAAACCAGATCTGTACGGATGGTAATCAGCGGGTTGATTTTATATATCGATTTGCCCAGTGTTTTGAGGGCAGCTTCAGCAGTGATTTTATCAGATGGAAAAAGGTCAAAGTCACCATTGAGCAGTTTAGTAAATGCATCAATATTATCGGTACAATACACGAGGTTGTCAAAGCCCTGCTGAACAAGATATTGCTCAATTGCATTATCCTTCAGGACTCCGATTTTTCCGATTCTTTTTGCCTCATCGAGGGTATTAAGCGAAATTTCATCGCCAGAGGCTGTATAAAATATCCAATCAAGAGAGGCGATTGGTCCGGCCCATTTAAAAAGGTCCTTGCGGGTTGAATTCAGGATTGTGCAAAATAGGACTGCATTGTCATCCGATTGAACGATGCGATAACCTTCTTCCCAAGGAAGAATATTGACTTCAAAGGGAATATTCAACTTCTCACACACCGTTTTCAGAACATCAGGGCCAAGGCCCTTCAGCGTATTTCCTTCCAGATAGTTCAGCGGAGCATAAATTTCTGTAATAAACTGGAATTTAAATCTATAAGCGTCATCAGTTTTTTTATCGCATTGTGAAAACAATAATACCATGGTGACAGCAACAAAGCTGATCAGGAACAAAGGTCTTTTCATAGTAGAGACTAAAATAACTAATTAATTATAAAGGAGTTGAGGCGTGGACTTGCCAAATAGAATGGATTCAGATGATGGTCGGGCCAAACCAGTATTTTCATTTCGGCCCTGAAGAATATAACGGGGAGTGATGGTATCCATTTCATCCACTGCCTGCTTTGAAAGTTTTCCGATATCGCCACTTTTTACACGGTTCCATATCAAGGTCAGCTTCATATCAGGAAAACCCGTTGACATTTCATAATCACCATCACTATCGGAAGCTGAAAAAATAGGATCCCAATTTTTACCGAGACCCACTTTAATCGCCTGATTAATTGCATCCACTTTGCCCTGCCTCTGCGTTTTCACCCAACCGGTTTTATATTCAGGAAGGATCTTTCCATCGAGAGATATCTCCAGCTCCATGGCGATAACATTTTCTGGAGGCACGTTGTATCCAAAATTTTTAATTCCTGAAAAGGCTTCAACCACAGGCTTATAACTGGCAGATACAATAAATATATCAATACCATGTCCTTTAAAGGTTGAGATCAGATTTTGCATTTCAGGCAGAACACGCAATCCGGATTTAAATGAATAGCTGACCGCGCCGGCATTGGTTTTAAAATCCGCAGGGGATTGCCAGATTTGTTTACTGAGGTTATTGGCCAGCTCAAATGATATAGCCTCAACAGCCAAGTTTTTAACTTCATCGATGGTATGACCGGCTAATAAATAGAGCACCCATGGATATCCATAGTCAGCCCCGATAGATAAACTCGAGCAATAGCCATCATACAAATAGGGAATTTTAGCAATAAAATCCTGATATTGAGGAGTCTGTTGAATCTGCATCAGCGACATATTTCCATTCATGCCGGAGAAATTATCTGACAGGAAAGAAAAATCGTTGATCAGGTCAGCATTGATATCCTTGAGAACGATATTATGAAAATCTGAAGAAAGTTGTGTTACGCCATTGATTTTATCTTTCAGCAATCCGGCAAACTGTGATTTGGAAATTTTAAACCGGAGATGCGTTAATTGAAAGCGCATGAGGGCTTCTTCGCAATCCAGGTGCGCACAAGTCTGGTCCCAGTCAAGCACCACATAAGGTGCTTTTTTACTATCGTAATATTTACCGCCGATGCCATAATCGGTGATCAGTTGATTTATAACCTGCAGATTTTTATCGGACCAGTTCAGGTTGGCCAGTGAATTAGAAATGGTTGGATTCTCCTTTATACAGCTGGTTGTGAGCATAAGCAATAAAGCTGTTATGAGAATTGCTGATATCCGCCTGTTCAATTTCATCGTTGGTAATTATTACTGACCGGTCGGATTCTGTTTAAAATCAATTTCTTTCACTTTACGATCATACTCATAAAGTGTTTCCTTCAGCCGGCTTCCGTCTGTATCGTAAGTTATCCAAGTACCATGCAGCTTGCCGAGAGCATAAGTTCCTTCATAAAATTTGAATCCATTTTCACGCCAAACTACGGCTTTCCCGTTACGCAGATCACTTTTAAAAAACCCTTCGCTCTGTTTTTTGCCATTCTCGAACCAGCTCGTCCAGGCACCATCCTTTTTGCCAGCGGCAAATTCACCTTCCATCTGAATTTTGCCACCCTGATAATAATTGATCTCCTTTACCTTATCCTTTTTATCGCCGGTTACCCTGTAAAATGACACTTTATGAGGAGTGCCGTCGGGCCAGGTGGTTGTCACCTCCTTCAGCAACTTCTCTTTACATCCGGTTAACAGGAAAATTGCAGTAAAAATAATAGTTAGAGCCTTGTTCATATTGAATTTCTATTTAAGCACGTAAAAATAGGAAAATAAGCAGGTGGATTTCCGAAGACGCTAATCTTAAAAAAAGTTAAAGAATGAACCTTGATATCTCTCTTTTCCTAACTTGACACGTTTTTTGACCTAAACTAAACTATAATGAACTTTTACCGCAAATTCTGGATTCTGGCCGGTATGCTGACAACCATGTCTGTTGGCGCAATGGCCCAGTTTGTTCCTCATTACCAATGGACCCTGCTCGATAAAAAGCTTATGGACCAGGTTATTGGTGAAGCCTCCGGAGAAACCGCACTGGCTAATGATATGGAAATGGGTGGGTATACACGCAACAGGCCATCTAAAGAATATCAGACTGTACTTTGGGAATCACAGTTCATTATGGACAAACTCAATGAATACGGCATTGCGAATGCACAACTTGAGCGGTTTGGAGACATGGTACCCACCTGGGATGGAATCAGCGGTGAATTGTGGGAAGTATCGCCCGGGACCAAGAAACTGGCTGACTATAAAGATCAGGCAGCCATGCTCGTGCAAGGCAGTCAGAATGCTGATGTCGAGGCCGAGCTCCTCTGGATAGGTGATGGCCGCAAGGGTGATTATGACTCTCTGGCAGTTGCCGGAAAGATCGTTGTTACCTATGCTTCCCCCGGATCTGTTTCATCGTTGATTGCCAAGTTCGGCGCGGTCGGGATTTTATCATTCAATTCTCCCCGTCCATTAGCCGATCCAATTCAAATGCCTTATTCGAGCTTGGGTGGCAGAGGTGGCGGAGAAACCAAGGGATTTGCCTTTCAGATGCCTCCGAGAGAAGGATATTTTCTGCGTGACAGGCTGGTACGCGGTGAAAAGATCAGGGTTCATGCCCTGGTTAAATCTACGACAGAAAAAGTTGATTTACAGGTCCCAACGTGCGTTTTACCCGGGACTGATCCGAATGCAGGAGAAGTAATCTTTTCGGCCCATTTATATGAAGGGCTGGTGAAGCAGGGTGCCAATGATGATATTTCAGGTTGTGCGAGTCTTCTTGAGATGGCACGAATGCTCAACACCATGTATAATGATGGCCGCCTGGCACGACCGGCCCGCAGTATCCGGTTCATCTTTGTTCCCGAATTTTCAGGAACCGGTCCATGGGTAAATGCCCATAAGGATATCATGGCAAAGACCTTATGTAATATCAATCTTGATATGGTAGGGATTCTACTGAGCCAGAGCCAGTCGTTTTTCAACCTTGAGCGAACCACCTTTGGTAATCCTCACTATATCAATGACGTAATGGAAAACTATTTCCGCTATGTTGGGGAAACCAACCGTACCAGCCTGGTATTATCGGGAAGGGAAGGTTATTTGAACCGTATTGTTGCGCCATCAGGATCCGATGAACCATTTTACTATTCGATTGAGGGGCATTATGGGGCATCCGATCATGAAGTTTTCAACGACTGGGGGGTTGGCGTTCCGGCAATCATGATGATTACCTGGCCAGATTTATATTACCACACCTCGCAGGATCTTACAGACAAACTTGATCCTACACAATTGAAACGGTGCTGCGTGATCGGTGCAGCTGCTGCCTACACCATTGCCTCCGCAGATGCCGGAATGGCTTCGAAAATTGCTGGGGAAGTGTATTCCAATGCCATCCGGAGAATGGGTATTCAGCAGGGAAGATCGATTGATGAGCTTTCAAAACTTACCGCTGATAAATTAGAATCAGGTTATAAAAGAATCAGGGGATACATTGAGGGAGCTGCACAGAATGAGATTGAGACTATTGAAACCACATTGGAACTCGCACCAAAAGATGCCAATCTGCTAGCTATGGTTGGATTACAAACTACCCAACTGAAAAAAATGGCAGAAGGACAATTATTAATTCTTGATCAGGAGATGAAGCAGTTGGCAGCCAAGCTAGGAACAGCAGCTGTGGTTCTTAAGGCTGATGATCTGGAAAAGAAGGCATTGACAATTATTCCCGCCGCTACTCCTAAAGTTAAGGAGTCGGGCTACAACGGATATCGCAAGTTTATGCCACAGCTTACCCGTGAGCAATCGGCAGCTACTTATCGGGATATTGCCAATACCGGAGAACTCGAGCGCCTGTGCAACGGAAAACATAACGCAATACAGATCAAGCAGATGCTGGACACACAATATCCAAAAGAATCGTCGCTCAAGGCGATACTTGACTATATCGAGATTCTTAGGACTGCTGACCTTGTTACGCTCGCTAACGCTCGCTAATTATGCTCACTTCGTTCGCTAATAGGCTCCCTTCGGTCGCTAACAGGGTCGGCTGCGCCTCCCTAAATGGTTCGCTTCGCTCACTAATTAATAATTAGCGCGAAGCGCATATTTAGCGACCGGAGGGAGCCTATTAGTGAGCGTTAGCGAACCTATTTGGAGCGAAGCGACCTATTGCTATATTTAAAGGAAAAATCAAACAAATGAAAAGAACAATTCTTGCCGGGCTTTTCGTTCTTCTGGCGTTGGGTGCAATTGCTCAGATTACGCCCTATTATCAGTGGACTTTACTGAATCAGAAGACTGTAGATGAAATCATCGGGGAGGCATCCGGTGAGACTGCCTACAACCATATTATGGAAATGGGGGGCTATACCCGGGCCCGAACGTCAAAAGAATTAACGACTACGTTGTTTGAATCGCAGTATATCATGGACAAGCTTCAGGAATACGGCATTAAAAACGCAAAGCTTGAAAGATTTCCGGATACGAATCCAGGTTGGAATGGAATCCGCGGGGAGTTATGGGAAACATCACCACGCCGGAAAAAGCTGGCCGACTATGATGACATGCGGGTGATGCTTGTCTCAGGAAGTGAGGATACAGATGTGGAAGCCGAGCTGGTATGGGTGGAAAATGGCCGTGCTGCTGATTTCGAAAAAGCCGATGTTAAGGGCAAGATTGTTGTAACTTATGGTGATCCGGGAGGTGTTGCCGGCCTTGTGAGGAAATATGAGGCTTTGGGAACCATTTCAATGAGTTCACCACGGCCACTTTTTGATCC
>CAIXHD010000085.1 GCA_903919065.1 uncultured Bacteroidota bacterium
ATTGCAGACCTTAAATACCTTAAAACGGTATCGTCCGTACACAATGTCTGAATTGAATGATTTATATATTCTTGATCGTAAAAATGCTCATTTAACCAATGAACCTAATCAAGAAAAAGTTTCACAAAAGGGATAAGCGAGTATTTTTATGCCGAAAAGGGAGGACCCACGGGTCCCTCCCCTACTGTCTGCCGCCGAATTTCCCACTAAGATACCACTGATATAATTTATTTATCCCTTCTTCCAGATCCACTTTGTGTTGCCAACCCAATGAATGTAATTTCGATACGTCGTTCACTTTCCGCATCGTACCGTCCGGCTTCGATGCGTTAAATAACAGGTCACCCCTGAATCCAACAATTTTCTTAACCAGATGGGCCAGGTCGCGGATGGAGATTTCGATGCCGGTGCCAATGTTAACGAAGGAACTGTTGACACTGCTCCGATCTTCCATTTCCATCAGGTGTACACACGCGTCAGCCATGTCCTCGCTCCACATAAACTCGCGCATGGGAGTACCGGAGCCCCAGATCTCAACGGTGACCGAAGAATCGTGACGCGTGACACGGGACGCGTGACTCGAAACCCCAATTCCGGCTAAGATCGACCTAATCTCGTCTTCTGTCTTCCGTCTCTTGTCTCCTGTCTCTTGTCTTCCGTCTTCTGTCCCAAGGTCTTCCGCAAGTGCTGTAAAGTTCCCCTCTTCGAGAAGCTTGCCCAGATGTACCTTCCTGAGCAGCGCCGGAAGAACGTGTGACTTCTCGAGGTCGAAGTTGTCGTTCGGGCCATAAAGGTTGGTGGGCATGACACTAAGAAAGTTGGTGCCATACTGAATATTATAGCTTTCGCACATCTTGATACCGGCAATCTTGGCAATCGCATACGGCTCATTGGTCTTTTCCAGCGGACCGGTGAGCAGGTACTCCTCTTTCATCGGCTGGGGAGCTTCTTTGGGATAAATGCAGGTGGACCCGAGGAAAAGCAGCTTCTTCACTCCGTTAACGTAAGCCTGATGTATGACATTATTTTGCACCATCAGGTTTTCATAAATAAAATCGGCCCGGTATACATTATTGGCCATGATACCGCCGACTTTGGCAGCCGCGAGAATAACATATTCGGGCTTTTCTGCTGCAAAAAAATCGGCCACCGCCTGCTGATTCCGAAGGTCGAGCTCAGCAAACGTTCGTCCAATTATATTGGTATAACCTTTAGATTGCAGGTTGCGCAGGATTGCTGAGCCGACTAGGCCCTTGTGTCCGGCTACATATATTTTAGCGTTTTTCTCCATTTCCAAAATTGTTAATTATTAAGAATCTCCACTGATGTCTCAGATGTCACTGATGGCTCTGAGCTTATCTGGGACATCTGTGCAATCTGTGGATAGTTTCTTAAAGATATAATCCACAAATCGTCTTAACCCCATTCCCACAAATGCACGCAAATGGTTGCACAAATACACACAAAATAACTCTCCACTGATGTCACTGATGTCACTGATGGCTCTGAGCTTATCTGTGAAATCTGTGCAATCTGTGGATAGTTTCTTAAAGATATAATCCACAAATCGTCTTAACCCCATTCCCACAAATGCACACAAATGGTTGCACAAATAACCACAAAATAATTCTCCACTGATGTCTCAGATGTCACTGATGGATCTGAGCTTATCTGTGACATCTGTGCAATCTGTGGACAGTTTCTTAAAGATATTATCCACAAATCGTCTTAACCCCATTCCCACAAATGCACACAAATGGTTGCACAAATACACACAAAAAGAACTCTCCACTGATGTCTCAGATTACACTGATGGCTCTGAGCTTATCTGTGACATCTGTGCTATCTGTGGACAGTTTTTTTAAAGCACCAGCCGTTTTATCTGAACTCTGGGTGAACCAAAATTGATCAGTAAACCTAAGCTCATATCAGTAGCTTTTAAATAGTTTAATACCTGGGCGGAATGCTCAGGTGCAAGATTTGCTAAAGCTTTAATTTCCAGTATAATTGAATCATAACAAACAAAATCCGCCGTAAAGAACTTTTCTAAAAGGTGTCCTTTATAGGAAATATTTAGTTTTTTTAAAGGTTCAAATTGAATCCATCTTTGCTTAAATTCCAACGACAGGGCTTCCTGATAGACAGATTCCAAAAAGCCGTTGCCTAAAATTTTATGTACCTCAAAGCAAGCTCCAATGATTTTCTCACTCTCCTCTTGATAAATATACTCCTCTCGAATAATCATGTTACGCTCAATAAAACATATCAGAAATCTCCACTGATGTCAGTGATGTCACAGATAAGCTCAGAGACATCTGTGTAATCTGTGTCATCTGTGGATAGTTTATTTGTGTGTATTTGTGCAACCATTTGTGTGCATTTGTGGAAATGTCTTGTTTTTACTCGAAGTAATTCAACGTTTTAAACCCACCCTCTTTCAGATACGCATCTCTCTTAAATATCTGGATATCTGACTCTAGCATCTCTTTAATAAGATCCGCCAACGAATACTCAGGCACCCATCCAAGCTTTTCTTTGGCCTTCGTCGGATTCCCGATCAGCAGCTCCACCTCGGAGGGACGGAAATATTTGGGATCAACGCGAACCAGGGACGGGTGACTGCCAACTGCCGACTGCCGACTGCCGACTGCCAACAAGTGACGGGTGACAAGTGACGAGTAGTGCTCAGCGCCAACTTTCTCTGAAAATATTTTCTCATCTATATTGGTGATATGGCCTGATTCATCTACGCCGGTGCCTTCAAAGGCAATGGTGATGCCGATTTCTGCGAAGGCCATTCTTACAAAGTCGCGGATGGAGGTGGTTACACCGGTGGCAATAACATAATCATCGGGCACATCCTGCTGCAGCATGATCCACATGGCACGCACATAATCTTTCGCGTGACCCCAGTCGCGCTGGGCATTCAGGTTCCCAAGCCACAATGAATCCTGCAGTCCGAGAGCGATACGGGCAACTGCGCGGGTAACCTTGCGGGTTAAGAACGTTTCCCCCCGGATAGGCGATTCGTGATTGAACAGGATGCCGTTGGATGCATGCATTCCATAGGCTTCGCGGTAATTTTTGATGATCCAGAAACCATAAAGTTTTGCCACTCCGTAGGGTGAACGCGGATAAAACGGCGTGGTCTCCGATTGCGGAACTTCCTGAACCAATCCATAAAGTTCGGAGGTGGAAGCCTGATATATCCTGGTTTTATCTGACAGGCCAAGCAACCTTACCGCTTCCAGTACCCGAAGAGTTCCCATGCCATCAGCATCTGCGGTATACTCCGGACTCTCAAAGCTGACCTTTACATGACTCATTGCGCCCAGGTTATAAATCTCATCGGGCTGAACTTCCTGAATGATACGTGTCAGGTTCATACTGTCGGTAAGATCACCATAATGCAGCACAAACCGCTGATTCTCCACATGCGGGTCCTCATAAATATGATCGATTCGCTCCGTATTGAACATAGAGGCACGGCGCTTGATGCCATGTACGGTATATCCTTTTTTCAGCAGAAATTCACTCAAATAAGCACCATCCTGACCGGTTACCCCGGTAATTAATGCAATTTTTGGCATGTTGTGGATTCTAATGGATTATACTATTCAAACGGTAATTGTTAATAAAAGTACACTTCATTCGTCAAATGTCTGATAACTTATTTTGAAATGGCATATGCGATCAGTTAACTTTGACCCCGAAGTTGGCAAGTAAATGAAATCAAAGGTCCTCATATTCTGCTTATTACTAAGCGTTATCCCTGCGTTGTCTGTTAAGGCACAGATGAAAACTTACTGGTATAAGGAGATTGAGGCATTCTTTGGCGGAGGAACCACCAGTTATTTTGGTGACGTGGGTGGGGCCGATCCTACGGTCACAGGAGTACAAGCTGTTTTTGATCATCTCGATATCGATCTGTGGCAAACTCGCGCGGCTCTCACCGCAGGTATGCGCCTTATGCCGTTTAAGAGCTTGTCGTTCAGCGCTATGATATCACCAATGCTGATAAGTGGTAATGATAAGGGATCAAAATACACCTACCGCGGTTACTCTTTTACTACGGAAATTGTTGAATTTAGTGCTCAGGTGGAATATTACTTCGCCAACCGGATGACCGGTTTTGCACCCTATATTTTTGGCGGAGCGGGCGGGATGGCCTATGGATGGAAAAGCAATCTGGTGGAAAAAAGAGTATGGGAAACCGGAAACACCTTTATTCTTGGCCTCGGAAGCCGCTTCCCGCAAACCCGGAATGTCACCCATTCCCTGGATTTCGGTTTTCATCTCACCAAAACCTATAAAGATAATCTCGATGGATTAGCCATCTCTATCCCCTTAGTCCCCGATAATGGAAGAAGTCCCGACCTCCTTTTCCTGATTTCCTACAAAGTAAACTTTAACGTTTTTACGCTGCTGACGTACGATTATCGGGGCCGGGTGAAATAAAAACTATCCACAGATTACACTGATTTCACTGATAAGAACAAGGCCATCTGTGTCATCTGTGTTATCTGTGGAGAAATTCTTAGCCTTATCATTCTTAATAATTGTTACTTTTGCAGCGGAAGAAGGAAGGTATGTATTTTAAAAAACGAGTATTTATTCTATTGATGCTGTGCGTAACTGCATTGTCGGTTAACGCTCAGATTCAGCGCAATTCCTTTAAAACTCTGGAGTTTTTTGCGGGTGCAGGAGGTACCCTGTATTTCGGGGATATTGGCGGCAGGGATGCCAATGTTAAAGGAGCACAAATATTTTTTGACAACCTCGATATCGATCTCTGGCGCGCAAGACCAATAGCCACTGCAGGTCTCCGCTTCAACCTCAATAAAAGCTTCGCAGCCAGCCTGCAATTGAGTCCCACGTTTATTTCCGGAAGCGACAAGCGCTCCGACAAATGGGAACGCGATTATTCCTTCAACACCTTTATCGGGGGAATCAACCTTCAGGCAGAGTACTATCTGGCCAACCGGCTAACCAATTTTTCCCCTTACCTTCTGGTCGGACTCGGGGAAATCATTTACACCTATAATTCTGTGACTGAAAACAGCTACAGTAAATTGTACAATACCAACACCTATATATTCGGTATGGGATTCCGCTTTCCTCCCAAAAACGGCATCTCACACAGCCTGGAATTCGCTTA
>CAIXHD010000086.1 GCA_903919065.1 uncultured Bacteroidota bacterium
ATCTGGATACCAGATGGTTCGAAGGATACCCCTGTCGATAGAAATGCACATCGGGTAATCCTGAAAAAATCCCTGGATGAAGCCTTGTCTGTAGAATATCCGAAAGAGCATATGAAAGATGCCCTGGAAAGTAAGCTTTTCGGCATCGGAGCTGAATCGATGACAGTTGGATCACAAGAATTTTATCTTGGTTATGCGATCAGCAATAATAAGCTGATTTGCTTGGATAATGGGCATTTTCATCCCACTGAACAGGTTGGTGATAAGGTTTCATCCTGCCTCCTTTTTGTTGATGAGCTGCTGCTTCATCTTACCCGGCCGATACGGTGGGATTCAGACCATGTGGTCACGCTGAATGAAGATATTCAACTGATAGTCTCGGAAATCATCCGGAATAATTTCCTGAGCAGGGTGAATATCGGTCTCGATTTCTTTGATGCTTCCATCAACCGGCTGGGGGCATATGTTATTGGCTCCAGAACGGTTAAAAAAGCATTTATGTTTGCTTTTCTGGAACCTACATTACAATTGAAAAAATTGGAAGAAAACGGGCAGCTTTTTGAGCGTCTGGCCTTGCTGGAAGAACTCAAGTCAAAACCTTTCGGCGCGGTATGGGATTATTATTGTATGAAGGCAGGTGTTCCAGTCAGTGAAGATTATGTTGCTGAAATTCAGGAGTATGAGAGAATTGTACTGAGCAAAAGATCATAAATTATGAATAAAGCGGGTCGTTACTTAATTGCAGGTATTCTGTCATTTGCCTCATTGTCAATTTTATACGGTCAGTCAGGCTCCATCGTCCGGGAGCCTGTATCACCGGTGAAGATTATCTGGATGTCGGATACTTCAGGAACTCGTATCAAGCATGCTGAATACCTTTTGAATCCAGGTATCGGACAGGCTGTCCTTTCCGGAGTGAAATTGTGTTACCTGATTAATAAATCAGATCAGAAAGCATCAGTTATTCTTGATTTCGGGACCGAATTGCAGGGAGCAATTCAAATTGTTACCGGAATGACAGGAAGTAAAAAACCAGTTAAAGTAAGGATCAGGCTGGGGGAGTCGGTATCTGAAACCATGTCTGAAATCGACAGTACCGGCACTGCAACCAACGACCATGCCATGCGCGATTTTGAGCTGATTCTGCCCTGGCTCGGAAAAATTGAGGCAGGCAATTCAGGTTTCCGGTTTTTGAAGATTGATCTGATGGGGGAGAACAGTACCGCCTGTATTCAGGAAATACGTGCTATTTCGATTTATCGGGATATACCCTGGGAAGGGAGTTTTAAATGCAATGATGACCTGCTGAACAAAATCTGGCAAACAGGCGCCAAAACTGCTCACCTTAATATGCAGGAGTATATGTGGGATGGCATTAAGCGCGACAGGCTGGTTTGGATAGGAGATATGCACCCCGAAGTGAGCACCATTTTATCCGTGTTTGGAAGTAATGAGGTGATTACCAAAAGTCTGGATCTGATAAGAGATATTACGCCTGTCAGTGACTGGATGAATGGAATAAGCTCATATTCGATGTGGTGGGTATTGATACACCGGGATTATTATAATTATTCCGGTGATCTCAATTACCTGAAGGAGCAGAAATCTTACCTCAATGCATTACTCCGGAAGTTTTGTTCCATGGTTGATGAGAAGGGGAAGGAAAAACTCGACGGAAACAGGTTTCTCGACTGGCCAAGCAGTGGCGATAAAATAGCTGTGGACCAAGGTTACCATGGCCTTTTACTCATGACACTTAAAGCCGGCGCCGAGATGTGTGCTTATACCGGTGATCAGGAATTGGAAAACCTCTGTCTATCAAAGGCTAAGCTGATGTCGAACGTTAGATTTCAGGATGTCCAATCAAAGCAGGCCGCAGCTCTTCTCAGCCTGGCCGGACTGATGGCGCCGGAATCAGCTAATGCAGTCCTGTCAAAGGGTGGTGCAGAAAATGTATCTACTTTTTACGGCTTTTACATGCTTCAGGCAAAGTCCAAAGCGGATGATTTCGATGGCGCTTTAAATCTTATTCGCGAATACTGGGGCGGTATGGTGCAGCTTGGCGCTACTACTTTCTGGGAAGATTTTAATATCAATTGGATGAAAAACGCTTCAAGGATTGATGAGATGCCCAACGATAATCAAATCGATGTTCATAAGACTTATGGTGATTATTGCTACAAAGGCTATCGACACAGTTTCTGTCATGGCTGGGCTTCCGGACCAACCCCCTGGCTGACGGCCAATGTTCTCGGCGTCCAGATTCTGGAGCCCGGTTGTAAAGTGGTTAAGGTTGAGCCCCATCTGGGTAATCTACAGTGGGTTGAAGGTACTTTCCCGACTCCGTTAGGTTTAATTCGGATCAGGCATGACAAACAAGCGGATGGAAAAATAAAAACCAAAATTTCAGCTCCTGATGGAATCAAAATTATTCAATAGGCATTCAGGTATCCTGAATAAACTCGTAGTATCGGCTTTCATAGTAGCCTCCATAGCAGGTTGTACCAACAAATCAGGACTGACGGTGGCAGAGTATAGGAATATTAAATCCGGATTTATGACGCCGGCTGATACGAATAAGGTATGGTGCTACTGGTATTGGCTGAATGATGATATTTCAAAAGAAGGGGTAACTAAAGATCTGGAATCCATGAAAGAGGCCGGGATTGGCGGAGCTTTCATTGGCAACGTAAATCCAAATGAAGTTAACGGCAAGGTGCCCCTCTTCTCAGACCAGTGGTGGGATATTATGGTTCATGCGGTGAACGAGGGGAAACGGCTTGGTGTTGATATCGGTGTATTTAATTGTCCCGGCTGGAGCCAGTCTGGCGGCCCTTGGGTTAAACCGGAGATGGCCATGCGCCACCTGGTTTATTCAGAGACCAAAGTGGCGGCAGGTGGAGCTAAAATCCAGATCAGCCTTCCAAAACCAAAGGAGATTTTTCAGGATGTTTATGTTATTGCGATTCCGGATAAAGACAAAAACTATAAAACTATCAATCCGGCAAAACTGAAGATTATTCCTGCAGCAACGCCTGAAACCTATGAAATTGAATTGGAAAGTGTTGCTGCCATTAAGGCGAATACCATTCTTCTATACCCGGGAAAAGTGCAGCTAAAAGCTGACTGCGAGTTGTTTACAATTCAAGGTGGTCAGTATAAATCAATCCGGAGTTTTGTTTACGACCGAAGCAATAATGCATTGAATGTCGGACCTGATCCTTCCGGTCCGGTTGCCATATCGTTACCTTCTGTTGAATCAGGCAAATTCATGCTGAGACTGAAAAATCTATCAGTCAAAGAACCCAAAGATGTTTTTTCTGAAATCCGGATTACGGAGCAGGTGCTTTTGGAAAGATTTGTTGAAAAGCAACTGGGAAAAATGCATCCGACTCCTTTACCTGATTGGGGAACCTATCTGTGGGATAACCAAGATAATGGAAACTCAATTAGCCAGGGTATCTCTGAAAGTGATGTTATCGATGTTACCCGGTTTATGGATAAAGATGGCAGTTTGAATTGGGATGCTCCTGCTGGCAAATGGGTGGTTATGAGATTTGGGATGACTCCAACGGGTACAAAGAATTCCCCTGCAGCACCTCAGGGTAAAGGGTATGAAATAGATAAAGCCAGTAAAAAACTGATTGATTTTCACTTCAATAATTATGTTGGTGAATTGCTGAAAAGAATACCTGCAGATAGCCGTTCAGCATTGAAGTATGTGATTGCAGACAGTTATGAAATGGGGTCTCAAAACTGGTCCGATGAATATGAAGGAAAGTTCAAGGAAAGATTTGGCTATGATGCAAAGAAATATTTTCCTGTTTTATCCGGAAGGATTGTAGGCAGTGCGGAAGAATCAGAACGATTTCTGTGGGATCTTCGCAGGGCTGTTGCTGACGATGTCGCCTATGAGTATGTTGGTGGACTCCGGAAAATCAGCAATGAAAACAACCTCCAGACCTGGCTGGAAAACTATGGTCATTGGGGATTTCCATCTGAATTCCTGATGTACGGAGGACAGTCAAATCTCATTGGCGGGGAATTCTGGAATGAAGGTGAATTGGGTAATATCGAGTGTAAAGCATCCTCCTCAGCGGCTCATATTTATGGTAAACCCAGAACTTCAGCGGAATCGTTTACCGCTGCAGGAAATTCCTACCTGAGATATCCGGCTCTGCTGAAACGCCGGGGCGACTGGTCCTTCACCGAGGGGATCAATCATGTTGTTGTTCATGTTTATATTCATCAGCCCGATGAAAATCGCATTCCCGGGATCAATGCCTGGTTTAGTACAGAATTCAACCGCCATAATACCTGGTTTAAGCAGAGTAAGGTATGGTTCGATTATGAACGTCGCTGCCAGCACCTGTTGCAACAAGGAAAATACGCTGCTGATGTCTGCTATTTTATCGGGGAAGATGTGCCTAAAATGACCGGTTCAAGAAATCCGGAATTGCCAGCCGGATATTCCTATGACTATATCAATGCTGAAGTGATCATGACCAGGCTCAGTGTTAAGGATGGCCGGTTTGTTTTGCCCGATGGGATGTCTTATCGTTTAATGGTTCTGCCACAATTGAAGACAATGCGTCCGGAACTGCTCGAAAAAATTGCATCATTAGTAAAAGAGGGTGGGGTAATTCTCGGGCCAAAACCCGAAAAGTCACCCAGTTTGGAAGGCTATCCGACTTGTGATGATCAAGTTAAACATATAGGTGATGAACTCTGGGGTACCAGTATTTCAGATACCCGTGCTGTTGAAAAGGGTTGGGTACTTACCTATGCAGATCTTCAGCAGGCACTGGATTTCATCAAGGTTCCGGCTGATTTTAATCCGGAAGGAAAATATCCGGTTGTATGGACTCACCGTATCGGGCCAGATATGGACATTTATTTTGTCTCGAATCAAGGAGATGAGCTGGTGAATTTCTCGCCATCATTCAGGGTAACAGGGAAGCAGCCGCAATTATGGGATGCTGTTACCGGTAAAGTAAGGCTTTTAAAGGAGTTTAAAGTTGCTGGTAATCGTACCATCGTTCCTTTAGTCATGGAGCCGGGACAGAGCTGGTTTATTATTTTTTCAGATCAAAAATCAGGCACGTCTGCAGAAAATTTTGAATCAAACTTCCCGGAAAAAGAAACAATCATTGACGTTAAAGGACCCTGGACGGTAGATTTTGCCAATAAGAAGATCGGACCTGATCAGCCGATAGTTTTTGAAAAACTGATCGACCTGGGTAAGAGCGCCGCGGATAATATCAGGTTTTACTCCGGGACAATGGTTTATACTGCTGATTTCGATCTTGCTCAGGTGCCTGATTCAAAGCATGTATATATTGACCTGGGCGAGGTGAAAGTGATTGCGCACGTGAAAGTCAACGGTCAGGATGCGGGAGGAATATGGATGTCCCCCTGGACTGCTGACGTGACAGGTATGCTCAAAAAGGGAAAAAATACCGTGGAAATTGAGGTTGCCAATCTTTGGCGAAATCGGATGATTCTTGACAGTCAATTGCCTGAAAAGGAAAGATATACCTGGAGCATAGTCTCAGATGCCAGGTCAGGAGAAACACCTCCGACTTCGGGTTTAATGGGTCCGGTAACCATCAAAGTGATCAAATAATCATGAAAAGACTTTTAAAGGTTTGTCTGGCTTGTATGCTGATCCTCAGCCTCAGCGGATCAAGCATGGATCAAAAAAAGGTAATCCCGTTTCCTTCCGCAGTCAAAGCTGCGGGAGTAAGTCTTTCTGACCTTAAAGATGGACAGAAGCAAGGTTTAATACTGGGTAACGGCGACCTGTACGGCATCGTTATGGAAATGGATGGAAATCTGTTCATGCGAATCACCAAAAACGATATATGGGATGCCAGGATTGATCTTTCCGAGGACGGAGCTATGCCAAAAGTGGATATCGCCGGGAATAAGATCTCCGGAACCATTGGCGGCCCCCCCAGCTACGGAAAGATATATCCTCAGCCACGCTGCGCGGCAGTTCTGGTACTTGGGCCAATGCCAGAAACAAAGTTCAGAGCCAATCTGGATATTGAAAAGGCTTCTGTTACAATCTTGCCTGAAAAAGGTATGGGTACTGTTGTCAGGATATTGAATGATCGGAATGTTGTCCTGATCAAAGGTCCTCAAAGTGTCAAACTCGAAGCGATAAAAGCTGCTTCTTTACCTGATGCTGAATTGGGTAAGACCGGTGATATATCCTGGTTGCTGATGAAAATGCCTGGCGATATGGATTATCAAGGAATGGAATATGCACTGGCAGTGGCAAATAAAGGAGACCTGACCGCTGTTTCGCTGGTAACCTCGTTTGACATTCAGAGCAGTGATGTCCTGAACCGTGCTATTTCATTGGCCCGGACAACAATTTCAGAAAAAGAAAAATCCCTCGTTCTGAAACATGAAAATGGGTGGGAACAATTCTGGTCGAGGAGCGGTGTTCAGCTGGAAGATACTGTGATGCAAAACTGGTGGTACCGGATGATCTATTTTGCAGGTACAGTTTGCAAGCCCGGAACTTCACCCATGAATCTCATGGCGCCGCTGGCCACGGATGTAACCCCCTGGCATTCAGATTATCATCATAATTATAATTCATGGCAGGTATTCTGGCCGCTGCCGGCATCAAATCACGGGGAACTTGCTGATCCATGGATTTCCTACCTGAACGACATGATTCCGAGGTTCCGCTTTCTGGCGAAGGAAACCTATGATTGTGAAGGGATATTCTGTCCGATCTCTTCTTTTCTAAATGAGCCTGATCCTGCTTTATCAAAAAGCATCAATAAGAGGCAGATGTCTATGAATCCCTGGGGAATGACCATTGGTTCAACGGCCATGAATGTGCAGAATGCCTGGCAGATGCATTTGTGCAACCCTGATATGGCATATCTGAAGTCGAAAATTTACCCGATAATAAGGGAAAGCGCCCTCTTTTACGTTTCATTCATGGAGCAGTGCAAAAAGGACGATAAGGGCAAAGTGCTTTTAGGTCCTTCGTATAGTCCGGAACACGGTGAATTGGGTATTTTCAATTGTCCCTTTGATATTGCCTATGTTCATTATACGTTCGATGCACTGATTCGGGCTTCATCAGAATTGAGTGCAGATACAGATTTTGCTGAAAAATGCAGGAAGTACAAGTCATTACTTCCTGATTATCCGACAGCGATGAACGAAAACGGTGAACCTGTGGTGGTGGACTGGGAAGGATGCAAGTACAATGAGGTTCCGGTTCACAATATTACCGTACCTGCCGCACCGGTTTTTCCGTGTGATCAGGTCACCTGGTTTTCACCGGAGGCAGAAAAGGAACTTTTCAAAAGGACGATAAGTATTACCCGTCATAATTTCAATAATTCTAATGTGATATTTAACATCGCGAAAGCACGCCTATCGATCCCAGAAGCCTATACTGATGCAAGAAAATGGTTTGTTTCAAGGGAACTTCCCAATGGACTATTTGAATGGCAGGGACATCAGCATGGTACGTATATGGGTGAAATGACTGGCATCGCAGGTTTGATAAATGAATTTCTTTTGCAAAGTGTTCAGAATAAAATCCGCCTGTTTCCTTGCTGGCCATCCGATAAGGATGCTAGTTTCAGCGGTCTGAGAGCTCAGGGAGGATTTATTGTTTCTGCAGAATTTGCCGGTGGTCATGTGGCCTCAGCAACTGTAGAAAGTAGTGCCGGCAAGGAGCTCAGTTTGCTCAGCCCCTGGAAAACTGTCTATATAAATGGTCAGAAAGCAGACATTGGTTCGGATGGTCTGGTTACTATGCAAACAAAGGCAGGTGAGGTATATCGCTTTGCGGAAACCAAGGGAGATTAACTTTCTTGTTTTCCAAATGTTCTAATGAGTCAGGTTATTATGATATGGCATCAACAGTAAAGAAGAATTTTCCGGTCACCGGGTTAAGCTGCGCATCCTGTGCGGCTAATGTGGAAAGAAACCTCAAAAGCCAGAAGGGTGTTACTGCCGCCACCGTAAATTATGCCAATTCAACTGCCTGGGTGGAATATGTGCCAGGTTCAGTGAAACCTCAGGATCTGAAATCAGCCATTCAATCCATCGGATATGATTTGCTGGTTGAGGATGAGGGCCAGAGCCAGCAGGAAGAGGCTCAGCAGAAACATTATACAAGACTTAAAAGCAATACCATCTGGGCATCAGTGCTTGCATTGCCAGTGGTAATCATCGCGATGTTCCTGATGCATATACCTTACGCCAACTGGATCATGCTCGTTCTTGCTGCCCCTGTAGTGGGCTGGTTTGGACGCAGTTTTTTCATAAACGCGTTTAATCAGGCGAAACATGGCAAAGCCAATATGGACACGCTGGTCGCAATGAGCACCGGGATTTCTTTTCTGTTTAGTGCTTTCAATACTGTTTTTCCACAGATCTGGCATGCCCGCGGACTGCATCCTCCCGTCTATTTTGAGGCATCTGCAGTTGTGATCGCATTTATCATGCTTGGGAAGGTACTTGAGGAACGTGCCAAATCAAGTACCTCATCGGCTATCCGGAAGCTGATCGGATTACAGCCAAAGATTGTACATATTATTGATGAACAGGGAATTGAATCTGAAATTTCAGTTTCATTCGTCAGGGTGGGGGACAGGTTACTTGTTAAACCGGGGGAGAGGATACCTGTTGACGGAGAGATCGTTTCAGGTTCTTCCTTTGTTGATGAAAGCACGATTACCGGAGAATCGTTACCGGCTGAGAAGTCTGTCGGAGATAAGCTTTTTGCCGGCACGATGAATCAAAAGGGAAGTTTTGTTTTCAGCGCCCAAAAAGTCGGTGGCGATACCATTCTGGCGCAGATAATAAAAATGGTTCAGGAGGCTCAGGGAAGTAAGGCTCCCGTTCAAAAACTGGTGGATAAGATTGCTGGAATATTTGTTCCTGTGGTGATGACCATCGCCTTAATCAGCTTTGCCGTCTGGATGATTTTCGGGGGTGAAAATTCTATTACCCAGGCCTTATTGGCCATGGTATCGGTTCTGGTTATTGCGTGCCCCTGTGCACTGGGACTGGCTACTCCCACTGCCATCATGGTTGGTATGGGTAAAGGAGCCGAAAACGGTATCCTGATAAAAGATGCTGAAAGTCTGGAGGTAGCCCATAAGGTTAATGCCATCGTACTCGATAAAACCGGAACAATTACCGAAGGAATACCCGTTGTAACTGATATTGAATGGTTTATATCTGGAAATGAAAGAGCTTTGCTGGAAGAGATATTATTCAGTATTGAATCAAAGTCGGAGCATCCGCTGGCTGAAGCTGTAAGAGAATCATTGAGCATTAAGGCCGTGAATACTGTTGCTCTGGAAAAATTTGAAAGCGTTACCGGTAAAGGTGTTCTGGCTAATTTCGATGGAAAAATATATCTGGCAGGCAATAAAAAGCTTTTAGAAGATTACCGGGTTATTATTTCGGAAACCCGATTGGCCCAGATAGATGAATGGCAAAATGAAGCTAAAACTGTATTATGCTTTGTTCAGGAAGTTGAGCTGGTAGCCATAATTGGTATTGCCGATAAGCTAAAGGAAACCTCCGCTAAAGCTGTACAAATGCTGCAGGAACAGGGTATCGAGGTTTATCTGCTTACCGGTGACAACCATCAGACGGCAGCCTCGGTTGCCCGGAAGGTCGGTATTAAAAACTTCAGGGCTGAGGTCATGCCCTCTGAGAAGGCCGATTTTATAAGGCAACTGCAGGCTCAGGGGAAAATTGTTGCGATGGTTGGCGATGGTATTAATGATTCGCAGGCATTGGCCCAGGCTGATGTTAGCATAGCCATGGGCAAAGGTTCAGATATAGCGATGGATGTGGCTACCATGACCATCATTTCATCCGATTTACAGCTCATTTCAAGAGCTATGCGCCTGTCGAAGCTTACGGTAGGCACTATTCGAGAGAATCTTTTCTGGGCCTTTATTTACAATATTATTGGCATTCCCATTGCTGCCGGCATACTCTTTCCAATCTGGGGTTTCATGTTGAATCCAATGATTGCCGGAGCAGCGATGGCGTTAAGTTCAGTTTCTGTGGTCAGCAACAGTTTGCGGCTGAAAACGAAGAGGCTGAATTAGTTGGATTGTTGCTTACATCTTAAAAAACCGCACAGTTGTGTGGTTTTGATTAATAAAAAAGCCCTCATCAAGTTATAGTTAATGAGGGCTTGCGTTTTGTGGTGATCCAGCTCGGGCTCGAACCGAGGACCCCATCCTTAAAAGGGATGTGCTCTACCTACTGAGCTACTGAATCAATACCTTGAAAAAACGTGCGGCAAAGATATAGCTTTCAATCCAAACTTCCAAAATAAATTTCTTGATTTCTTCACTGTTTCCTTAACCTATTTATAACCTGCCTATTTACTTCACTTATGCCCTGCGCCTTGTGCCTTGAGCCTTGTGCCTTGGTCCTTACCTTGTGCCTTCAGCCGTGTACCTTGAGCCTTCTAAAAAGGTCAGGCCCTCTTTGGGGAGGGCCTGACTGAAACCTAAACCTAAAACTAAACCTATGAAAAAGTACCTCAGACAATTGGGAATTGTCTGAGCAACGATCTTCTAAAAGATTCGTTGCATATTAAACGTGCAAAACCTATGCCATGTTGCCCGTTTAATGAAAATAATTTGCGATTAACAGATAATTAACAATTAGGATTCCAGATGTGTATGCTTGATGGTGATCTCCTCCTTCTTCTTATCAAAGCCAATGGTGAATACATCACCTTCTCTGGTCTTGGAATCAATAATCTTCTCAGCCAGCGGATCTTCAAGGTACTTCTGGATTGACCGTTTCAGAGGCCGTGCTCCAAATTTTTCATCATAGCCTTTCTCGGCAAGAAAGTCTTTCGCAGCAGTGGATATCTTGCATTGTAACCCAAGTCTTTTCATCCTGTCGAACAGACCAAGCAATTCAATGTCGATAATCTTATGCAGGTCTTCCTTCTTGAGGTTATTGAATATGACGACATCATCTATCCTGTTAAGAAATTCAGGTGCAAAAGCCTTGTTCAGAGCTTTCTGGATCACATCCTTCTGATAATCACCGGTACCTTCTTCCTGAGGTCTGATGTTGAACCCAAGGCTCTGTCCGAAGTCCTTCAACTGACGCGTACCAATGTTGGAAGTCATAATGATAATGGTATTCTTAAAATCGACCCTTCTTCCAAGGCTGTCAGTAAGCTGACCATCGTCGAGTACCTGAAGTAAAATATTAAAAATATCAGGATGGGCTTTTTCGATCTCATCCAGTAAAACCACTGAATACGGGCGTCTTCTGACTTTTTCTGTCAGTTGACCACCTTCTTCATAACCGACATATCCGGGAGGGGCTCCAACCAGTCTGGAAACGGAGAATTTTTCCATGTATTCACTCATATCCACCCTGATAAGAGCATCATTGGAATCAAAAAGGGTATGGGCCAATACCTTGGCAAGTTGAGTCTTTCCAACCCCTGTCGGGCCAAGAAATACAAAGCTCCCGATTGGCTTATTTGGATCTTTCAGCCCCGCACGATTTCGCTGAATCGATTTTACAATTTTCCGTATAGCCTCATTTTGACCAATTACTTTTTGCTCGAGTTCGAGCTGAAGGTTCATTAAACGAGCACCTTCTGCCTGGGCAATTCGTTGCACCGGAACACCGGTCATCATAGCCACCACCTCTTCAACGTTGGATTCGTCAACGGTCTGACGGTTCTCCATCAATTGTTTTTCCCAAAGATCTTTTTCCCGCTCAAGTTCAACAATCAGCTGCTTTTCCCGGTCGCGGTGCCTTGCAGCCTTTTCAAAGTCTTGATTCTTGACAGCCTCAATCTTGGTTTTACGAGTCTCCTCGATTTCACCTTCGAGTTTTAATACCCGTTCCGGTACCGAGATATTTGAAATATGTACCCTTGACCCCGTTTCATCGAGTGCATCAATTGCCTTATCGGGCAAATGCCTGTCACTAATATAGCGCTGGGTAAGATAAACACAGGCTTTGAGTGCTTTATCGGTATAGGTTACGTGATGATGGTCTTCATACCTGTCTTTAATATTATGCAGAATCTGAAGAGTCTCTTCAGGAGAGGTTGCTTCAACAAGGACCTTTTGAAATCTTCTTTCGAGGGCTCCGTCTTTTTCGATATGCTGGCGATATTCATTTAGCGTGGTGGCACCTATGCACTGGATTTCTCCGCGCGCAAGCGCTGGTTTGAGCATGTTTGCGGCATCCAGTGATCCTGTTGCACCACCGGCACCAACTATTGTATGGATTTCATCGATAAAAAGTATCACATTATTGGTCTTTGCCAATTCATTAAGAATGGCCTTCATTCTTTCTTCAAACTGACCCCGGTATTTGGTTCCGGCAACAATTGATGCCATATCTAAAGCAACAACCCGCTTTCCAAATAAAACACGTGAGACTTTCCTTTCCACAATTCTGAGCGCCAGCCCTTCAGCTATAGCCGATTTACCAACCCCTGGTTCACCGATCAAAACAGGATTATTCTTTTTCCTTCGACTCAAAATCTGGGCAATACGCTGTATTTCATTTTCGCGTCCAACAATTGGGTCCAAACGATTTTCTTCGGCAGCACGGGTAATATCAATACCGAAATTGTCAAGAACGGGAGTGTCGGATACAGGTTTTGATGACTTTGTCTGACCTTTTGAAGGCTCAGCGGGTCCACCCTCTGATTCGTCATCTTCCTCATGATAATCGGCCTTTGGCGAAGGTAAATCACTTTGTAGCTGATGTTTTACACTATTGTAATTAATGCTCATATCTTCGAGAATCTGAGTAACCATGCATGAATCGTCTTTTAAAATGGCAAGGAGAAGATGCACAGTACTCACCTTTTGAGGCTGAATATCGCGCGCTTCAAAATAGGCAAGCTTTAAAATCCGCTCAGCCGGCTTCAAGAGAGGCAATTCCTTTTGATTAAGGTTTTTATCCGGGTTATCCACCCTGATCCTCTGTTCTATCAAACGTTTTACTTTTGGCAGGTCAGCCCCAAGGTTTACCATGACATCAATAGCGTCACTTTCACCTTCTCGCAGGATACCTAAAAAGAAATGCTCAGGCCCGATTTGATCATTGCCCAAACGTATAGCTTCCTCCTGGCTGAAAACCAGAACGTCGTGAATCTGTTTTGGAAAATTTGAATCCATAAAAATGCTGTTTATCCGTTGTTGCCTGTCATAATACACTGTCATTCTGTCAAACAGAAAGTTTTAAGTTTGATATTGAATTATGCTTAATCATTAATATTCAGGCGATTTAATAAAAAAATAAATCTACAAAAATATACCGCTCAAGGAAAACAAATAGTGAGCCAATTATCAACAGTCAGAACACAGAAATTTATGATAAATGTATGTTCCGGAGAAGAAAAAATTGGTATTTTTGTCCTTCTTTGATAATTTGATTTGAATACTGTATATTGTTTATTATAAGTAATTTATGTTAACAGGCGAGAGAATTGTCCGTATCAATATCGATGAGGAGATGAGGTCTTCATACATCGACTATTCGATGTCGGTTATTGTTGCTAGGGCATTGCCCGATGTACGTGATGGATTAAAGCCAGTTCATCGCAGGGTGCTTTTTGGCATGAATGAGCTGGGAATGAGTTCCAACCGCGCGTATAAGAAGTCCGCCCGTATCGTAGGGGAAGTCCTCGGTAAATTCCATCCACACGGTGATAGCAGTGTATATATGGCTATGGTCAGGATGGCTCAGGAATGGTCAATGCGCTACCCACTCATCGATGGACAGGGAAACTTTGGATCAGTCGACGGTGACAGTCCTGCAGCAATGAGGTATACTGAAGCCAGGCTGCAGAAAATTGCTGAGGAAACGATGGCTGACCTGGAGAAGAATACAGTTGATTTTCAACTCAATTTCGATGATACCCTGGAAGAGCCAACTGTTATGCCAACAAGGATTCCAAACCTTCTGGTCAACGGTTCATCAGGTATCGCTGTCGGTATGGCCACCAATATGCCGCCACATAACCTTACTGAGGCAGTCAATGCCATAATTGCTGTAATCGAAAATCCTGAGATTACCATCGAGGGACTGATGAAGTACATCAAGGCGCCAGACTTCCCGACAGGAGGTATAATTTATGGTTATCAGGGGGTTAAAGATGCTTTTGAGACCGGTCGGGGTAGAATTGTTGTCCGGGGAAAGGCCCTGATCGAAACGTTGCCAAACGGCCGCGAAAGGATCGTGATTACGGAGATCCCATATATGGTTAACAAGGCTGAGATGATCATAAAAACAGCCGAATTGATCAACGACAAAAAGATCGAAGGAATCTCCAATGTTAATGATGAATCAGACAGAAATGGTATGCGCATTGTCTATGACCTTAAAAAGGAGGCAATTGCAAATGTTGTTCTGAATAATCTTTACAAATTTACTCCGCTCCAGACTTCTTTTTCTGTTAATAATATTGCTCTTGTTCATGGTCGGCCGCGTATGCTGAACCTTCGGGATATCATTGATAATTTTATCAGCCACCGTCACGAGGTTATTATTCGCCGAACCAAGTACGATTTGGAACAAGCAGAAAAGAAGGCCCATATACTGGAGGGATTGCTGATAGCTCTTGACCACCTTGATGCAGTAATTACCCTGATTCGTAATTCGAAAAATCCGGATGAAGCCAAAATTGGCCTGATAGAGAATTTTCAATTATCTGAAATACAGGCAAAAGCAATTCTTGAACTGCGCCTCCAAAGATTAACGGGTCTTGAAAGAGATAAAATTCATCAGGAATATGAAGAGCTGATGGCCCTGATCACTTATTTGCAAAGTATTTTGGCAGATGAGGGGCTACAGATGCAGATTATAAAAACAGAGCTGGGTGAAATCAAAGAGAAGTATGGCGATGAACGCCGTACAGAGATCATTTATGCCTCTGAAGATTTTAATCCGGAAGATTTTTACGCTGATGAAGATATGGTTTTGACAATCAGTCATATGGGGTATATTAAACGTACTCCGCTTACTGAATTCAGAACACAGACAAGAGGTGGGGTTGGTGCAAAAGGCAGCAATACCCGCGATGAAGATTTCATCGAACACTTATATATTGCCTCCATGCACAATACTCTGGTTCTGTTTACGGAATCCGGAAGGTGCTTCTGGCTGAAAGTTTATGAGATCCCTGAAGGAACCAGAACCTCCAAAGGCCGGGCAATTCAGAATTTACTGAATATCGAGCAGGAGGATAAAGTCAAAGCCTATCTGAGGGTTCAAGATCTTGGTGATCAGGAATATATAAACAATAATTATATTATCCTCTGTACCAAAAAAGGAGTAATCAAGAAGACGCTGCTGGAAGCTTATTCAAGACCAAGGCAAAATGGGGTCAATGCGATTACCGTTAAGGATGGGGATCAGCTTCTGGAAGCTCGCCTGACCAATGGCAATCATGAAATTCTGATGGCTATTAAATCAGGAAAAGCAATCCGTTTCCATGAAAGCACAGTCAGACCTGTTGGTCGTACAGCATCCGGAGTCAGGGGCATTTCGCTTGCCGGCCCGAGTGATGAGGTTATCGGTATGATTTGTGTTGCAAAAGAGGAAGAGGATATTCTTGTGGTATCAGAAAATGGTTATGGAAAACGTTCCAGCATACAGGATTACCGGATAACCAACCGCGGTGGCAAAGGGGTGAAAACCATAAATGTTACCGAGAAAACCGGAAGTCTGATTGCTTTGCTTTCTGTAACTGATGAGGACGATCTGATGATTATCAACCGTTCCGGAATTACTATCAGAATGGAGGTTTCGCAACTAAGAATTATGGGAAGGGCAACTCAGGGAGTAAGGCTCATTAATCTTAAGGATAGCGATACAATTGCTTCTGTTGCAAAGGTAGATACTGAAGGACCCGTTGTTGATGCGGAAGTGTTAACGGATGTTGATCCGGATGCTGAACCTGATGAGAATACCATATTGGACACAAATGATTCTGAATAGGCTTTTTAAATTGACAATAGTGGTATTTAAATTGGTAATGTGCTTTTAAAACTGTTTGATTTATAATATTTTTAGAAAAAACTGAAAACTAGTTCTGACATGAAAAAAGTTATTTTCCTTCTTGCATGTGTATTTAGCTTGGGAACTGCGTTTGGACAAAGCAACAAGGTGCAAACGGCTATTAACTGGATAAAACCAGAATATATGGAGCTTGATAAAGCCAAGCAAGCTATTGATGAGGCAGCTGTACATCCAAAAACCAGTGCTGAAGCTAAAACCTGGTTCGTTCGTGGGCAGGTATACTACAAGTTATACCAGACTAAGGATGAACGGTATAAAGGATTGGATAAGAACCCATTAAAAGAATCATATATTTCATTTGCCAAGGCAAAACAATTGGATGAAGGCAAGAGATATGAAGATCAGCTGTTATTCCAATTGACACAGATCAGAGCTGACTTTTTTAACAAGGGTGGGGCAGAGTACGAAGCGAAAAAATTTGCTCAGTCCATGGAATCCTTCGAAACGGTCATTGCAATTGGTAAACTTCCATATATCAATAATTTGGATACTGGTTCGTTTTATAATACCGCTCTTGCAGCCGAAGGTGCAGCAACGTCCAGCACTAATAAAGATACAGCCAATAAGTATTTTGCAAAAGCTGTCGATTATTACAATAAATCAATCGAACTCAATTGGGGAGGACCGGATGTATTCCATTATCTGGCAACAATCTTCCTAAAACAAGGGGATTCAACAGCTGCTTTGAAATCTTATCAGGCTGGGATTGCCAAATATCCAAAACAGACTGCGAATCTCTATATCGCTCTGATTAACTTTTATTTAGCTAAAAAGGATATCAACACCAGCTTTGATTATATGGCAAAAGCCCTGGAGCTTGATTCATTAAATTCAAGCTTGTGGCAGGTATATGGCAATGCGCTGGAAAAACGTAATGACAGAACTAAAGCTATTGAAGCTTTTAAAAAGATGATTTCCATTGACTCGACGAATTTCATGGGATATTACAACGTTGGTTCTGTGTATTTCAATATGGGTGTTGAAGAGAATGATAAGGCAAATGCAGTTCCGTTTCCTTACAAAACGCCTGATGATGAAACTAAATTCAATGCTTTTTTAAAATCTGCCGACGATAAATTTCATCTGGCATTACCATTCTTCGAAAAAGCTTATGATATTAAAAAGGACGACAGCGATCTCCTGATCGGTCTAAAACAGATTTATTATCGTTTTAAAATGAATGATAAGCTTGCAGATGTACAGAAGCAAATTGATAAGCTGAAATAATAAAAATGAAGGGGACCTTAACTGTCCCTTTCTATTTGTAATTACAATTTAACATAATATTAATTATAAGACAATGGTATTGTCATAAAATGGGGTAGTTTTAGGAATCTGACTCATTATGCTATAATTGGCAATATTGGCTGCTGTGGGTTGAAAATATTTATATTTGGCTATAAATATTTGAATTGTGAAAACGATAAAGGTTTTACTGACAGCCGGATTTATGTTGATTGGAACAAGCTTATGTGCACAAACACCTGACGACCGCGGCTATCTGGTAAAGACCGGCCAGCAGGTTCCCGAATTTGTTGTGAAATATACTGATGGGAAATCCTTCAGTATAAATGACCTGAAAGGAAAAGTTGTGATGCTGCAGTTCACCGCCAGCTGGTGCGGAGTTTGCCGAAAGGAAATGCCATTTATCGAAAGTGATATCTGGCAGGTTTATAAGGATAAAGGTTTGGTTTTAATTGGGATTGATCGTGGTGAGCCGGTTGAGAAAGTAGTTGATTTTGCAAAAATAATGAAGATTACCTATCCCCTTGCCCTTGATGAAAAATCTGAAATTTTCACAAAATTTGCCGATAAGGCTGCAGGAGTCACACGCAATATATTAATAGACCGTAACGGAAAGATAGTTTTCTTAACCAGACTGTATGATACAGCGGAATTTGAAGCTTTAAAGAAGAAGATCGGTGAATTGATGGCTGAATAATAGATATAACATTGATATTCAATAATAAAGGCCGGAATCTCCGGCCTTTATTATGATTATACTATTAAGGACTGTTTACCGGCTTACTGTCATTCGCTCGGTTTTGGTAAATCCCTGTCCCGTAATGGTATACAGGTAAGTGCCTGGCTGAAAAACAGATCCATCCAAAGAAACTGAATGGTCACCGGTAGTCATGTTGCTAAAATTCTGAGTGTACACTACCCTACCGGTTATATCCCGGATATCCAGCTGAATATCTGATGGTTGATTCAAAATAAATGCAATATTTGTTGTTCCGTTAAATGGATTTGGATAATTCTGCAGCAGCGTTGCTTCATTTATCTTTCCATTATCAATACCATCCACCAAATTGCTGTGGTCATTCAAATTCATCCGGATCATAAATAGATCGCTGCCGCTCGACCACCATGCCTGAATTTCAGTTTGGTAGAACCAGCATTTTCCACTTGGATAGTAATTGCTTCTGTCAGAACCTATTGAATACCTTGGCGAGTCGTAAGCAGTCTGAAAATCCAGGTTATTGAAAAATTCTATAGCTACCATATAAGAATCGCCGGCTTTCAGAAATTCGCCCTCTCCATCCTTAATTAATGGCAGAGTGACCCAATGGTTCTTTAATATGGTTGAATCCATCTGCATAAACTCAGTTCCCATAAGTTCATAGGTGGCATCATCTGCAGCATTATAGCCCATAAGAACATACCGGAAGGTACTCCTGATATCAGCATTGTTGATATAGGCTGAGATACCGTCGATTTCGATGTCATTTTTGATGGTATACCAGGTACCCATCAGATCACCCTCATGCTGATAGGTATACCAACCCCAGGTAGAAAATGAAACTTCAGGCTGGTCATCACATCTGGAAAAAATGCTGTCGGTTATATTAAAAGGTACGGAAGCATAATTATCTGCAGGTCTTTCATCGATGTTATCCATTTTCGCTGCAAAATCCATTCGGTAATGTCCAAAATCCACCGGTACAAATTGTTGTTCCACTCTGAAAGTATCCGTTAAACCCGGGTAAAAAACATACGGCTTGGTACTCTGGTCGAAAATGGTCTGACTGTTCTTTACGACTTGAACATTAAAATGGGTGCCCCACTGCTCTGAATTGCCAAAATTTCGGATGAGTGACATCATATTATAACCCGAAATCTGAGTTTTTGGAACAGAATAGAAGAAACCTTCTTTATCGGTTGTTCCGTTGTCATAATTAGCTTCTGTATAAAGCATCTGGAGGTCATTATCCCAACCTTCCATGAAGGTGATATCATCGATCATCCAATAATACAGACGAGCTTTCCGCCAGGTAATCCTGAATTGAACCTCTGGCATTCCGGCTGCAACATCTGTGGTATTGAGATACAAATCGACTTTGCCACCTGGTGCTACGTGACCAACTCTTTCACTGTAAAGGGTTCCCATCTTCATGTCGAAAGATGCCCAGTGTACTCCATTATCGTTTGTGACCTCAAAAATCATATCTGCGTCTGACCAATAGCGGAAATTCTGCTCGATACGCACCAGGACTGATGAATGTCCGCTACAGTCGATTTTCGGACTGACAATCGAATTGTCAACAGCGATATACTGGTTATAATTTCCGATATCCGAATTATAGCCATCGAGGTTCAACGCGAGGAACCCATTTTGTTGGCTTGACGATTTGATTGGTGGCTCGTTTGTGTAGAATCCTTTAATAGTATCGGTTGCCCAATGCCAGTTGTATCCGATGTCAGTCGGGTCTTCCAGCTTCCAGCCGGCCGGCAGGCGCCAACCTAAGGGCATGGTGGGATCGCCCCAGTTGAATTCCTCTTTCCAGAAGACATCCCCACCTCCTTTAAGGGGAGTATTTATTGGAGGTATATTCTGTGTAAGGGAACTGCTTTCTTTTGAAGGCGGTACAATTGCCGCATTTTTAGCTTTTTGCGCCCAGCCCGCGACGGTAAAAGCTATAAAAATCAGAGTTAATGTAAAGTGTCTCATTGCGATAATATTAAAATTCTTTGTTAAGTTACGCAAGAATAGGAATAAGGAATATACCTTGTTCAATTGTTTCACAGATGAGTAAATTATGCGAATAACTACACCAAGCATATTCAACGATGTATTAGGCCCCGTGATGCGAGGTCCTTCGAGTTCACACACTGCAGGTGCATACCGAATTGGTTTATTACTCAAGGATCTTGCAGGTAAGCCTTTGGAATCAGCATTCTTTGAGTTTCATAATGGGGGCAGTCTGGCTACCACCCATGAAACGCAGGGATCCGATCTGGGGTTGGCAACGGGACTAACGGGTATGGATATTCTCGATCCGGATATGACAAATGCTTTGGATATTGCCAGAAAAGCTGGGATAGAGATTTCTTTCCAGGTTACGGATTATCCTGCTGATCACCCTAATACTTATAAATGCAGACTTTCAGATAACCAAGGAGGTACCTATACAGCGATGGCTCTCTCAACAGGTGGAGGGATGATCAAGGTTATCAATCTCATGGGCTTTCCTGTCAGTTTTTTAGGTGATGATGCTATCTTCTTTGCAATCTCACGGGAGGATTCGGATTGTACTGCCCGTAAGGAAGTTGAAGATATCATGACCGCTGTTAAGGGCTATTCAGGAGGTGAATGGACGACTGATGGAACCAGCAATGCTGTCCTCTACCGTTTTTCTTCGATTCCGGAGCTGCAGGCACACTACCCCGCTTTTGAAAGTTATTTCTCTTTCTTCCGATTAATAAAACCGGTAATGCCAATTCCCGGCCTGAAAACTTCCTTGCTGCCGTTTTCAAGCCTCCATGAATTGATGAAATCATCTGATCTGATGACCTTTCCTGCGAGTAAATTGGCTCAGATGTTTGAATCGGTACGTTCAGGATATTCTTTGGATGAGCTAAATCGCATGATGGATAATCTGATAAATATCTGGAGAAGAAGCATCCGGATTGGCCTGGATGGCACTATTTATGCCGACCGTCTTGTTGGTGCACAATCTCCTGGATTTGTCGAAAAACAAAAAAATGGAGGTTTGATCGAGGCTGGTCCTCTGAATACGATGATTGCTTACTCAACTGCACTTATGGAAGTTAAAAGCAGCATGGGAGTGATTATAGCCGCACCTACTGCAGGTGCCTGCGGAGGATTGCCGGGATGCCTTATAGGACTTGCCGATTACCAAAATAATCACGAATTCCTTTCGCGCGGTTTCTGGTCGGCCGGCCTCGTAGGATTGTTTATTGCGATGGATGCCACTTTTGCAGCGGAAGTTGCCGGCTGTCAAGCTGAAACAGGCGCGGGTGCTGCAATGGCTGCTGCCGGTTTGGTAGAAATGGCAGGAGGAACTGCTCAGCAAGCTTTCGACGCTGCCTCGCTGGCCCTTCAAAATGTGATGGGTCTGGTTTGTGATCCAATTGCCAACCGTGTGGAAATCCCCTGCCTGAGCCGCAATGCCAATGCCGCTGCTAACGCACTGACCTCAGCCAACATGATATTGGGGGGAATTCAGGCAGTAATACCGCTTAATGAAACAATTAACACCATGATAGAGGTTGGAAGGTTAATTCCATCATCTTTGCGTTGTACCGCTATTTGTGGTCTCTCTGACACTCCTACGGCCCGAAGGCTGGAGGCTGATATTAATAATCCTGATCTAAAATAAAAGAAAGTATTATGTTAATAATAAATGAATCTGCTTTGGCACAAATGACCGATTGGAACAGGCTGATCGACCATATGATAAAAGCCATGATTGCTTATGAAGAAGGCGATTTTATTCAGCCTGACAGAATTAGTATGGGCTTTTCAAATAATACACTGCTCCTCATGCCAGCGCAAAGTGGCAAGTATTTTAGTACTAAGCTGGTCAGCATGTTCCCGGATAACCCTTCCAGAAATGAACCGGTAATTAAAGGAATCGTTGTTTTAAATAGTGGTGAAACCGGTGAACCCTTAGCGATTCTTAATGGAGCAAAACTGACGGCTATACGCACAGCTGCTGTGTCTGCTGCTGGTATCCGGTATACAACTCCGGAAAACGTAAGCACTTTGGGGTTGATCGGTGCCGGCGTGCAGGGTATGCATCAGATTCTGGCTGCCTGCTCTGTACGCCCGATAGAAAAGGTTTATATTCTGGATAAATATGCTGAAAGAGCTAAAACCTTTATCTCCTGCCTGGTATCCTCATTGCCCGAGGTTCAGCTAATCAGGGTAAATACGAGTGAGGAGCTTATGGAGCGCTCTGAGGTGATTATTACAGCTACGAATTCAAGTAAACCTGTCCTTGCTGATGATCCGGCACTGCTCCTCAACAAACATCTGATCGCAATCGGTTCCTATAAGCCTCAAATGCGAGAGCTGCCTGATTCTTTGTTCAAACTGATTGATCAATGTTTCGTGGATGTTAGATTTGCGCTGGAGGAATCCGGGGATATTATCCATCCCATAGAAATGGGACTTCTGAAACAAAAGCAGGTTATCCCACTTGGAGCACTTCTTGAAGGGAAAGTAACAGCAGATACAAGCAAGACTACCCTGTTTAAGCTAGTTGGGATGGGCCTTTTTGATCTTTATACTGCTCAGTGGTTCTACGAGAAGGCTTTGAGGCTGGATGCTGCAGAAAACGTCCGTTTGTAAATTTCGGACGTATTTTTACCCGTTTGACAGGAGAAACTACTCATTTAATCAGTTATACTGATTTAGTCGAAAAATTTATGCGTTTTGGCAAGTCATTTGCTTATGAATGGTATAAGTAATACTCAAAAATCCAAAGCCATGAAAAACTTTTTAGTTTTTGCAATGATCCTGGTTACCGGCTTGACCGCTTACCCCCAGGCTACCAGGTCAGCAAAAGAAACGAAATCGGAAAGAAGCGGTACCAAAAAAGAGGCCACCCAGCGCACTTCAACAAGATCAGAAAATAAATCTGCCAACCGCTCGGCCAGTGTTGAAAAATCAAGGTCCACAAATTCCGGGGCTGCAGGAACCCGGCAGTCAGTTGAATCCCGAAGCACTCAGCGGCCCCGTACCGAGACAAAAACTACTGATCGGCCCCGTACTGAGACAAAAACCTATCAGCGCCCACAGGAATCCCGAACCACAACCCAGAGTTCCCGTAACCGGAATGAAGGTGTACGAACCAATAATCAAGGTTCCCGAACCAATAATCAAGGTGTTCGCACCAACACTGATGGAGCACAAAGGAGCCAGCAAACAGTAAGGCCGCAAGCAAATACCGACAAGCGTGGAGAATCGGGTAATACAATTCGCACCCAGGATCGGTCAGGTAATGATGTCAGAACAGGAAATAATTCATCTGCTACAAGAGTATTTCGTGAAGGAAAAGGAACTCTTACCCGCGGTGATGGTACTGTAATTCGCCACCAAAATGATGAGATATTTACTTCGCGCAAGTATAAGCTTGACTATGACAATTATGAAAGCCTCAGAAGATCCGACGAATTCAACCGGCATCACCATGATTATGATAACTGGTACGGGCGCAGAAGTATCCGCATTTACAACCACTATGATTATAACTACATCGCCATGCCATGGGAATGGCGCAGAAGTCTCTACTATTACCGTGCTCCGCATCACGTGAACCTTATCTGGACTCCGCTGCTTTTTCACAGGTTCATGTTCTACTACCCGACCCAGCGTGATTGGAACATTGAATTTGGAAGTCAGATTGAAACGATTTCTGCCTATGAAGCCAAGGATTATGCCGGAACGGTAAGACAAGTTTACGGGAAAGTAGACGAGGTCTTTTATTCTCCTGAAGATGAGAACTATATACTATATATCGGAGGTGCTTTTCCCTATCATGATCTGAGTGTTGTGATTCCGAGGGATATCGCAAGAAATATCAGCATGAGTCCGAAGTGGTTCTTTGACAAGGAATTCGTATGGGTAATTGGCCTGATAAACGTATGGGAAGGAAAACCTGAAATTATTGTCCGCGATGAGGATCAGATCAGGAAGTATTAATGCTACTTTTATGCCCTATAATTTAAGATAAGGGCAGGAACAGATTGGCTGATAAGTCACATATAAAATGGTTTTCAGAGAATAAGTACGGTATCTTCGGTACCGTGCTTTTTCATATGTTTTTGTTGGTAGTTATTCTCTTCATGAAGGTTAATTCTGTTCAGAAGCAACATGAAGAACTGATCTATGTTGACCTGAAGGTACTGGAAGAAATTAAAAAGATTGAAGCCGTCAAGCAGGATGCTGAAAGCAAACCAAGACCATCAGGAAGACAAGCCCGGAATATTGCAGTCAACAGATCCGAGGATAAGGTTGAAAAGTATGATGACTACAAAACCCCGCAAGCTTCAAAAAGGTCCATTGACCGTGAAGTTCAGGGGCGTGTAAACCAAGCTGTAAAGGATATAATCAGGGAGAATCATCTGAATCCGGAGGATAAGGAACTTCCTAAAGTTGAATCCAAGCCCATCGACTTCTATCAGCCAAAAAAAATAGAAGAGGAACAGATTTACAAGGGACCGACAAATATTTACTTTAAACTGGATGACCGTAAAGTTGCTTACCTACCGATACCTGTTTATAAATGCAAGGGAGGGGCAACTGTTCAGGTGGATATTCGCGTTGGCCAGCGGGGAAAAGTTGAGTTGACAACAATCAATAAATCTGGTACAGATACTTCGGATCCCTGCTTTCTAGATGCAGCAAAAGAAGCAGCATCCCGAACCCGGTTTAATTTCAGCACTACAGCCGCCCAACTGCAACTGGGATATATTATATACCATTTTGTAGCGCAATAGCCTCTGCATCAAAGGTCATTACCTATTCTTTTTCCCTGAAATCCTTGGTCCAGATTACCTCACCAACCGAAAGATCATACGCCGTTTTTCGGGCTAACACAAATAGATAATCCGACAACCTGTTGATATATTTAATCAGCAATGGATCAATGGTATTCTCTCTCGAAAGAGATATCATGCGCCTTTCGGCACGACGGCATACTGTCCTTGCTATGTGGCAATAAGCAACAGAGGGATGTCCTGCTGGTAAAATGAAATTTGTCAACTCAGGAATCTGATCAAGCAGAAAATCCATTGCCTTTTCGAGATCAGTTATGTCATCTTCTTGAATATGAGGAAGCTTCATTAATAATTCGTCCTTGTCTACAGCAAGGTTGGAGGTAACGACAAATACCCGGTTTTGAATTGCTGTTAACCTGGTTTTTTCAACCAGATCAGGGATAATCGACTGCACCAGGCCCAAATGCGAATTCAATTCATCCACTGTACCATAAGCTTCCAGTCTTGGATGATCTTTTTGTACTCGCGTACCCCCTGAAAGGGATGTTTCTCCCTTATCGCCTGTTCTGGTATAGACTCTCATGATGTTCTGTTTTAGCTGATCAGAAATTAAGAATTATTTTCGAAAATCCAATACATTTATCCCCAGACCACAATCCAATCAGGTAAATGCCCGGAGTGACGGCGCTCTTTTTTAAGTCGATGGACAGGATTCCGTTGCTTATGGAAAAGGCAGGTACTGGCAAGAGCTGTGACTTCATATCTGAAATGAGTATTGAAGGATCAGTCATACCATCCGGAATCTTTAAATTGATTGTTCCATTGGTTGGATTGGGATAGGCAAAGATCAAAGCTGCCGGTGCCGTAACAATTTCATCAATGCCGGAATAAAATGAATCAGGTACATTTATATTGATCAACAGTCCATTGGCTGTTTTCGCATGGGTGAAGACCAGTGGACTGGCTGAAGTGACAGACTGGATGTTTCCAGCATTCTTCAGGAGCAGACTCAAATCAAAATGCCGCAATGTTTCCGGAACATTGGTGTAATCAAGATGTATTCTCAAAGTGGAACCTTCAATTTCGTTATGAAAAGCAACTTTATCACGAACAAGAAGATAATCCAAAACCTCACCCGATCCGGCAAACCATCCGTTGTCCTTTCCCGGGCGACCATATTTCTGTTCCATATATTCGAAATACTCCCTGAATACAGGAAATTCCAGACTGCTGGCATAGTGTTCATATTGCACCCGGTGTGTATACTCATTCCACCATTTCTGCTTTCCTATTCCAGCAGTGGCGACCCATTGATCAAAATTTGATTTCAGTGAGGTTAATGTATAATCATCGCTGTTCAAATCACGCCGCCAATAAACAGGTTCCGGGGGTACAGGAATAGTAACATCCACGACGAAATCCTTGCCGATTTCAGCACCATTTGAGGTTATACATGCCAGTAATCCCTGCTCGAAAGCCGCACTCTTGTAACCCTCATCACCATTGGGAGGGACACAAATATTAAATTTTATGCCGGTGTTAGCCTTAAAAATCCTGCTATTTTCAGATAATTGCCATTCGTATTCAGCATTTGTCAGATCTGAGGCATGATTATAGCTATGGTTGAAAAAGTCCCAACCTGCTGAAAATAAAACTTTGGCATTATCGTATGTCAAAGTACCTGGAGTCACAAAGTGTAAGTCAACTGATTCATCATTTGCTGTGTACCATGATATTCCAGCCCGGAAAGGCAAAAGATTTCCGCAGCCATCGGTATAAAAAAGACCCGGATATGTGTTGTTATCAACAATGCCTAATCCTCCATTCAACAGTCTAAAACCCAGGTTATAAGCATCTTTTGAGGCATCGTCGAAGGTAAAGCTATAAGCAAATTCCTTGTTATACTTCAATGTTGCAGGGGTAACCAGGACATTTGAAGATAGTTGCGTATCAAATTGAATATTAACTATCAATTCCCTTGATTGGGCTATAGTCAGGCAGGGAAAGGCTGCCAAAAGACACAGGATTAAACAGATTCTTAAACTCATGATTTTTGACTAACCTGGTCAGGATTGCGCCTTGATTTCCTCGATATTGATAAGAACGGGCCGGCCTTTTCGGAAATTCTGAACCAGACAGTTTATTGTTTCAGGATTGTAAAGATCAAGCTCGGTTTGCCATGTCTGGGGCTTGACTTTTATCTCCTGTCCAAACATATCAACCACTGTAATTACGGCTTCCAGTCGACCAAAAAGGTCAATGGTTTTATGCAAGCCGGAATACTTAAACTGGTAGCTTTCGCCAATTTTATAGAATGGATGAATGGGCTCAATCAGGCATTCGCCGTTGGGTTTATATTTAACCACCATGGCCTCCAGGTTCTGTCCGGGCTTAAATCCGTAATGGATATAATGCATTAAAGGAAGTCGGTGGAAATTTCCAATAGTATCTTTTAGTACATAGAATTCCTCGTTTTCGAATGTTTTGACATCCAATAGCTTGAATGAGTAAATCAAGCCGGCTTTGAGCGATGTGAACCTGCTTGTCATTGCCGGCAAGGATAAAATTAGTTCACCCTTTTTTATCCTTTCAACTCGACACGCGAGGTAGCTGTATCCAGGTTCAATATCTTCAGATTTATCAATGGGGCATGACCATTCAAGTCCATGAAGATCACGAACCCAGGCGATCAATTGCGTTCGGCCCAGAAAGTTTTCTTGCTCTGCAAGCCTGAGAACAAGGAAATCATATCGCTCGCCGATTTTATAGTAAGGATGATCGGGCTCAAGAAAGATCTTTCCGGAGCAATTTACCTTGTCAATGGTACAGGTAATGGTTTGCCCAACTTTAAGGTGGTAATTCTCATAATATTGCTCTGGAAGAAGATATTTTTTCTTGTCGGGTCCAAGTAGAATGAAGTTTGCTTCATCAGTTCCAGGAAGCACCAACTTATTGGTAATCTGGAATTGAAACCGTTGTCCCTCTTTATAGATTATTTCATCAGGCATATAGCAATCACCACTCTTGCGGGCTGTAAAGATGCAAAATTATTTATCTTTAGTCCAATTGATTTAAATGCCTTAAGATGTCGGAGAGTATTAAAATTGACAGTATTGATCGTCGGATAATGAAATTGCTTTCCGAGAAAGGCAGGATTTCATTTCTTGAAGTTGCACGCGAATGCGGTATGTCAGGAGCCGCCATACATCAGCGGGTTGCCAAATTGGAACAACAGGGAATAATAACCGGTTACAGCGTTAAGCTTTCACCAGAAAATCTTGGATTCAGCACATGCGCTTATGTTGGTGTATTTCTTGAGAAGGCGGTCATGTACCACTCTGTTGTAAAAGACCTCGAGAAGATCAGTGAGATTGTGGAATGTCATTATACCACAGGTAATTATGCTATTTTTCTTAAGGTTTATTGTAGAAATAACCAGCACCTCATGGAAGTACTGAATGGGCGTATACAAGGGATTCCAGGGGTGGCCAGCACAGAAACCTTTATCAGTCTGGAGCACGGCATTATGCGTGATGTTCAGCCCTAATTCTTTTCATCGGCTGAATCAAACCTGAATCCTCTGATTTTATAGTCTTCGTTTTTGTCGAAGAAAATTTGGATAAAGGCTTCCTTATTGTTGTTCAGCTGAAATACCTCAATATTCATCTGCTGATTATCAGTGATCATGATCTGCCTGATTTTCAATGGTCCTGTACGTTTTTGAAGGTCTCTGAGGTTGTTGACCAGCGTATCGTTTCCGAATTTCTCCATCATACGGCTGGAGATACATTTTGTAGTAAAATCCTTAAAATCTTTTTCGGCCCCGTTAGCCAGGAGAGTCAGAAATCTTCCACCAAGCTTTCCTAACCGGTTATTGGGCAGTGAGTCGAGGCATTGAGTCAGGCTGCCGGCTAACTGTGGCTGGTAATTCTTCCAGAAAATACACTTGGCAATTTCATAAGGTATGCTCTGGTTTCCTCTGCGATATTTATTGGAAAGGAGAATAATGGTTACTTTTTCGTCCAGATATCGCATAAAATCTGAGTAAAACCGGCCGTTCCAGCCATTATGTGCTATGACAGTTGTTTGTCGGGTTGTCTTGATTATTCTCCAACCGTATCCTGACGACTGAACGTCATCTATTTTGACAGGATTTGGCGGAAAATAGTATTTGGATTTTGCAGTTGCATCCAGAATGTCATTTCCCAAAAGTGCTTCATGCCAAGCATATAAATCAATGACGGTACTTAACATTCCACCGCTTGCACGCCGATTCCATGACGGACCATCTTCAAGCCAGCCAGCATCCATTGGACTGCCCCAATCATTGCAGAACCTGTAACCATGAGCAATAACAGTAGAATTCCAATCCGGAAGACGGTATCCTGTGTATTTCATCCTGGCCGGTTTGAACAGATTTAGCTGTAAGAAGTTTTCATAATCTGTGCCGGATATTTCTTCAATCAACAAGCCCAATAAATTATATCCCGCATGTGAATAATGGTATATCGTACCGGGAGGCGTTAAAAGAGGAGTCTCATTTAGTCGCTTCAGCAGTACATCCCTGGTGATCACTTCTGCATCAGATCCGAAATCGGTTGGCAAACCCGATGTATGTGTGAGCAACTGATGGAACGTAATCATTCTCTTATCTGCAGCCAATGATGGTAAATATTTCCCAATACTGTCATTGACAGATAGTTTTCCATCCATTTCCAATTTTAGAATGGCAGCGCCAGTAAATTGCTTTGTAATAGAACCAATATCAAATAAAGTTTCTTGTGAATTGGGGATCAGCTGTTCCTTGTTTGAATAGCCAAAAGATTTGATCATGGGATCATTACCAGCTATTTTAACCAGCACAACCCCATCAAACCCATTTTCACTTTCTCTGTCAAGATAACGGGTAATTAACTGTAAGCTTGAATTTTGCTCAGCCTTCATCGGTTTATTAACCCTTGTGCAGTTTGCGAACAGACAAAGTACTAATAAAGGCAATAAGGCAAATATGTATAGCTGCTTCAGTTTCACGCAGTAAAAATAGTTGGATGGAATTTAACGACGGGTATAAATGTTGTCCGAAAAACTTAAAAGATGTTAAACACCTCTTTGATTCAAATGTATAGCTTTCAGGATATTAGCCAAAAGTCCAGGACCTTCGTAAATAAATCCGGTATACAATTGGATCAGTTTAGCACCCGCATTGATTTTTTCGACAGCATCGTCGGGGGACATAATCCCGCCTGATCCAATTATTGGATAGTTCTCTCCAAGTTTATCCCTGAGGTAGGCAATCACTGCAGTGGAAGTGGCTGAGAGGGGCTTTCCACTTAATCCTCCATTGCCTATTTCTTTAAGTCGTTCGTCCGAACAATCCAATCCAGTCCTTTTTATGCTTGTATTTGTTGCAACCAATCCATCAATTCCAGTTTCGGTCACGACTTCTATCACTTCATCCAACTGAATAAAGGAAAGATCTGGTGATATCTTAAGCAGAATCGGCCTTTTTTCAGGCATTCCAGCACGAAAATCTATCAGGTTAACTAGAATTCTTTTTAATTCATCGCGGTTCTGGAGCTTGCTTAAATCCTTAATATTAGGGCAGCTGACATTGACAATAAAGAAGTCAACACTATCATATAAGCCTTTAAAGCAAGTTAGATAATCTTTCCAGGCATCGTCATTTGAGGTTTGCGTATTCTTGCCGATATTCCCTCCGATGATGAAGTCCTTTGGTCGATTTCGCAGCCTTAATTCAATTTTTTCGAGACCTGCATTATTGAATCCCATGCGGTTGATGAATGCCTGGTCCTTCTTCAAACGAAACAATCTTGGTCGCGGATTGCCAATCTGAGGCAGGGGGGTAACTGTTCCAATCTCCATGAAGGAAAAACCAAGATTTTTAAGAAACCGAAGAGCAACCGCATTTTTATCCAATCCACCGGCAATACCTACCGGATGACGAAGCTTTAATCCAAGAAAGGAATTATTGGCCGGGAGTTCGAATTGCTTTCTGCTAATTCTGTTTCTGAGGAATAAACCTAAAAAAGGAAATATGCGGAAGAAGAAAAAAGTAAAACTATGGATAGACTCTGCATCGAAAAGGAAGAGAATTGGCCGGAGGATTTTTTTATAAAACATGCATACCAGATTATACTGCTGCAAATTTACTCAAATCGATGAAATTCTCAGGATTCAGGTTTCTGAGTCTTTAAAAACTCATCATAGGTACGATCGGAATAAAATATCAAAACCTTATCGACATACTTTTCCCTAATTATTACCGGATCTACCTGTTTTTCAATAGGTTTAGGCTCTGGAGCCTGTGTTGGCTTTGCCACTGGTTGTGGAGTGGAATCGAATATTGATAGCTCTCTGACAGGAGGAACTGGCTTTTCGACCATTTCTGCCCCTTCTGACCTATACATTGACCCAGTTCCGTTGAGTAACCACTCCGGATTAATCTTTGGGAAGCGTTCAATGGTTTTAACAATGAAATCCAGACTCGGGTTATTACGTCCGTTAATGATATGTGACATACTGCTTCGTTGTACACCGATCATGTCGGCAAACGATCCGGATGTTAATCCCTCCTGTAATATGATTTCCTTAATGCGGTCTACCATATAACAAATGTAAATATTGTATTCGAATTTACAAAATAACAATTGTCAAATGTATCTAATCACATTTGACAACTGGAGGTTACCTATGTAAACCACAACTATTCACAAATAGCAATTCGACCGAAAATTTACAAATGGTTACTGAATACTTTAAGAAACCAATCAGAAATGAAATAGATTGATGCGAAGTCATATCATAAGATTAGAACAAGATACTATTCGCAATTGCTATTGAATTAAATATCATCTAAATAGTAGATATATATAGAATTTAGTTCAGATAGTGTTCAAATTGGCTGTTTCGTGAATTTTTACTTAAACAGAACATTGATTATTGCATGAAGTAATCGACATAATAGGTTAGTAATCAGGTACTAATATATATATTTCGACTGATATCATCATCAATGACCGAAATTAGTGGATTTCGTGATATTTATATATAGTAAAACTATAGTTAACGCAACGTAACTAACTGGTTATTTGTTCACTATGTATATTTATATTTTCGACATCTACCCTACTCTATCGATTTACATATATATAATACAAATGTTGCAACACAGTGGAAAGGTGTTACAAAGATGAACATTGGTGTTTTAATCATTATTGTTAATTGTAAATTGGTTGTCGGTTGGAAATTTGGAAATGTTAATTGATGCAGAGGAATGTGAAAACATACCGACAGATGTTAATTGTTATCCTCATTTCTCTTTAAAAATTGAGTCAATTGCATCTATGATAACAAATGTGCTTCTCAGAGAAACGTCGTTGAGGTATAAGCAAAAAAAAACAGGCGTAAGTGCCTGTTTTTCTGTTACTGAGCGGGAAACGGGATTCGAACCCGCGACCCTCAGCTTGGGAAGCTGATGCTCTACCCCTGAGCTACTCCCGCCTGATTTCCTGCAAAAATAGAATTATTTGTAGATTTTGGGCTCTAATTCGCCATTTATCACCATAAGGACATTTAGTGCCAGTGCGCGCATCTCATCTTCACCCGGAAAAACCCTGATTTGAGAAATCCAGGCAATGCGGTAAGTAAGCAGCTGGATGAACAGTTCATTGAAAGCAATACCGCCGGTTACCAGGATCGCATCGACCTGTCCCTTCAAGACGACACTGCAAGCCCCTATTTCTTTTGCCACCTGATAGGCCATTGCCTCATAAACAATCTTTGCATATGCATCGCCTTGATGAATTCTTTCCTCGATCTGGTTTGCGGCACTTGTTCCCAGGTAGGCCACAAGACCACCCTGCCCGACTACCATCTTACGAATCTCTTCCTCAGAATATTTATTTGAGAAACACATTGTGATCAATTGTCCGACGGGTAAGGTTCCGCTCCTTTCAGGCGAAAAAGGTCCTTCTCCATCCAGTCCCTGATTAACATCGATTACACGGCCTTTTTCGTGGGCTCCAACTGAAATCCCACCGCCCAGGTGAGCCACGATGAGGTTTAAATCAGTGTACTTTCTTCCGATAGAATGAGCATAGGTGCGTGCAACGGCTTTCTGATTCAATGCGTGAAAGATGGAAACTCTGCTGAAGTTCGGGTGACCGGCGAACCTGGCAATATCATTCAGCTCATCCACAACAATCGGATCCGCAATGAATGCCCTTGCTCCGGGTATTTTGGATGCCAGATCATGAGCGATTAATCCACCGAGGTTACTGGCATGCTCCATAGTCATATTTGACTTTAAATCATCTACCATTGCCTGATTAACCTCATAAACTCCTGATTCAATCGGCTTGACTAAACCACCCCTTCCAACAATGATTGAAATCTTTGAAATCTCGATTTCTGCTTCAATCAGTTCCTTTAAAATAATTTCTTTACGAAATTCATATTGATCTGTAACCCGCTTGAAAGGTTTTAGCTCATCTGAAGAATGCTTAATGCTTTTTTGAAACACCGGACGATTGTTCTGGAATACAGCAATCTTTGTTGATGTTGAACCAGGGTTCAGGACGAGTATTTCTAACGGTGTCATTACTTCAGTGAGTCTCTTGATTATTACCTACAACTGCTGCTGCCAGCAGAATACTGTTCAGTTTTGCCTCTTCAGAGTCGGATCTTGATGTCAGAACAACAGGGGCACTAGCCCCTAAAATCACTGAAGCCACTTTGGAATCAGCGAAATAAGCAAGGGCTTTATACAATACATTGCCTGCCTCAATATCCGGCATAACCAGAAGGTCGGAATTGCCGGCAACCTCGCTGATCAGGTTTTTATGGTCTGCGCTTTCCTTGCTGATTGCTGTATCAAATGCAAGAGGGCCTTCAATCAGGCAATCTCTGATTATACTTTCCCGGTTCATCATTGTCAGCTTTGCAGCATCAACTGTTGCCGACATCTGTTCGTTTACTGTTTCTACTGCCGCTATCAACGCAACTTTCGGAAAGGTTATCCCCAATCGGCCAAGGAACTCCACTGCATTGTTAATTATTGAAACCTTATCCTCCAATGTTGGAGCGATATTTATGGCAACATCCGTGATTGCAAGCAACTTGTGATATGCCGGGATTTCAAACAAGGCGAAATGAGAAAGTAATGCTCCTTTTCTGAGCCCCCATTCCCTGTTTAGAACCCCTTTAAGTAATTGAGCAGTGCTGCAGCCTCCTTTCATTAAAACATCAGCTGAGCCTTCATGTACCAACCTTACAGCGATCTCTACAGCTTTAAGAATATCTGGTTCATCTATGATTTTCCAGTTGTTGAGAGAAATTTCTGCTTCGAGTGCAAGCTTCTTTATCAGTGACTGATCTCCCACAAGGACGGGTTCAATAAAACCCTTTAAAGATGCTTTAGAAACTGCATCAAGGGCATAAGAATCCTGAGCAACGGCAAGGACAAGCCTGACAGGGCCTGCTTGCCGTTTCAGCATTTTTTCGAGATCTGATATTCTGGTCAGCATTACCTCTTAGAAACTATTCTTTCAGTGTCTTCAGCGATTACCAGTTCTTCATTTGTAGTGACCACCATCACCTTGACTTTCGAATTTTCACGGGTAAGAAGCACATCTTTACCACGTTTCCCTTCGTTTAAAGCCTGGTCAAAATCTACTCCCAGGTAAGTCAGATTTTCACAAACAGCATGTCTTGATTCAGGTCCGTTTTCTCCAATTCCACCAGTGAAAATAATCAAATCCACACCATTCATAGCAGCGGCATAAGCGCCTATATACTTGATTACCCGGTAATGGTACATGTTAAGTGCTAGCTGTGCACGTTTATTTCCCATTTCCCAGGCTTCAGTTTCAATTTCCCTCATATCAGAAGATACCCCCGAAACCCCTAACATTCCACTATGCTTATTTATCAGGGTATTGGCTGTTTGCTGGTCGATCTCTTCCTTATCCATGATGAAGGTAAGAACTCCAAGATCAAGATCACCTGTGCGCGTTCCCATAATCAATCCTTCAACCGGAGTAAATCCCATGGAAGTATCCACTGATTTTCCGTTGGAGATTGCGGTTATGGAAGCTCCGTTGCCCAAGTGGCAGGTAATTATTTTAATGTCATTAAAATCCACTCCAAGAATGCCACAGGCTTTCTTAGCCACATATTTGTGAGAGGTTCCATGGAAGCCGTATCGGCGGATCTTATACTTTGAATATAATGAATAAGGGATACCATACATGAATGCGTAATCCGGAATGGTCTGATGGTAGCTGGTATCAAAAACAGCAACCTGAGGAATTCCGGGAATCAGCTGTGACATGGCATCAATACCCTTCATGTTGGCGGGATTATGTAAAGGTGCCAATTCAAATAATTTGGCTATTTCATTACGCACATGAGGATCAATGAAGGCGCTGTCAGCGAAATTTTCTCCTCCGTGAGCAACACGGTGGCCGGCAGCATCAATCTCCTCCAATCCTTTCAAACAACCGTGGTTCTTGCTGGTAAGCACTCCTAGAATATATTCAATACCACTCTGATGATCAAGTATTTCACCCTCAAGAGTAACCTTTTGACCATCCTGCTTATAATGCTTCAAAAAGGATCCCTTCAGACCAATTTTCTCGACTACACCCTTTGCCATAACGGCTTTTTCCATCATGTTCCAAAGTTGATATTTGATGGATGAACTACCGCAGTTCAATACTAAAATCTTCATGGTCTAAGTGATTAAAAAGTTGATTTTTCGATTCGCTGTCCATTATCATCGTACTTGTAGAATCCCTGGTTTGTGATTCTGCCGAGCTGATTAGCCCGGACCATTCTTTTGAGGATTGGTGAAGCCTTGTATTTCATATCCCCAAATTCATTGTACAGGTTATCCAGCCAGCGAAGTACCTTGTCGAGTCCGATTTTATCAGCCAGCTCAAAGGGGCCCATACCCAGTCCAAGTCCGGTTTTTACTGACAGATCGATATCCTCCATTGTACCAACACCTTCCATGTAAATCTCACAAGCCTCATTGATCAGGGTTGAGAAGAGCCGCACTGACATCAAACCCGGACTTTCGACCACCGGAATCATCTTTTTATCAATCAGCTTAACGAACTTCTTAACATTATCATACGATTCCTGAGAGGTATATAAACCCCGGGCAACTTCGATAATATTTGCGGCAGGATTAGCAGTCGAAAAATGCAAGCTTACGCAACGATCCTTATGCTTCAATTCTGATGACAACTCAGTAGTTACAATCGTAGTAGAGTTGGTGGCAATAATGGTGGTTGGATCGACATACTCTTCAATTCGCTTGAAAATCTCTTTTCTAAGGCTGACACGTTCTTCTCTCGACTTACTTTTAATAGCCTCTATAACAAGATCACAACCAGCGAGATCGCTGCATCTCATAGTTCCTTTAATACGACTCAGGACTCCTCTTTTCTCCCCTGCCGTCATCCCCCAATGGTTGATCATATTATCAAGTTCCGCCCCGATGCCAGCAATTGCAGCCTCGATTTTTTCCTCATCCAATTCAACAAAGGTGACTTCTATACCTTGTGATGCTATCATACGGGTAATGGTTTGCCCGACTGATCCGCAACCCACTACCCCAACTTTTGCGAATTGTGTTTTTGCACGATTCTTTTTACTTAAAGCATATTGTTCAATGCTTTCAACTATATCAGCCATAATATTTTGTAATTTAAAATAATCAATAACTGCCACCAGCCTGATTCGCTGTAATGGCTACAAGATTTACGATATCACTGACCGAACAGCCTCTGGAAAGATCATTGATTGGAGCTGCCAGCCCTTGTAACACTGGTCCGATAGCTTCAGCATTGGCCAGCCTTTGAACCAGTTTGTAAGCGATATTTCCAGATTCCAAAGTTGGAAAAACCAGAACATTTGCCTGTCCTGCGATTGGACTATCCGGACATTTTAGTTTCCCGATTGAGGCAACGATTGCGGCATCTGCCTGCAGTTCACCATCGAATTGAAACTGAGGAGCCATCTCTTGTGCAAGTTTGGTCGCCAGAACTACTTTGTCCACCATCTCATGTTTTGCACTTCCTTTGGTGGAAAAGCTTAACATTGCTACTTTCGGGGTTATCTCTGCAATGGCTTTTGCAGTCTGAGCGGTACAAACAGCAATTTCGGCTAATTCCTGAGCTGTAGGATTCGGATGTACAGCACAATCAGCAAAAACCATCATTCCACCTTCTCCCCATTTGGTATCTGGCATAATCATGATAAATGCTCCGGAAACAACCGAAATGCCAGGTAAGGTCTTAACATATTGAAATGCTGGTCTTAATACATCACCTGTAGCATTGTTGGCTCCTGCTACTTCACCATCAGCATCACCAGCCTTGATCATTAAAGTTGCAAGGTATAATGGATTTTCAATCAGCTTCATAGCCTCTTCTTTCGTCAGGCCTTTGCTCTTTCTGATTTCTACCATCAAATCAGCATATGCCTCTTTCTTCTCATGATTAGCCGGATCTATAATGGTCGCTTTGTCGATATTCTTCAATCCGAATTTCAATGCCTCGCGATGAACTACCTCTGGATTCTCAAGCAGGATAATTTGTGCAATCCCCTCTTCCAGCAAAATATCAGCTGCCCTCAGTGTTCTCTCTTCCCAAGCCTCAGGTAAAACGATCCTTTTATTGAATTTCTTGGCATTCGTTTTAATTTTCTCCATTAATTCCATGCTAATCAATATTTTAGGTGACGAATTTCGAATCTACAAATATATCCAAAAAAGAAACCCTGAATTAGCAAAAACCCATGATTTTTGTCAGTTTCCAGACTTTTCTGCATACACATGATGATTTGCTTTTTTTTTCGTGGATTGTTGTGTTAATTTACCCTTAATAAAATCCAAAAATTATTCAACATGGTTTTCGACATAGAGATGATCCGTGGCATTTATAATTCCTATCCTGAAAGAATTAAGCAGACCAGGCAATTGCTAAACCGTCCTTTAACTTTGATTGATAAAATATTGTACTCCCATCTTTATCAGGGTTTTCCTAAGGCGCAGTTTACCAGGGGACATGACTATACGGAATTTTCACCGGATCGGGTTGCCATGCAGGATGCTACTGCCCAAATGGCTCTTCTTCAATTTATGCAGGCTGGCAAAAACAAAACAGCCGTACCGACAACTGTCCATTGTGATCACCTCATACTAGCCAAGACAGGTGCCGTTGCCGATTTAAAAATTGCACAGGAAATAAATCTGGAAGTATTTGATTTTCTGTCTACCGTGTCCAACAAATATGGAATTGGATTCTGGAAGCCTGGTGCCGGGATTATCCATCAGGTAATTCTGGA
>CAIXHD010000087.1 GCA_903919065.1 uncultured Bacteroidota bacterium
CTCCCGCAAAGGCTCTACCGATATTTTGTTTAATATTTCGTGACCGAAAGCGTACATCAGCAATAGTCGGGCCTCCCGTACGGAAATTCCCCTGCTTTGCAGATAGAATATGGCATTCGGATCGAGTTGACCAACAGTGGCACCATGGCTGCATTTCACATCATCAGCATAGATTTCGAGCTGAGGTTTGGTGGTTACCCGGGCATCGCTGGTCATCAGGATATTATTATTTGTCTGATACGCCAAAGTTTTCTGTGCATTTGGCTGTACCAATATCCGACCGGTAAAAGCTGCAGTCGCTTTATCATCAAGAATATACTTGAAATTCTGATTGCTGGTGCAGTTTGGCGCTGCATGATCCACGAAGGTATAACTATCGATATGCTGTGTTTCGTCGACCAGCGAAAGGCCGAGAGTTTCGTTGGAGGCTCCTTCGCCATTAAGACAGGTATAAACATTATTCCTGATCATTCCCCCGTGAAGGGTAATGGTATTGAAAACGGCATCGCTGGAACGCTCCTGGTGGATAAATGAGGTTGATATCTGATTACAGTTATCATTCTCATTCTGAAGTTTCACATAATCCAGATGAGCATTGGGGCCTACATAGATTTCTGTTACTGAATTGGTCAGAAACTGGCGAGCCGACAGGGAGTGATCGCAGACCACTACGCGTGCGGTGGCGCCATCCTCAACAATCACCAGGTTTCTGTGCTGCACGAACAGGTCTTCCGGCGAGAGGAGAACATTTACGATCTGCACCGCCTTGTCGCTGCCCGCTCCGCGAGGCACATAAATAAAGGTACCGTCCTGAGCAAATGCAGTATTCAGTGCAACTAATCCATCTTTCTCATAATCAGCATATTTTGAATAATGAGCCTTGATAAGATCAGGATATTGGATAGCGGCCTCGGCCATGCTGCCAATAATCATTCCACCCGGAAGCACTTGCAATCTCGGTCTGTTTTCATAAAACCATCCATTAACGATCAGCACGAGTTCGGTATCGAGCTCAGGGATATCGCAATGAAAAAGATCCTCCACCGCGAACAGGATTTTCTTCTGTTCGACATATCGGTTTAGTGGTGAAAGGAAGATCTTCGGAATATTGGTCGACTTATAATTTTCGAAGGAAGAATCCGGTATTCCGAGCTTCCGGAAACTCTCCATGGCGGCCGGACGAACAGAGTTGAATACGGAGCTCGATGAGCTCATCAGCTGATCTCGATTGGCGAAATACCAATCAGCCAGCTGATTATCCAACGTAATCTTTTCTGAAACAGGTTCCATTTTAAATTTCGTTTTCCTCTTTTATCCAATCATAGCCCTTTTCTTCCAGTTCATAGGCAAGGGTTTTATCTCCCGATTTAACTATCCGGCCAGCTGACAGGACATGTACAAAATCGGGCACAATATAATCCAGAAGCCGCTGATAATGAGTGATCACAATCATTGCATTATCAGGCCTCCGCAGGCGGTTGACACCGGTGGCCACTGTTTTCAGTGCATCAATATCCAAACCGGAATCTGTTTCATCCAGTATCGCCAGTTTTGGCTCAAGCATGGCCATCTGGAAGATTTCATTTTTCTTTTTTTCTCCACCGGAGAAGCCCTCATTCACTGAACGGCTCGCTAACGCAGAATCAATCTCCATCAACGCTTTTTTATCACGCATAAGCTTCAGGAAATCGGTGGCACTCATTTCAGGCAGGCCGCGATATTTGCGCTGCTCGTTGATTGCGGTTCGCATGAAGTTCGTCATCGATACTCCCGGAATTTCCACCGGGTATTGAAAGCCAAGAAAGATCCCGGCCCTGGCTCTAACTTCCGGCGATAAACCCAGCAAGGGGCTTCCCTCGAATAACACTTCACCGCCCGTTACGGTAAAAAGATCTCTGCCAGCCAGTACGGATGCCAGAGTGCTTTTGCCCGATCCGTTGGGACCCATGATAGCATGAACTTCCCCTGCTTTAACTTCCAGGTTAATTCCCTTGAGAATTTCCCGTCCGTTTATCGTCGCCTTAAGGTTCCTTATTGATAACATACAAGAATTTTCAATAATAGTTTTTTTAGCCAACACTTCCTTCGAGACTGATTTGCAGCAACTTTTGCGCTTCAACGGCAAATTCCATCGGAAGCTTGTTGAGCACTTCCCTTGCATAACCGTTAACTATGAGGCCAATTGCAGTTTCCGTATCGATTCCGCGTTGATTGCAATAAAATATCTGGTCTTCCCCGATTTTAGAGGTGGTAGCTTCATGTTCAACTACTGCTGATTCATTGTCCACCTCGATATAAGGGAAGGTATGAGCACCGCACTGGTCGCCAAGCAACAGTGAATCGCATTGCGAATAGTTCCTGGCATTATCAGCATTTTTTGTCACTCTCACGAGTCCCCGATAACTGTTTTGTCCTTTGCCTGCCGATATCCCTTTTGAAACAATGGTACTGCGGGTATTTTTCCCGATATGTATCATTTTGGTTCCGGTATCGGCCTGCTGATAATTGTTCGTTACGGCCACGCTGTAAAACTCACCTACAGAGGATTCGCCGCGGAGAATGCAGGATGGGTATTTCCATGTCACAGCCGAGCCGGTTTCCACTTGTGTCCAGGAGATTTTCGACCGGTCGCCCAGACAGATCCCCCGCTTGGTGACAAAATTATATATACCGCCCTTCCCGTTTTTATCGCCGGGATACCAATTCTGAACGGTAGAATATTTCACTTCAGCATCGGTATGGGCAATGATCTCAACGATTGCTGCATGCAGCTGGTTCTCATCACGCATGGGAGCGGTGCATCCCTCCAGATAGCTAACATATGCACCTTCTTCCGCAACGATCAGGGTTCTTTCGAACTGACCGGTATTAGCTGCATTGATACGGAAATACGTGGAAAGCTCCATCGGGCATCTCACTCCTTTGGGAATGTACACAAATGAGCCATCACTGAATACGGCCGAGTTGAGTGCGGCATAAAAATTATCGCGGTAGGGAACCACTGATCCCATATACTTCTTGATCAGGTCGGGGTGTTCGCGAACTGCATCGCTGAATGAGGAGAAAATGATCCCTAGCTCACCCAGTGATTCTTTAAAAGTTGTTTTGACGGATATGCTGTCCATGACCGCATCCACAGCAAAACCCGACAGGTGTTTCTGCTCATCGAGCGGAATTCCAAGTCTGTCAAAGGTTTTCAGTAATTCCGGGTCCACGTCTTCAAAGCTCCCGGCAGGCTTATTGCTTTTTGGTGCTGAATAATAGATGATATCCTGATAATCGATAGGTGGAATTTTCAGATGCGCCCATTCCGGCTTTTTCATCGTCAGCCAGTACCGGTATGCTTTCAGTCGGATCTCCAGAAGCCATTCCGGCTCTTCTTTTTTTGCAGATATCCGGCGCACAATGTCTTCGTTCAAGCCCTTTGGCAGGGCATCATTATCCAGGTCGGTGACAAAACCATATTTATACTCACCTTGGGTAACCTGCTTGAGAATTGGATCCTGATCGCCGTTCATAATCACATGAAATACAGAAATAACTAAGGCCGCAAAGTTATTTAGAATTCTTCTAAATAGAAAGCAAAGATAACAATTTGAGTGCAGATTTATCTGCAATTCCAGTATGGAAGCACCCGAAATGGCGATCCCAGCCGGTAAAATTAACCCATAGACATAATACAGACTTTGATTTTTGTAAATAATACGATGATATTGCCTTTGATTTTTGTATTTTTGCATAGGTTATTGCCTTTGATTTTTGTAAAATTATGTATTTCAGAAGAAAAATTGATCAGGAATTATTAACCTGGAGTCTCGAATTAAAGAGAAAACCGATATTGCTGAGAGGTGCCCGGCAAGTAGGAAAATCGGCTGCGGTTAGAGAATTGGCAATACACTTTGAGCATTTTCTTGAAATTAATTTTGAAGAGCAGAAGGAAGTGCACAAACTTTTCGCCGGTGATCTGGCGCCTATAGAATTGTGCAGGAATTTGTCTGCCATGTTTAATGTTGCCATTGTTCCAGGAAAAACCTTACTGTTTTTCGATGAGATACAGGGGTGCCTGCCTGCAATATCCTCCCTTCGGTTTTTTTATGAAAAGATTCCCGGGTTACATTTGATTGCGGCAGGTTCTCTACTTGAATTTGCCCTGGAGGAATTGCCGTCCTTCGGTGTTGGGCGGATCCGATCGATGTTTGTTTACCCCTTTAGTTTTGATGAATTTATCTCAGCATGCGGAGAAGAACAATTGCTGGAAGCGAAGCAGCAGGCTTCTGTAAAGCATCCTTTGCCGGAAACCTTACATCAAAAGCTTGTCAATCAATTTAAGCGATTTCTTTTAGTTGGCGGCATGCCGGAGGCTGTAGCTGAATATACCCAGGGCAATGACCTGCTGGCTTGTCAGAGAGTACTTGACGATTTAATTATCTCTTTGAAAGCTGATTTTACAAAATACAAGAAGAGAGTTCCGGTTTTGCGTATTGCTGAAGTGTTTGAATCAGTTGTACAGCAGAACGGAGGCAAATTTTTTTTCGCCAAGGCGGCAACAGAATCAAATCACAAACAGGTTAAAGAGGCATTGGAATTGCTGATAATGGCAGGATTAGTTATTCCGGTCACTCATACCTCTGCAAACGGAATCCCACTGGGAGCTGGTGCTGATATTAAAAAACGCAAAATGCTTATTTTCGATACCGGTATCTTTCAACGATTGTTAGGATTGGATATTTCGAAGGTGCTTTTTGAGGACAGCTTTGAATTAGTAAATAAGGGCGCAATTGCAGAGTTGTATGCCGGATTGGAATTAATCAGGACTTCTTCCTGCTACCAGCAAATCAGCCTCTATTACTGGCAAAGGGAAGCACTCAACAGTAATGCTGAAGTGGATTATCTGATACAAAAACAACAGGAAATTATCCCGATGGAAGTAAAATCGGGAAAAAAAGGCTCGATGCAAAGTTTGCACCTGTTTCTTAAGGAAAAGAACATGCCTTTTGGAATTCGTCTGTCACTCGAAAACTTCTCGTCTTATGGGCAGATCCGGGTATATCCTTTATATGCAGTTTCAAATTTGGTTAATGAATAAATGAAAAACACAACACTTTCTGAGCTCGGGGAATTCGGCCTGATACGCAAGCTAACCGGGGATATTGTCCTTCGCCACCACGGGTCGCGCAAGGGAGTTGGCGATGATGCCGCCGTAATTGACCACAAGGGGTTTCTTACCCTGGTAACCACCGACCTGTTGCTGGAAGGCATCCATTTCGACCTGACGTATGTCCCGATGAAACATCTGGGATATAAATCAATAGTAGTAAACGTATCCGATATATATGCGATGAACGGTACGCCCCTCCAGGTAACCGTCAGCATCGGAGTTTCATCAAAACTTTCGCTGGCGGCAATCGAGGAGTTTTACAAAGGGATAAAACTTGCCTGCAATCACTATGAGATCGACCTGATCGGAGGCGACACCAGTGC
>CAIXHD010000088.1 GCA_903919065.1 uncultured Bacteroidota bacterium
AGTTTGACATCATGAACGAAAATAAACTCCTCACCCGGATCCATGGTGGCTTCACGAGGCTCGATCAATTCGCCGGGTCCTTCTCCTTTCGTTCCGATGGTCCGGATGAATTTCCCCTGCCGGTCGAACAAAACCACATGCGCCCGTTCCCCGTCCCCAACCATCACGTATTTTTTCCCAACCAGATAACAGTAGGCAACTCTGAACCAGGGTAAGCTCTCGGTTTGGTACATATAGGCTAAGTTTGGCAGATAGTATACATTAGCGGGTTAACCCGATCCGTTTATGCAGAAGTTGAAACCCACCTGGTTGGTTGATCCGGTACCGGTGGCCCTTCAGCCATGGTGGCCTTGTAACTGGCCGGCAGCAGCGAGTCGATTTCACTCATTTTGCAACCGGGGAGTTTGGTCAGAACCCATTCCATCCATTTCTGAGGATTGACCCCATGGATTTTACAAGTAGCCATAAAAGAGTACATCATAGCCGATCGCTGAGAAGCTTCATGATTGCCGGTAAACAAAAAATTATGCCTACCCATAGCTACCCTTCGTATAGTGTTCTCAATGAGGTTATTATCTATATTCCAGTTTCCGTTTTGAGTATAGCGCGAGAGCCGGTCCCAGTTTTTCATGGCATACTTAACCGCTTTACCATAATTGCTGGCAGGTGCTTCCAGATGATCTTCTTCCTTTTTAAGATAGGTATAAAGCGCATGCAGGATGCGAACAGAAAATCGTTGGCGGAGTTCCAGGGTTTGCTCCGGAGAGTAGTTTTTTCCGCGTGCAATCCGCTCCACCTGATAGAGTTTTTGTATGGACTTTAGTATTTCAGGCACCTTCAGCGGTTCGTTCTTCAATGAGTTTTCTATATGACGACGACAATGTGCCCAGCATCCAAGGGTGGTGATCCGCTCATTCCAGGGCGGAGTATCCAGAAATTTATATACGTTGAGTCCATCGCTTTGAACCGTACCGTGAAAGTTTTCCAACAGATCCTTAGGGACTTGAGCACCGTGGCTTTTGTCGTATTTAAACATAGCCACACCTTGCTGTGGAGCGTGAATGGCCCAAAACGTTCCATTGAAGGTACTCCCGGGATGGTCTTCTGTCATGACGTTCATGCCCGTTTCGTCCATCTGAATATAGTCGCCGGCGAAAGCTTTTCTAAGCATGCTGTTATAAAGGGCTTCCAACTCATCACCGGTATAGGTCAACCAGCCGTTAATGGTAGATGTTGGAATGGTAACTCCTTGCCGTTGGTAAATCGCGGCCTGCCGGTGCAGGGGAATATGATCCTGCCATTTGCCAACGACCAGATCGCTCAGCAAACCGGCCCCTACATGGCCCCGGTAAATGGGCAGGGTTGGAAGATCGGCTATCACAATACGGGTTCCATCGGGACTCAGGTACTTGTAGCGAATGATCTTTCTTACAAAAATTTGTTCGGGAATCCGTTCCAGAATCTGGGTCACCTCTTGGCCGATGATCTTCCAGCCAGTGACATCTTCCCGTGGGAGAACAACTTCTTCCACCCGGGGAATATCCTTGGACAGCGGAGACCGGGGGTGTCCCTTTTTGGCCGCTTTTCCCTTTTTGACCGGAGCAAGGAAATCAATCAGCTCTTTTTCTTCCGGAGGAACCTCTTTCGTGGCAGTCTCCGTGGTTATTGCATCTTGTGGGGAAGTCTCTTCCGTGAATCGTTCACTCTTGCGCCCAAAATGCATGCGTTGCAGTTTGGCAAGCTGCTGTTCAAGAACCAGTAACCGGGCCGTCATGTCCTGGTGTTCTTGCACAAGCTGCAGGTAGACCTTTTTGGGTACCTGAATCATCTCGGTATGATCGTTGGCTGAAATCATACCGTAAAGGTACGGTTAACAACTGAGATAGCCCGGTAATTATAAGATTTACAAGTGGTTATCTATTAACATCACCGTCTGAGTTATGACCAAATTGTTAATAATCATTGAGTTTCAAGAATTGCTCCCCGAGTTATTGTTAACAACTGCTGAATTTTGAGAATCGTTTGCGGCGTTGGATTTTCTGAATCGAAATACCTTCAATAATCATGACCAGTTCGGCCCAGCCTAAAACACATGCGGTCGCTGTAACGCTGAACGTTGGAAGTTCGAAGGTGCCTTGTTCCAGGCGTTTATAATACAAAATGAAGCCACCCTCTTCCCACCGTAATAGTTTAACCTTGTTACGAGGCTTGTTAATAAAGAGGAAGACTTCACCGGAACCGGGGCTTCGGCGCAACTGCCCACGGACCAGCCCGCATAAACCGTCCATTCCCAGACGCATGTCGGTGGGATTACGGTAGAGATAATAGCAAAAACTGCTCGTCAGTGAAAACATGGCTTACAGTATTGATAAAATAGATTGCACGGCGGACAAGGAACCCGTACCGGTTAAAATAATCTCGATTCCGTCCGGAAGACGAAGCTCAATGCGTTGGTCGGTAGTTTGCACCTGGGGTCCTCCCGTGATTGTAAACGGGACAAAACTGCTGGAAACGGGAAGCGAGGAGGTCGGGTCTGGTTTCTTTGCTGCCAGGAAACTGTCCCGGAATCTACGGCGAATACCTGCTCTTAATGCTTTCTGGCCGGTTAACCGGACCAGCTCTGGGTTACGAACCTTGCGGATGTCCATGGGAAAATTGATTTGGGCACAAAATACAACCCAGCGATAAGTCGGTCAATATGTACCAGACCGAGAGCTTACTTTCAAACTGTTGCACTTATCTTAACCAATCCACAGCCGTTGGCAAAGCAAAAAGGTCGGTATGATGCGCTTCAAAACAGTTCAGGACTTGCACTTGTTTTCAAGCTCGGCTCTGTCTATTAATTACTGCACAAAGGTATTGATCGCAGGCTGATGTTTGATTCAGGATACCTGGCTCGGTCGCTTCAGAAATTCAGGACCCCAAAAAATGCTCACTGACTGAGTCCCCCCTTCGAGGTGGGCAGCTCCTATGAGGAAACTCATCACTATCCCACTTCCCGATTCGCATTTTCTAAAAGCCCCCGGAGCCGGGTTCACTGCGCGACCCAAGCTTTTCGGAGCAGTAGCAGTGTGAGGTGGCCTCGACCGGTCACCGGCCCTTCACTCCCGGCACTCCGAAGCTACAGC
>CAIXHD010000089.1 GCA_903919065.1 uncultured Bacteroidota bacterium
GGTTGCCGAGATCGATCTTGGGAAAATGCAAAATTTTAAAGGCATCTCCGCTGATTTTCTGAACGCGCCGGGAAGCTGGATTTTATTACCCCTTGAAGTGGTATTTGAATACTCATCCAACGGCAAAAATTATGAATTAGCCGGTAGGGCTGTTAATGATAAAGCCTGGGATAAATTCACTGATATCCGCAAAGTATTTGGCGTATCAAAAGAGTTTCAGGCAAGATATCTGCGGGTGCGGGCAGTAAGCCCGAAAACCTGTCCCTCCGGTCATGCCGGTGCAGGTAGCCCCTGCTGGATGTTTGCCGACGAAATATTTTTGCATAACTAACTGATTTCTTGCCCCTCACTTCCTAAGGGAGGGGTTGGGGAGGGTACTTTCAGAGTTGGGGAGGGTGCTTCTTCAGTACCTCCAACTGCTCTTCGCCCAGTCCGCCAGCGGTAAAAGATGAAAGGCCCTGACCGCCTGCCTTTTTTACTTGCTGAATTGTTTTGGCAAGTACTTCCGGATTGAATGTCGTTGGATTCATCATCACTCCGGCATAAATGGGTGCCGCACTGCCCATCTCTTTCCTGGCCTCCAGCACACATTCGGCAATCCAGTCGGTAGGCTTGAGGTAAAAATCATGATATAGCATCGGCAGATAGGCGTCGAGGTTGAACCGGGCCCAATCCTGACGAACCATTCTGCGCGACATCTCGGGAGTTGGAAAAACCGCTGCCGTAATCACGGATTTTTTCAGATGGATGGCTTTGGCGATTTCCTGCACCACATGAACCAGCTGATCAAGCCGGAACTGATGCCAGGTAAGGTCCTTGCTCGGGTCTTCTTTATCCATCGGATCATAGCCGTGCTTTTCTTTAAAAATGCTCCGGCAAAGAGGGCAGTAGCAGTAATCAAATTCCGGCATCTCAAAATCCTGAACAAGATTGTATTGGGGAAGAAGGGCTATCGGAAGGTAGATATCGCAATATCTGACATAATCCAGATGGACTCCGCTGATCCCTGGAATATCAGCCAGTCGAGAATAATCTTTCACAAGCAGGTCTTTCACTTCAGGCCTCGATGGACAGAGCCACCGGTAATAACCAACATACGGAGGCTTATCAATCACCGACTGGCCAAGTCGGTTAACCGTATACCATTCCGGATGTTCCTGCATATAATCCCCGCGATTCATCGTCCAGCGCCAGGCATGAATCTGCATACCCATTTGCTGACCCAGCGGACCAATCTTTTTATAAAGTTCATCGCTCCCATTCATCAGTAAGCCGCTAACATTGCCGCTTAACAGCCGGTCGAAAAGTTTTTTCCATTCGTCAATCGGGGTTTGGTCCGATCCGTCCATCCATGCCCAATTGCCGGGCATGACTGACTTTCCGGGTGAACCGGTTAAGAATGATGGCGCCAGGGTAAGTCCGGCCGCTGCGAAAAGAGAAGATCTAAGGAATTGGTTCCGGTTCATGTTCCGATCAGGGCAAAAAATTTGGGAACTAAAATGATTAATCCGACGATGGCTGCTGCAATGGCAGTTATCAGCACTGCGCCGGCTGCAATATCTTTTATTTTTCCGATATCCGGATCGCGCTCCGGCGATATCTTGTCGGCAAGCCTCTCGATAGCCGAATTAACTAATTCCATTCCTAACACCAGACCGATGCAAAGTATGATCAGGGTCCATTCAATCGGGGTTATATGAAGAATGAATCCGGCTGGAATCAGAACAACTACAAAAGCCAGATGAATCCATGAGTTATGCTCATCCCTTACCAGCCACCACAAGCCTCGGAAGGCATATCTGAAACTTCGCAAACGCGCCGGAATTGAGAATTTCCTGGATTTCATTCGTAAGTAATTTAGTATTTCATCTTTAACCAGCTTATACTCATGGAGCCCTCAATTAGCTTTAATTTCACCTGCGAATATGGCTGATGAGGGGTTCATCGAAGGATTGTTTTTTCAATATCTTTACAAAAATGGCATTTAAAATCTGAAAAAAACATTCACCCATGAAAAGCTCCATACTTCAATTGTTTATCGTCATTTTTCTGATCAGTGCTTTTGCCTGTTCTTCTCCTGATGGCCCGGCAGCAAAGAATAACCTAAAATCCTACGTTTTGGCTAAGACCTGGGATGAGGGGATCCCTCTCGGTAACGGGTGGCTCGGTGAATTGGTGTGGCTGAAGGGAACCAGCGTAAGATTTTCCATCGATCGGGCTGACCTGTGGGATCTGCGTGCTGTACCGGAGTTGAGTCTTCCGGAATGGAATTTCAAATGGGTGATGCAGAAATGGATGGAGAAGGATTATGGGAAGGTTCAGGAACTTTTTGACTACAGGGCTTACGATAATTCTTTCAAGCCCACCAAAATCCCCGGTGCGGCGTTAGAGTTTTCGTGGAAGGGTTCTGATAAGCCAGCCAAAACCGAGCTGGATCTCGCCCATGCAACAGCCAATGTTAAATGGCCCGACGGGGTCAGTATGCAGACATTCGTCCATGCCGGCAAGTCCATAGGTTACTTTCGCTTTATCGCAGTACCGGCTGATTTTGCCTTCAGGCTGGTGCCACCGGTATATCAGGATCAAAGCTCCGTCAGTAATAATGTGGGGATCGGCACTCAGGATCTCAGGCTTCTGGGCTATCAGCAGGGAAAGGTCATTGAAACACCGGGTAAGCTGGTTTATCGGCAGGAAGGTGCACCGGGCTTTTATTATATTGTATCCGTAGAATGGGCGAAAAGTGGTGGTAATATTACTGGCAAATGGTCTATAACATCCTCATTGTCAGATAATAAGGGTCAGCCCAACGCAGAAAGAATAACAACAGAAGCTCCGGATTTCGACGTAGCCAGCCGGGAGCACCAGGAGTGGTGGCGAAAGTTTTGGGCGAAATCCGATCTGCAGGTGCCTGATACTGTGCTCCAGAAACAATGGTATATGGAGCAATATAAATTCGGATCGGCCGCCCGAGCCGACGCTCCCCCTATCTCCCTGCAGGCTGTCTGGACGGCTGATAACGGCAAACTGCCGCCGTGGAAAGGGGATTTTCATAATGACCTGAATACACAATTGTCTTACTGGCCATCCTACAGCGCCAACCATCTCGATCTTGAAGAGGGTTTCTTGAACTGGCTTTGGGAGATCAAACCGGAAAACGAAAGATATACCCGTTCTTATTTTGGTGTTGGCGGATTAAATGTTCCCGGGGTAGCCACTCTGCTTGGCGAGCCGATGGGCGGATGGATTCAGTATTCCTTCGGGCCCACGGTTTCTGCATGGCTTTCGCAGCATTTTTATCTCCACTGGAGATATACCCTCGACAGGGATTTTCTTGCTAATCGTGCATATCCGTATATTTCTTCCGTGGCAACATTCCTTGATGAATTTTCAGTTCGCGATTCTGCAGGCATGCGACAACTGCCGCTGAGTTCCTCGCCGGAGATCCACGATAACTCGCCGGAGGCCTGGTTTACCAAAACCACGAATTTCGATATCGGAATGATCCGCTTTACTTTCAACAAGGCGGCTGAACTGGCTGATGAACTGGGTAAAAAGGAGGAGGCAGCCAAATGGGCTCGCATTCTGAATGAATGGCCCGGACTGGCTTTCGATTCCACCGGATTGAATTTTGCTCCGGGTCAGCGATATCAGGAGAGCCATCGCCATTTTTCCCACCTCGTAGCCTGGCATCCGCTTGGTGTGATCGACTGGTCGGATGGTCCCGAAGTTCAGCAGGTTCTGACCAATACACTCCGCAATCTGGAGAAATTCGGACCGGATTATTGGTGCGGGTATTCCTACAGCTGGGCTGGGAATCTGTATGCCCGGGCCTTCGATGGAGAAAGAGCAGCCAAATCATTGAAGGATTTTGCCCTCTGTTTTACTTTGCCTAACAGTTTTCATGTTAATGGTGACCAGAGCAAAAGCGGAAAATCGAAATTCCTTTACCGGCCCTTTACCCTTGAAGGAAATTTTGCTTTCGCTTCCGGCCTGCAGGAAATGCTGATCCAATCACATACGGGAATCATCCAAGTTTTCCCCGCAATCCCGGCAACCTGGAAAGAGGCATCATTTACTAACCTGCGTGCCGAAGGGGCATTCCTCGTTTCCGCAACATTATCTAAAGGAAAAGTTACCCGGATAGAAATTCATGCGGAGAAGGATGGCCTGCTTCAACTGGCCGATCCCGAAACCAAAGGAAAAATAATAGAAAGTCAGATGAAGGCGGGTGCAGTGCTCAAATGGAGCCACAAAGAAAGAAGCTGACAGCTTTTCTTTTCTTTAAGCTGTCAGCTTTAATCAGCTCCCTCCAGCTAAAGCTGCCAACTTTAAGCTAATCCGGCAAGGTGAACGAAATTGTTGTCCCTTCCCCTTTTTTGCTTTCAACCTTGATTTTTCCGCCATGCCTAGTGATGAAATTCTTGCCAAGGATCAACCCTAATCCGGTACCTTTTTCATTGCGGGTGCCCGGAGTGGAAATCCTGTCATCACTCTTGAAAACCTTTTCAATCTGGCTGGCATCCATCCCGACACCCTGGTCCCTTACCGCCACCAGAACCTCGTTGCCCTGTTTTATTGCTGAGATGAAAACAGTAGCCTTATCCGGTGAGAATTTGATTGCATTTGAAGCCAGATTCCGAAGAATGGTATGAAACATGTTGGCATCGAAACGTGCTGTCAAGCCAAACGCAACCTCATTCACTATGGTTATCCCTTTTTGTTTTGCCGATGCCTGATGTAATTGAATTACCCCTTCAACAATGGGTGCAACAATCTGTATTTGGGGTTTAAATGCGATTTTTCCCGTTTCAGACTGCGACCAGACCAAAAGATTATCGAGCAAATCATAAACATGCGTTAAAGATTCATGCAGGGAAGCTACCTGTTTCTGGTGCAAGGGATCAGGATGGCTTTCAGACTCTTCCTTAATCAGTTCAGAAAGTCCAAGGATCCCGCTGAACGGACTCTTGATGTCATGTGCGATCATCGAAAAGAATTTATCCCTGGTTCGCGAAATCTTCATGCGCAACCGATGCAAATTATAACTCATGAGCAGCAATATAAACAGAGCGGCAAGAGATACCGATAAAATCACGAGAAAACTCTTTTGACGGTTGCTCTTAGCCGTGGCAATGTTTCTTTTTGTATCAGCATTTTGCTCATACTCCAACTGCTCAAGCCTGTTTCTGCTTTGTTTAGAATCAAGTGAATTGTCCAGGTTTACTAATAAATTTAGATATTCATAGGCTCTTTCGAAATCTCTTTTCTTCTCTGACAGAAATGCGAGTTTTTCCAGACTCTTAATAATCTGATCATAATTGTTTGTCTGTTGCGCAAGTGCCAGCGCCTTGCCAAAATAATCTGCAGCTATATCCGGATGCTGATCCAAAATCACCTCTCCTATGCTTAAATAAACTCCGGCAGTCTGAAAGGGTTCATTCGCCTTTAACGAAGCATCAAGAGCGAGATTGAAATATTTTTTGAGTTCAGCGTCATTTTTCTGCTTCTGGTAAAGTATGGCGATTTCCGAATAGGTGGTGGATAAATAATTGAAGTTCTGGTGGGAGAGATGATACGCTACAGACTTATTATAATACTGCATTACAGAATCCATTGGGCCCAGCGATGTGAATGCACTTCCGATGTTATTATAAATCCGGACCTTAAAAAGGGTATCAGTGCCGGATAAAGAAAGTGCTTTATAGTAATAATCAAGCGCTTTCGGAAATGAACCCATCTGGTAATATACAGTACCCAACCCGTTATTGCTCTTAGCGATAATGGTGCTATCCTGATCGGCTTCCCCGATTAACCGCATCCTTTCGAAATGTTCAATTGCGTTGGTCATCTTTCCTAACCGGCAATAATAATTTCCGAGAAGTTCGTGCAAAATGCTTATAGAATGAGCCATAAACTCATTGTCTGAAGCATTCACTTCGAGCCCTTTTAATGCCAGATCAGGAAGAAGGTACTCCTTGTCGGTGTTAACGATTGCGTTACAAACCTCAACGGATGTTTTGATTGTGATGCTGTCAGGAATATTAACCTGCTCTAAGATAGTTCGCAGACTGTCGATACGGGTTTGCGTTAAAGCGGTAGCATGGTATGCCAGCATTATGATGAGGCCCGCAAGGATTGTCTTAGTATTCAACATAAGCCGGCAAACATATGCTAAAGTTGAGTCTTTACTTATTTCCAGCTCAACTGTTTGATCAATAATTGACAGCTTTGAATACCAGCTGAACAATCTCCACCGCAACGATAGTAATTAAAATCCTGTAAATCCAGATTTTGGCTGTTTCTCGCTGCGCAAATTTGCTGCCTAAATA
>CAIXHD010000090.1 GCA_903919065.1 uncultured Bacteroidota bacterium
CCGGATTACTGGACGGAAATGGCTTTTATCAATTGATGACCTCAGCAGTTTACTGGACGGCTACGAGCTTTGATGCAACGAAAGCATACGACCGGTATATGAGTGCTGACACTGTTGGTATTTCCCGCGGAGCCTGGCCGAAAAGCGAAGCATACTCAGTAAGGTGCATCCGCGATTAAGATTATTATTATTGATCGGGGTAATTGCTGTTTCCTGCTCCAGGGATAGAATTATCACCATTGAAAAAGGCAATCTGAGGGTCGACTTCTACTCAGCAATGCCTGTTTTTAAAAACATCATTTATTCTTCTGATACTGTTAGTCCCCAAATAGGAAGGGGACTGACAGTAAACGGAGAATTGAAGGAATGGAGCCAGTGGGAAATTAAATCCCGCATGAAAGGCGATACGGTGGTTTATGAAATGAACCTGAACCATCCGGAGATAAAAGCGGATTTTCTCTTTTGGATAGATTCCGCCTCCGTCAGGATGAGAATCACAAACATCGAGGACAAAAGCAATTCCCTTAAAGAAATAGGGTTTCAGGAACAACCCTGGGTGAGCATCAGGGATACCAGCTTTCATTGGTGGACCGTTAAAAACTGGACACGCGTACCCTTTGTCAGGGAAAAAGTCTTCTCACGCGGTATCGGTTACTACAATTCTTTGTACGGGAATGCCGGCGATACCATCCAACGGGCCGGAATGCCCTATTTTGCCTGTATCTGGCATCCTCAGAAATTCTGCATGGCAATCAGCACCAACATGAATGTTTATCCGATAAAAATCTGGAGCGATTCAGCCGGATGCAACATGGCCCCCAACAAATATTATTATAAGGTTAAAACCAAACAGATGCCGGATTATGAGGCCCGGCTTTCCTTTATCGGAGACCTGAACGGTAATGGCAAAATAGATAACGGTGACTATTACGTGTGGTGTAACCGGCAGATGAAAGGGCCGGATGAATTGCACAAAAATTCCATCTGGTACAAAATCAAAATCAATGATTCAGGTAATAAGGATAACCCCTGCACAAACCTGGCCCAGTCGAAGGAAATCATCAACTATATCAAAAATATAACTGATGGAATTCCACAAATCATTTATCTCGTTGGATGGCAGTATGATGGTCATGATACCGGTTACCCTGCTCTCGATCAGCTGAATCCCCGTATGGGAACCAGTAAGGAATTATATTCACTCTCAGGATATTGCGACAGTATCAACTCAGTGCTGAGTATCCATGCAAACTTGTGCGATGCCTATAAAGGGAACAAGTATTTTTCAAAAGAAATCATGGCTTCCGATTATGACGATTCCCCCATGTTCTGGGAGATTTTCGCCGACAGTGCCTTCCATATATCCCATTATAAGGATGTTGCAACCGGGAGTATTTATCGGAGGCTGGAGGAGCTTCTCAAGATCTTCCCAATAAAAAGGAGCATCCATTTTGATGCAATGAGGGTCACAAATTGCAACCCTCAATGGGAAAAAGATACCATCGGGGTTTTGGAGGAATATGAACTCGGACTGAAGCCGATTGCTGAATGGCTAAATAAAAAGGGGATACTGATCACTACTGAAACCCAGAATGGTAATCCGATAGATTTATCACCGGTAGCCGTTGGTATGTGGACTTATTTCCGCCTGATTTTTGAGTATAAGCAGATATACCACGGTAAAATAGTCGGCGGGGGAATCCCGGAAGGTGAGGCCCCACTGAGATACTTATGCGGCATGGGCAACTCTATCACCCAGGATATTTCATACAAGGAGTACAAAGGGCATCTGTCATATGAAACCCAGAAGGTGAAAATGAAGCAGCTGATCTATCTGAGCTCCATATTATATCAGTTCCTGCTAACAAAAGAGATGCTGGAAGTTAACCGGAATGACGGCAGTTACACCATCCGTTTTTCCGATGATGTACTATCCGTTTACGATAAAAGCACTGATAAACTCAGGGTCACCTGGAAAGATATGATTATCGCCGATGATGATGATCGTTTTGTTCCCACCCATGGCGGGATTTATGCTTTCAGTCAGAATGGCTCGGACCGGGAATGGACCCTTCCGGAAGAGTACCGGAACGCCGGTCTCAAGGTCTATGAATTAACAGATAAAGGCCGAACTGTATTCAGCAATTTTACGGTCACCAATGGTAAAATCAGGCTGAAATTATCGGCCAATCAATCCGTTAAAATCGTATTAGTCCAATAACAAGGTTACTGGCATGATCTTTTTACTCTTTGCTTTCACCTTTCCATCAACTGATACTTGAAACCCGATACCCTTCTTGTATTTAGTTCCGTTCCGGTCCCAGAGGATGGTGATCCGTTTGCCTTGGTAGAAGATATCGTCCAGGCAGAACCAGTCCCAGCTATCCGGAATTAATGGGTTAACAGTTAAGGTATTATCAAGAGATGGCCTGAGTCCCACCAGTCCGTTAATGATTATATCGTTATAGGTGGAATGATTGTAGTAAATGCCGCGCTCCTGAAAACCATGATTGTAATTCTGGATTTCCATGCGTGTGCGGGCCAGCCAATCGCCGTTGAATGGATTGAGGTTTTCATCGATCCATAAATTTTCGTTGATGATGGTAACCCCATCCGGAGGAATCTGGCGGAACCGGTGCGATTTTGTATAGATCTTGAGAGTTTCAAAGAAATCATCTTTAGTGATCACTGTCTGCGGATAATCGTTAAGCACATTGGCCAGCGCGGTTAATGTCTGTGAGGTGGCAAAGGGCCAGCTGGGGCCGTTCCACTGGCATTCATGCCCTTCGTAGCTGACACGGAAGCCGGGGTGCCGTTGCTCTGCGGTGGTGGGTCCGAATGGTGCATAAAAACCTTTAGGATCCATCAGCTGATTCCAGGCAGTTTCATACCCTGCATTTTTCGGTGGCAGCTCAACATACCAGGGGATGTACCCCAGCAGTTCACGGGCATCGCTCAGTGATTCAGGGGGAGCTTCCGTTTTACTTCCTCCACCGGCGGTGGGTATCACCTTGAAAAAATTGGCTTTAGGGTCCCAGAGCTTATCGAGGGTCAGTTGTTTTATTTTTTCTGATTCCGCGCTGAACTCACCGGCCAATTCACTTTTCCCGGCCATGGTGGCAATTATCGAGATTGCGCGTGCATCGGCAAACATATAGGAATTGATTGTCGGTCTTTTGCCCGTTCCTCCGATGGCCACTTCCATTCCATCCTGACCATCGTTTTGCCAGAACAAGCCATCCGGGCTTCGGCGGCGCTTTTCCCACTCATGAAAATTGGTGACCAGATCAGGCAGTACATCAGTGAGAAGGGCTTTATCAGGATGCACCATCTGGAACTGAAGGAAACTCTCGGCAATCGGGAAACTGTACACGTAGGGATCACCCCCCTGCCTGAGCCAGAAAAGGCCGTAATCTTTAATAAAATCCGGATTGCGGAGCCAGCGGCCCTCCCTGAAGTGGTGCATCGCCGGACAGGAAATGGAATTGTACTTTCTTGCCCAGGATACATTAGGCATGAACTCGGTGATGACATACCCTTCCGGTGTTTGCTTGATATGCTTCCGGAAGGTCCACCAGCGGTAATAATATACTTCCTCAATCTCTTTGTCGGGACATTCGAAAAAGGGGATATTGGCCACCATAAATGGCCAGGCATCAGCGTTGCGGATCATCTTTGTGCCCGGCACAACATCCACATGCAGCTCCTGCTTGTCCTGTTCGTTGAACTTATCAGCATAATGTTTGAATGCAGCCTTGTCAAGAATTGTTGTGTTCGTTACTTCAACAGCCTTTAAGGAGATTGGCACTTTATTGAAATATATCCCCTCATAAGCTGATTTTTTACCGGCTTCATACAGGCATCCGAGCTCATTTTTGCTCACCTGCACCAGATCGGAATAGGCAGCGGGGCCTCTTTGTATGGTGCTCATCAACTCCCATGTTTTCCCTTCGTCACGGCTGATTTTCAGCTCCAGATTGCGCCGGCCGGCCGAATCTGCAGGATTCAGGAATGCCAGCGCTTTTTGCCGGCCATTAATGGTGATATCCAGCAAGGCTGCCTGGCAAATGGGCTCAATTAGTGCCGGATCATTAACAAGGTCACTCCACGTTGCTCCGCCATCCATGGAGCTACTCACCTTTCTGCTCCTCTGCTTCCTCTCGTAATTGCGCATGTTCAGCATCAGCTTTCCGTCCGGGAGTTCAGCCACAGTGCACTCATTTACCTGATCCTGTGGTGTGGTGCCGCCGAGTTTCCAGGTGGAGCCATGGTCATCGGAATATATAACGTGACTGAAATATTTTTTGGTTCCGGCCTCGATATGGTCACACGGAATCATGAGCCTGCCCTTGTAAGGCTTGCTCTTCAGCTGTATTCCATGAACCGGGCCGGTGGCATACCAGGTCCAGGAGGGCAATTTCACCATGGAGGTAATCTCCCGGGGCTGATTCCAGGTGGTGCCGTCATCGGCTGATTGCATGATAAAGATTCTGCGGGTATCCTTGCTGGTCTGATCAATGATCATGGATTCATGGTCCGTGCCAAGATTCCAGGTCGACAGCAGGATGATGGTTCCGGTTTCATAATCAACCACCGGAGCTGGATTGCCGGCAACATTTTCACCATCATCCCAAATGACCTGAAGGGTGCTCCAGGTTTTTCCCTGGTCGGTTGAGCGGCGGAGTACAAGATCTATATCACCCGTATCGGAACAACCCTTTTTGCGGGCCTCAGCAAAAGCAAGCAAAGTTCCCTTTTTCGATTTTACCATGGCAGGTATCCTGAAGCAGGCATAGCCGGAATCGCCGGCTCTGAAAAGTTCGGTGGGTTTGTTCAGCGGTGTATGTTTCAGATATTCAGCAAACCGTTCGGGCTGGTCGGTATTGATCAGATCGACTCCCAATAACCGGAAGGTATCCCATGCTTCCGGATGGTCAGGTGCACCCCAGAACCTGACGGGCTTACCCAGTTTATGTACCTTACGGATTACCTTTTCGATTTTCAGAAGCTCCTCCTCCGGCAAAGGCTTATCACCATTCAGGGTGCACACTTTATCCAGACTTTCACTGATCAGGGCGATCCGTTCCAGCTGTTCTCCTGTGTACTCAATGCCTGGCCTGCCATCGAACCCGATGATCGGGGAATAGTTTTTAAATAATGACGGTGGGGGCGTGTTGCCCGAAACCACCACTCTCACTGCGCGCGGATTGACGGCCGGATTAAATACCTGCGGATAGGCCGATATCTTGCGTATCAGCATATCCAGAGTAGGCTCATAGGATGTTTTCAGGTCAATGAGCAGAATAAATGAATTATTATTTTCCTTCCAGGCCTTGTTTCCGTTTCTTTTGAATTTTGCCACTATTGGCTGCAGATAAAGGCTGTCCAACGACCTGCCCAGTGCGACCTCCTTCTGGCCGTGAGCTACAATGAGCTGATCTCCAACTGCCCAGATATCGGCTTCGATCGAGCTTAAGTTGGATTCCCATGCAGAGAAAAAGGGACGTTTTTGTTCATAATCATTATGTGAATGTCCGCCCTGCCTGATACCATTATTGGTTTCCGCCGGATCCGGAGATTTCTTAAAAAGCAGTTTTGAGGTTGAGTTGTTTTTAACCACCACTTTATATCCCTCGGGGCATTCATATTGATAAGTGATATTGCTTCCATCGCGCTTCCATTCCAATTTTACTAAACCATCGCCTACCGGCATGGCGCCCTTGCATGATGCCAGCGTAAGATCAGAGAACTGCAGGGTGATCACTTTTCTATTTATATCGATATCGGCAATACCCAGAACATCGCGGTACAACATGTGCACCACATGCGAGGCAAAGCCATGATCGCAGCTGGCGTCGGCCGAAATATTTTCCCAGAGGGTGCCGGTTTTTTCCGCCATATAATCAAAGAAATCAATGGATTCTCCAAGCAGTTGCGACCGGAGGTTGTTCTCCGACAATAACTCCAGACGCAGGTAATTACCTACAAAGGAATTTGCAAAGTGCACGTTGGGATAAGGATTGTTCTCCTTGCGTTTTGGTCCGAACTCAGTCGCCAGTTTTTTCCATAACTCCGGATAGGTCTCCTTACTGGCCACCTTAAAATAAAACGCAAAATACTGACATACCTCAGATATATTATTCGTCCGCTCCAACTTGAGTTTTCTGACCGCATTATCGACAAAGAAACTGCCGTTGTACGACTGCTTCCTGATAGTCTCACGCATGGCGGCAGCTTCATTGATCAGGCTCCCGATTCCATACATTTCCCCGGCTGCCTCAAGTGTGGAGGCAAAGAGCATGTTGGTGGGGTAGTTTACATCCTGTACAAATCCATTGGCATCCGACCATTCAACGAAGATCCAGCTGTCGAGCTTTTCCAGCAGGCCATCGGAATTTTTAAACGGCTCAAAATATTTCAGCAAGTCCATCACTTTTGGCTTAAGCTGATCAACCAGCACCCTGTCATTGCTTCTTTTCAGATATTCCTTCAGCTCCACCACAAACCACATCGCCCAGTTGGGGATAAACACCCCGTCGTTATGATCCGAAGGGTAGCACATCGGCAGCATGCCTTTGGGCAGGTGGGCAAAAGAATCCGGCAGCAGGAAATTTTCCAGAAAGTTTTTCTCGATAAGTGTATTGCCCGATACATCGTTGGCTACACGTGAGGTAAAGTAGCTGTCGCACAGCCAACCAGCCCTTTCCCGGTGCGGGCAGTCCATGAAAATATCCACGGCATTCTGCCTGAAAGTTTCCACGCCCGACTGGAAGATGCGGTTCAGGCGGGGATCGCTGCTCTCAAAAGTTGCCTGTCCGATATCTGGATTGGCATATTCCCTCAGACTTACATTTTTCAGGCTGCCTTCACCATTGATCATCATCACTTTCACATAACGCGCCGTGTAAGGCTCAAAAGATTCGAGCGAATAAATGCCGGGTGCGAGGTCGTAAGTAACAGCATTTATGCACCCCAGCCTTTTGAAATCAACATCATTGCCGGTGAGGATTTCATCAAAAGTCAGATATAGCCTTCCCGGTTTGGTTACTTCAATTTTGGTCCCGATAAAGCCGGTGAGGTTAGTGCCGAAATCAAATATCCGGAACTGATCCGGGCCAAGCCGGAAAGTTGATTTTCCGTTTACCGGCTCGTTTTTCGTTTGAATATCTGCAATTTCCATCTCCTGCAGATTGATAGCCTGATTCATTGCCAGCTCCGACTCCTTAAATCCACCCAGTTCCGGCCCGATATTCAACACAGCCCGGTCCTTCCAGTATTTGTCCCTTTTCACGTCAGTCTTCATGGTACCCGACGCAATTGACATCACCGGTTCCCTTACCACAAACTCCGGATACGACACTCTCCTCGGCACTAATTTTTTTAACCCGGTCCGCTCCAACTTGAGCCCTGCGCCTTGAGCCTTGAGCCCTGCGCCCTGAGCCTTGAGCCCTGCGCCCTGAGCCTTCTCCCCTCCCTTGAGCCTTGCGCCTTGAGCCTTGAGCCTTTGGTTTATCCTCCATGCATCCCACGAAGCCTCCAGCTCATAAACCTCTGTGAAGGGCCTTTGAAACGAATACCTCGGCACCTTCTGAATCCTTCCTGTCAGCTGTATAGCCTCGAAATCATCCGATTGTGCAGATGTGGAGGCGATGATGTTTTCGCCTGAAGCTACCTCCGCCTGCAAAAACGACGGCTGGTCGAGCAAATAGTAGCTGTTAACATTGTATCCGGCCACCTCTATCGCAAGGGAGTTTGTTCCGGTTACCATTTTCTTTGAAAAATCCCACTCATCAACGCGGTAGTAACCATGACCGGCCCGGGCCGGTCCGTGACCGATAAATTCACCGTTCAGGTAAATCCGGTAAAGGGTGGATCCGGTAATTCTCAGCATCGCCGTTCCGCTTGCCGGCCGCTCGAATGCCGACCGGAAACCAACAGTATAATTTTTTTCCAACTGCTTGCCTGCCGGCCATACGGGCTGGGCTTTTTTAAAGAATTGCTGTTTGATCTTCTTATAGCTCAGAAAAATACAGTCATCTGAACCGATGGTAAAAGAAACCGGATCCGCTTGTTGAACATCCGTCTGCGACCATAATTCCTTCAATTCATAATCGCTGGCAGTATCAAGTCCGAGTTCTTTCAGGTTAAGCTGAATAGTATGTGGATTTTTACCATCGCGGTTGAAAATTCCGATCCATCCTTTGTCGGGATCATTGTTATCTGTTGTTTTCCAGACATCTGTTTTATCCGTTCGGAAAGCGAGTTTTCCTACCACCCCATTCTGGTCGCATGCCAGGATATCAGCATGGGTGAGCAGGCTGATCGAATAGTTATCCATGCTATATAGTACGCCGCCGGCAATCAGAGGAGAGGCAGCCATGGCGCGTTGCAGCATAAAGGTGCGCTTCTGTCCAGGCGTGAACTTGCACTGCCAGCCACCATTATCAACCACATAGAGCTGTCCGAAACAGATCATGTCCATATCGAGCCAGCTCCGGTTTACGGAGCCATCGTATTTCTGCATCTCTTCCCAGCGCTGAAATGTGGTTTCCAGGCTTTCCCTGTTATCCCAGATATCGCTGGTGATCCTGACCATGTTCGCTTCTTTGTATGCCTGGCTGTGCTCTACCTTGATGTAATCCCCTGGAGAAAGACTTAAGACGATATCGCGTCCGCAGTTTTTTATCGCCTTAACAACAGCCTGAACTTCATCGGGATGTGGCACTATATCATCAAATTTGATAAAATCAACCCCCCAGCCTGCATATTTGCGAACCAGGCTGTTATAGTATTCCTGGGCCCCGGGCTTACTCATATCTACTCCATAGTTGAAATCATTCCACGGGCATAACTTGTTCTTGTCGGCAATGTCCTGAAGCTTGTATTTTGTCCCCTCTATCGGCAGGTTCTTTTCCACGGCTTTGCGGTCGACACCGCGTATCAACCAAATGCCGAATTTTAGTCCTTTCTGGTGGGCATAGTTAATGACGGATTTCACCCCGTTGGGAAAGAAAAACGGAGATGATTCCGGCCTTCCGTATTCGTCTGTAATGACTGTACCCCCGGCATCCTGGCGTTTAGTCAGGAACCAGCCATTATCCACGGTAACATACTGATATCCGTACGGCTTGAGTTTTTCACTCACTGCATCGATGTTTTTTAACAGTTCCTCTTCAGGAGCCGCGGTGCTGTACCCGGTATAGCTGTTCCATCCCAGAGGTGGCGTGGCAGCAATCTTGTTATTTTGCGCCGGTAATTGTAAGCAGAGGAGGCAGAGCAGGGCGACGGTAGCTTGTTTCATATTCAGGAGATAATAATTCATTTTAAGTGTCAAGAAGTACGTGTACTTGAATCTGTAATTTCAGAATTCGGAATTGGTCCTCGAATCTCAACCTTGATACTTCGAGCATTAGTCATATAGCTCGGGATAATACTTAGCGATCAGAGCCTGTTCATCGGAATTCAGCTCTTTCAAAGATATAGGGTTATCCTGCGGCCGCAAGCCCTTTTGGTTAATTCGGTTCATCAGGCTCCAGTCGGTGACCGGATGCTCTGGACTCGGATCCGCAGGTTCTTTCGCCGCCAGATCATAACGGGTAAAATCGATCACTTTTTCAGGGGTATTCTGGTGCCAGTTGCGTAAAAGGGCAAGTCTGAACGTTTTATTCATGAACCAGCGAATCTCCTCGTTGCCAAAAGAGTTGCCGATTCCCAGACCTTTCTCCTCAAACCGGTAGTTCCACTGTTCATTATTCCGATAATGGTTACGCCAGATCTCGCCATAATCACCGAAAGTGATGAACTGAACATCGGGCCACCTTTTCTTCGTTTCACCCACCCATTTCTCCATGGCCTGCAATATGAACTGATCGCCCCAGTCTTTTCTCTCGGGAACTTTAACGAGTGCAGCTTCCCAGATATTCGGAATCCATCCGAACCCGTTCAGCTCAAATCCGCGGTCGAAATGAAGGGATTCGGAATGCATAACCGACAATTGACCAATATCCAGACCCCATTCGCAGTAGTTTTCGATCGGCCCGACACCCCGGCGGCTCGATCCGCCGTTAAAAGGTGTGGTACCATTGATCCCTCCGCTCAGCTTGGCACACAGAAAATCCACGCTCCATCCGTCGAGGTTCACGCAGTCGATAAAATCATTTTTCCCCTGGGCCGGTTTGCAAAAATGTTCGGTCGAGGGATAATATGGATAGGAGGGGGATCCGTCGGCACCTCCGCCGTCAACCGCATGCTGGCTCCAGATAACTCCATGTGCGGTATGGATATTTTCTTTCTCGGCCAGATATTTCAGGGTATCTGCAGAAATAAAGCCGCCCATGATGGATTTCGGCCGGTATCCGCCTCCGACAAAACTTGAAATTATTTCGATAGCCTCGCTCATTTCCCGGTTCACTCGCTCACGCGGGAGGTACATGGCCGGAAAATATCCGGGGAAATAGGAAATCTCATCTCCGTATTTTTCATGGCATTCAACAGTATATTTCCGGATGTCGCTGTAATGATCGCGTTTATCTTCCAGCGCATTCAGGGTAAACCCCCAGGTCAGACGGCCATCGGGATTGTTTCTGGAGAATGCTTCCCTTAAATCGCGCACCACCTGTAGGGTGTGATACTGGTATTCTTCGCGGGGATGAAGCTTCACATCGCGCGAAACCTCCCACGGCGTGGTTCGTATCATGATGCACAGCGTGACAAAACGGTTGCCCAAAAGGGGAGGTATGACTCCAGTTTCGGGCATCTGGCGGTTACCTGTCAGCGGGAATCCGGAAGCTGTTACCAGTCCGGCACCCGTGATGAGTGACCCTTTGATGAAATTGCGGCGTTCCATGGTCGTATTCTGTTATTGCAATAATAATCATAAGGATTCACAGTGAGAAGGATGAATGCCATGGATGAATTGTTTTATATCTTTGACATAATGATAAAAGACAACTCGCACCAACCGGATGACGTCCAGTTGTTGCATTCAATTTTCGAAAGCCCGATCAATATTATCATTTTCTCCATTGATAAGGATTACTGCTATACGTGGTTCACCAGATCACACCAGCAAACCATGAAAAATATCTGGAGCGCTGATATCAGTTTGGGAATGAATATGCTCGATGTTATTTTGGATCCGAAGGACAGCGCCAAGGCTAAAACGAATTTCGACCGTGCCCTAAAAGGAGAAACATTTATATTGATTGAAGAATACGGGGATGTTGATCTCAGCAGGGAATATTATGAAAATTATTATAGTCCTGTCAGGGATTCTTCGGACAATATTATCGGAGTTTCCGTTTTTGTAATCAATGCAACGGATCGTGTAAAGACAAGCATGAGGCTGGCGAAAAGTCAGGAAGGTTTAAGGCGATTATCGCAGGCTGTGGAGCAGAGTCCGGCCATGACTTACATAACAAACCTCAGCGGAAATATCGAGTATGTCAACCGTAAGGTGATGGAATTAACCGGTTTTAGCAGCGAGGAGCTTATAGGAAATAACCCGAGAATATTTGGATCGGGAAAAAAATCAAAAGAGGAATATAAAATACTTTGGGAAACGATCAGTTCAGGCCGGGAATGGAAGGGCGAGTTTTTAAATAAGAAGAAGAACGGGGAACCCTACTGGGTATCGGCATCGATATCTCCGGTTCTTGACGAAAATGGTGCAATTACCCATTACCTGGCTGTTGAAGAAGATGTAACCGAGCGAAAAAGTTCGGAAAGGGAGATTCTGGAACTCAATGCAAATCTGGAACTCCGAATTGACGAAAGAACCGCGGCTCTGGAAGAAGCATTATCCCGGTTGCAGAAGATTGCAAGCCGGCTCCCGGGCATGGTTTACCAATATCAGATTCGTCCGGACGGGACCTCTTGTTTCCCTTTTGCAAGTGAAGGTATACGTGATATTTACAGGGTTAGTCCGGAGGAAGTTGCTGATGATGCTACCATTGTATTCAGCAGAATACACCCCGAAGATATCGATGGCGTGGGTGAATCCATTCAGAAATCAGCCAGTGAGCTGACCTTGTGGCGGCACGATTACCGGGTAAAGTTTGAGGATGGAACCGTAAACTGGGTATCGGGTAACGCATTGCCTCAAAAAGCCCCTGACGGCTCTGTAACCTGGCATGGTTTTATTGCAGATATCACTGAATATAAGCTGGCTGAGGATAAGCTCCATTGGAATCAATCACTGATGCGCCTCATGGCAACATCATCTCCATTAGGTTTTCTGGTGGTAGATAACCGTACTGATGAGATTCTTTATTTCAATGAACGGTTCTGCCAGATCTGGGGAATAGAGCATTTGATTGAACGGATGCGGCTGGGCGAATTGAAAAATAACGATATTATTCCCGACTGCCTGGCTGTGCTAACGGACATTCCTGCTTTTGCAGAATCATGCAAGCCACTCCAGTTTGAAGAAAACCGCATTGTTGTTCAGGATGAGATTCCCTTTACCGAAGATCGTACTATACAGCGGTTTACCACCCAGATTCGAGGAGAAAATGATGAATATTACGGACGTTTTTACATTTTTGAAGACATAACTCAACGCAAGCGGGCTGAGGAGGAGATCAGCGAAGCCAGAAAGGAAGCCGATAAGGCCAACCACGCTAAAAGCGAGTTTCTTTCGCGCATGAGCCACGAACTCCGCACCCCGATGAATTCAATTCTTGGTTTCGCCCAATTGCTGAATATGGGTCAACTCACCCCCGGTCAGAAAAAGGGGGTTAATCATATTTTAAAAAGCGGGAACCATTTGCTCACCCTGATTAATGAAGTGCTCGATATTTCACGTATCGAAGCGGGTCGGATGTCACTAAGCCTGGAGCCGGTCAGCGTATTTCACCTGGTTGGTGAACTTGTTGATTCCATTCATTACCTGGCTGAAAAAAATCATTTGACCATCGAGATCGAGGATCCCTCCGCAGGCAGACTTTTTGTAATGGCCGATCAACAGCGATTAAAACAGGTTTTGCTGAACCTCCTGAGCAATGCTATAAAATATAACAGGCCCGGCGGATCAGTTATCGTTAAAACTGAAATGGCAGGCACCGATGAAAATGGCAGCAGGCTGGTAAGGATTTCTATCAAAGATACAGGAGTGGGAATTTCTCCGGAGGATATTCCCAAGCTGTTTACTCCGTTTGAGCGATTCGGGGCTGGGAAATCAGAAACTGAAGGCACCGGCCTTGGTTTGGCTGTGGTCAGAAAACTCATGGATGCCATGGGTGGAGTAGTTCAATTGGACAGTCACCTCGGAGTAGGAAGTACTTTTTGGATTGAATTGCCCCTCATTGAGAATCATGTGAGTTTTCCAAAAAGTATAGAAGTAAGTGGCCATTCTTCAAATTCTTCCGACAGTTTCGAAGGAAATTTGGGAACCATTTTATACATCGAAGACAACGTTTCCAACATTGAACTGGTAGAAAACATTCTATTCAACCAACGTGAGGGAATCCGATTGGTATACACCACTAATGGGCACGAGGCTCTGGAATTTGCAATTGAACACAAGCCCGATCTGATTCTGCTTGATCTGGATTTACCGGGTATTCATGGTACTGAAGTTTTTGCAAAGTTACAGGCAAATGCAAAAACAAAATCCATTCCGGTGGTTATCATCAGTGCTGATGCAATGCCGAAACAGATTGAGACACTAATGATGGCGGGTGCCAAAGATTACTTAACCAAACCTCTCGACATCCTGATGTTTTTGCAAATGGTGGATGAGTGGGTTAAGCATTGAACGGCACGGGATGATCCGGACAGGTTTCTAATTCTTCCAAAATACGACGGTACTGTTGATTTCCGGAGCAGTTGCAGGATAGCGTATCTTTTTGCCATCTGCCAGGCTGGCTTCCAGGTAGTATTCCACACCTCCCACTGCACTCACGGGCAAGTTCACCCGATAAGCGTGACGAGCCCTGTAAGTGGCCTCCACCCGGTTGAAACTACCCTGGCCCAATGGCCGCCAATACAGGCTTACCCCTTTGCAACCCTCCTGTGAAAGCACGAATGGACGTATCTCGAAGGGTTCCCCTGCTTTCCATTGTGTGCATTCGGATGAAACGAATATACGCGATGGTCCGACAAATTCTGTCTGCACTGAAGCTTCTGCCGGAAGCGGAATTCCAAGTATTTCCTGAATCAATGAATCCTGTCGGTGGAGGATCCTTTTCCGGTTACCGCTCTCAATACTGGCAATCGTGCCCACTTCACCAGGGGACTTGGCGCTGTTGAGGTAAGCAGCGATCATCTTTTCCCACGACCTGGCCATTTCGATGCGGAGGGGCAGGGCCTGATCTTTGGTGAACCGGATCCTTTCCTCCGGATTGGTGATGGATACTGCTCTGGTTATAATGGAATCCAACCGGGCGGAAAGTACCCAGGTTTTCACACGCAAATGACTGGCAGTTAAATAATTCAACCAATAATTGAACCTTACCTTGTTGCCGGTCCCCTTGATTTCACTGCCCAAGGCCCGGAACTCCTGCAATGGCGCGAACAGGTCGACGATATTTTTATCCGTGGTCCGGCAGCCTTGGTTCACCAAATGGTTGAGCGCCGGGTGGCAGCCATCGAATTTCTGCAGAATTCGGCCAGCACGTTCTCCAACCTCATTGCCGAACATCCCCCGTCCCCAGTTTTCCCAAAATTGGGCAGGCTCCACGGAGTGCCATCCGGCCTCGGAAAGGGCCGAAATATTTGGTGCGATCGATGCTGTGCGCCAATGAATGGCCATCATACCTTCGCATCCATAACGAAATGCATCTGCTGAATTACCTAACAACCGCTCTACCCAGAATTGAACGTCCCAGGTTGTGCAGCAATGAGCTCCGGCAGTGCCGTCATCTTCAGCCCAGCCGATCACCCACTTGGGCCTGCCTATATTTTCTCCGTAATATTTCTCCACCGGGTCACCTCCTCCGCTTGTGTTGATCGATGACATAGCCCAACTCTTCGGAGTATTTTCGTCAGTCCAGCGCGGATTTTGCACGGTACCCAACCTCCATCCGCAGGTGGCGAATCCAGAGGAGATGCCTGTTTTTTCAGCGGCTGCCTGGATTAGTTTAATATCACGCTTCACATTTTCTTCCGTCGTGATCTCCCAGCCCGGACAACCGGGTTTCGACCAGAGCCAGATTTCGGGCATCCAGAACCAGATATAATCGGCGGGCGTTTTTCGTTGGATCCTGAGTAACATTCCTTCGTACAATTTCCCGATCACTTCGGGATCATCAGGACTAAGATTTTTTGATTTCAGCTCCGAGGCCAGCATCGGGGGAATTCCGAGTGGAAGTTCAGTGCCCGTGGCGGTACTTATACCCAGCGACCGGGCATTCTCAAAAACTTTCTGCTGAAAATCCCCATAACGGTTAAACAAGGCTGTTGCATCTATTTCATTTCGGGGCCATTCCAGGCAATCAAGCATGAAATCCGGACCGTATTCGTCGTTTTCGAAAAGGAGCCCGGCACCTGAGGCATATTCTCCGGTGGGGAATGGTTTAACTTCCCAACCCCGACGTGTAGTGACCACCCCGGCTTCGTAGCCTGTTTTTACATTGCCCTGCAAATCAACATTTTCTGGCAAACCGATCCATACATTAGCCTCGGGTCCGGCCGACTTGTTCCAGCTCGGATAGGTGTGGAAACCGATGAAATTCAGGCGAAGCTTGGCCATTTGCGAAAGGACCGCGTTATAATCGGAAAGGTTCCACCAGTCGGGTCCCACATTGAAATCATGAAACGGCTGCAGACCCCTTTTATCGAATCTGGGTTTTCCTGATTCGTTGAGGGAGAGCAGATCAGGGTCGAACTTCTCATCCGGCAAAACATCGCCGTCGATGCCATACCTCAAGCCAGTGCTTTCAAGCAACCGGTATACGCCGTATAGAGTGCCCCTGCCGTCGCCACCTGCAATCACATGCCGTCTGCTCTTATTTGTTGTATAAGTTTTGAGGTAAAAATTATCTGCTTGAAGGGTGTCATTGTTCCCCAGAATGAAACAGTGACGGTATCCCGCAGGAACAGAATCGCTTTGGACCAGGTCGGCAAGGATACCAGTGCGCAAATAAAAATATCTCTGCAATTCCCTGGCTGCGAATTCCTCAATTGGCGCGGCCTTCTGTGGGTAAACCACCACCGCATTCCCTGGAGATATCAGCTTGCATGATGCAAGGATTGCAGCCACCAGCATAACTGAAACGGCCGCAGTAATAAGTTTGTTCATGGCATTTTAATTTCGGCTTTGGTCCGGTCAACCGGCATTCCATATTGATTAAACCAGTCAAACAAGTCCCTGCCCATTGCCTTACTCAGTAAGGCGACGGTATTGTTCATGTCGTATTTTGTAATTTTCCCGGGAACAGCATATTGCCGTTTAAGCTTGAAATAGTCGGCAATAATATTTGGATTTTCCTTGCGCAGCTGCTCCATTACCCAGTAAGATTTTCCCCAATGGATATTATTTTTCTCGCCATCCGGTAGCTCCTTGCCGGTTCCGGTGAGCTTACCCGACAGATCGTAATTCTTCATTTCAGGGTCATTTTTGGTAGCCCGCTCTATGGTCTTTTGAATCCTTTTCAGGCCTTCTTCCTGATGTCCCATGTCCATCATAACCAGGTTGCCAACATAGGTTGCAATTGGCTCATTCCATACCTCAGGGTAGGGAAGCACCCAGGAATGCACCGACTCGTGTGTGAGGAATTCGATCATCCCGTCTTCGCGTTCCGGGAATCCACCCCACCAGACGGCCAGAGCTACCACGGTGCCACTCGAAAAGCCACCGCCTCCGGTTGCCAGCAAAGTCACCTGCGAGGCCATTCCGGGAGAAAGAGGCACCCCCATCCTTTTCTCAACAAAGGGCATGGAACGCTTGTAAACATCCACCATCGCCTCGGCAAACGGCTTCATGTATTCATTATAGCTCAGCTTGAAAGTGCCATGATCATCATTGTATTCCAGATCCTCGATTCCCAATCCTTTCAGTTCTTTGGAGGGATCTATCTTTTTTCCGGATGCGATTTGAATCAGCAATGGTTTCCAGATTTCCTTATTAATAGAGTCCCTGGCATTGGGATTGCTGCCCGCCAGAGAACGCGATGATATCAACAGGGTTCCTTTACCCACTTTTCTGGTTGCCATTACCGGCTGGTCTCCTGAATCCTGTATCAGTATCTTCCAGTTTTTTGGCTGATCAAAAGTCAATGACGAGGTTACCCGCTGACTCTCAATTTCAGAGGGTGCGGATTTAATCGTGGCAGTAAGCTTTTCGGTGATTGCCATCGGAGCTTTCGCTTCAGAGGTAAATTCAGCGCCAAAAGTCTTGAGCAGATTGTTCGTCGACTTGCTTTTCACAGCTCCGAAAGCCACCACTCCGCCTCCTGATTTCAGGAATTTTGTGATTGCTTCGATATCCTTTGCCGAATATTCAATCCGGTCGTCGCAACCGGGCAGTATCAGCAGGTTGTAATTGGAAAAATCGAAATTGTATAGGTTGCACCAGTTGGTTTCGCCTTTCTGGCCCGGCAGGTACTGGCTGTGAAAACGGTGATCGGCATAAAAAGTGAACTCATGCGCCAGGTCGGTAACTGCATGCACCACAGGCTTTTTCTGGGCCATCGAAGCAATGCTCAGTGAGCAAAGAAAAATGATAATCAGTTTTTTCATTTTTTAATATTATTGTTTTTATCGCCATACCAGTATACAGTAGAGGAATAGTCAGCCTTTCCGGGGAACCAGCTGAGCAGTTCAAAATCAAATTTCAATTTTCCCTGAAAAGGAATACCATCCAGATTCCGGGTTCTGAAAAAGGTATTATATCCGTGTGAGCTGGTGGAATCGGCACGCGGGGCACCACCGAAAGGAGTTTGGAACAGTACTACCGGGGCCCATGAGCTGTTGTAATAATCCTCGGTCCCGGTGCCAAAATGGGATGGAAAAGTGTCCTTGTCAACCCAGATTTTTTCATCCCCCTCCCCATACCAGCTTTTGGAATGGTTGTACAGGGACAGAACATCGCCCTTGTATATTCCTTTACCGGTGAGGGTGCAGAAATTCCACTCTTTGCAGGTGGGCTTGTTGATATCGTCGTTGCAATTACTTAACCATAAGCCATCTTCCTGCTTCCAGGAAGTGTGGAAATAAAGCGATCGGCCATCCCATTTCAGGGGACTGGTTTTTATTTTGATGGCTACATCAGCAACCGATGAGGAAACGTTTTTTATACTGATGAAAGCCCTTTTCTGATACGGCATCAGCCAGCGACTCGTGATGTTTCCATGGCCATCTGATGAAAGATACCAGCTGCTCACCGCCGGAGCTCCCATGCCTCCTCCGGAGAAATCGCTGATCGGTACCCAAACGGTTTGGGAGCCATCGAACGTGGCTGCAAATATCAGCTCCCGCATGACTTGTTCGAACTCTTCACGGTTGGCCATTTTGATATTGAAAACGATTTCATACACCGCATTCTCGCCTTTGGGAAGGCTGAGGAGAAGGGAATCGCCCGGGTTCAGTTTTTTCTGTCCACCGCTGGTTGTCATCTTTAATTCAGGTACAGCCGGACTCAGCAATATCCTGTTTACTTCTTCAATTTTCTTTTGAGCCCGCAAGGCAATTTCTTTGGAGAAAGTTTCAATTCTTGCTGTACTCTCATATCTGCGGTAATTGATCTGATAGTACCTCGGCTGCTTGTCCACTTTTGACGGAATCTCAATGGTTATCCTACAACCGTGAGCATATGGGATGGGTAAAAATGAGGTGCTGCCGCCACTTCCGTCGCTGGAATAGCTGGTATGCGGGATCACCAGTCCCTTGCCTGTTCCTGCCACTCCGTTCTGCATCATGTCGTATGCAGGGATTATAAATTGCGGTTCCTTTGCCCCGTCGAAATAGAACCTCAGCACCGGCTGCCTGTCGAGCGAAGTGATCCAGAAACGGGTGATCACGCCGGGACCGCTTTCGTCGAGCATTACTTTTTCAATCCGTCCGTTAATTGTGTCGATCCGTATGAAATTTCCTCCGTCATAACCGTCTCCATTGGCAAACCAGTTGGGGGCATCCGGCGAAACAGAGCGCCTGTCGCGACTGCTTTCCTGACGGCAGGTATAGTATGGATCGGGGTACCGGGCCATTTCCTCCATCGATATCATTTCATCGAGCAATGATTCGAAAGTGATCATTTTTTTGGAGGTTGCCTGGCCTCTGGCTGTGGTCCCGATATTCGCTGCCATTATCGTTGCAGCAAGGATAAACAGTAAGGTCCAGCGTTTTTTGAAGATCATTTTGATAACCTTTCTTTTGCTTCTTCAACGGTACTGACAAAATTGATCTGGCCCTGCTTATTGCTTTCAAAAATAAAATCCTTCAGACTTTTGCTGGAGTATTTCGAGAAATCTCCTACAATCGCCAGACGGGCACGATAGTTGGAGAATTTCTGCAGGATATCTCCTGCCAGCCGGGTCTTTAAATCAAAGAAATCCGGATTGATATTCTTCTCATGCATGATGATTCTGGAGGCTCCCTGATAACCTGAATCGGCCATGATATTCAGTGCATCCTGGGTATTTTGAACAACCACATGGTCAGAAATTATTTCCGATATGACCTTCCCATTTACGGTAGTGATTTCTATTTTCATCAGATCTTCTTTTTAATAGGAATCCATACTTCCTCTTCGGAAGAAGGATCATCGCGTTTATATTTTTCGCCCAGTATTTCGAAATGGGGCCGCTTATCGGTAATGTATTCCGATGCCGGCAGCCAGGTTCCAAATATGTATCCGAAGGTTTTAGGTGCATCGGCCGAGGAGCCTTTATGGAGAAAAACGGCATATAGTCCGCCGGGGAGGGTAAAGGGCTCCATTCCCTCCGGGATGCTGTTAAAATCAGAAACCTCAACCGTGGCCCATTTTACGAAAGGTTCCTCCGGGTGGAAAGTCTCGAAACTCATCCCGGGTCCGTAAACCTGAATCGCAAAAAGCTGGTCACCGATTTGATTGGTGATCTCTTTTCGCCGTGGCATGAAGTTCCTCCACAACTGGAATGTTTTGTCCTGATTGAAAGTCATTTCCAGCTGCTGACCTACGAGTTTTTTCTCGGGTAATAGCTCTATTCTTGGCTCCATGGTTGCTTAAAAGTGTAGGTATTTTCCATTTAAAATTTTGATTCGAAATGCCAGTTGCCTGATTCAACATTGTAAGAAACGCCCTTGCCGACGCCCTTATTTACCCCTTCCGGCATCCTGATTGTTGCCGAGGTATTGGCAGGGATTTTCACGTCGATAATAAATTTCCCATCCTTGATTTTCCAGGAGCTTGATATCAGTCCCCGGATGCTCTGATATTCTCCTTTCGCGCTCGTTACGCCGCCACCCGGCAGTGGAGCGATAGTAAAATGCTTCCATCCGGGTTGATTCTCATCAGGATTAAGTCCGGCAATATTCCTCCAAATCCATTCACCTACTGCACCCAATGCCCAATGATTCAATGAGTTCATGCCTGGATCCTGAAAGCCGCGTCCCTCAACATAACCGTCCCACCTTTCCCAGATGGTGGTAGCGCCATTGTCGATCATGTACATCCAGGAGGGGAACGACCGGTTCATCAATGATTTCCAGGCTATATCGGAATACCCGTTTTTCGTGAGTTCCTGCATCGCCCGGTGGGTAGTTTGAATACCGGTACTGAGATGCCCGTTGTATCTGGTGTTCATGTTTTCGATGATATACCGGGCTGCTGTGGAGCGCATATCTTCGGGCAGCAAGTTAAAACTCAGGGCCAGTGCATAGCCGCCCTGCGTGTCGCCGGTGATCCTGCCGTCGGGCTTCACAAATTCACGATTGAAGGCATTCTTTATCTGATCAGCCAGCCGTCCATAATATTCTGCTTCTTTCGCGCGGCCCGTAGCTGCAGCCATACTTGCCACTATCTGCGTTGAGCGGGCAAAAAAGGCAGTGGCAAAAACTTCCTGAGGAACTTCGCCTCCGGTTTTGGGCCAGCCCTCATAAATGATTCGGTCGGCATTAAGCCAGTCGTTGTAGTCATTGTTTCGTCCTTTTTTCCAGATCAGGTCCGGGTTATTCCGCTGAATATAGTCCACCCAGCGGCGGGCGGCATCGAAATGTTCATTGAGCAGACGGGTATCGCCATAATTGAGGTAGGCGGTCCACGGGACAAAAACGCCCGCATCACCCCAGGCCGGAGTACCGGAAAAAGAGAGATTCTGATCGCCCGGATGAGGGGCAAAATCAGGAAACCTGCCATCATCAGCCTGATCATCCCGTGTGTCCTGAGCAAATTTGGTGATAAAGGCCGCGAGGTCCATATTGAACACCCCGGTCTGGGCAAATGCCTGTATGTCACCCATCCACCCGAAACGCTCATCGCGCTGCGGACAGTCGTTCGGGGAGCTCATGAGGTTGGCTCGCTCTGTCCATTGAATATTACTCATCAGCTGATTCAGCGATGCATCGGAGCACTCAAAATCACCGGTGAAAGGCGAGGAGGAATGGAAAACACGGCCCTTGACGGATAGCTTTGTGGGGGCCTTGGCCAGACCGCTGATCTCGACATAACGGAAACCGTGATAGGTGAAACGGGGCTCAAATTCAAAGGGTCCGTCTTTTCCCGGAATATAAGTATCAATCTGCAGTGCCTGCCTAAGGTTTTCGGTATAGAGACGGCCATTGGGATTTACAGCTTCACCATGACGGATAATGACCGCCTGCCCGGTCTTTCCTTCTACATCAAAGTGACACCAGCCTACCATGTTTTGCCCAAAATCGATGACATATATTCCCGGTGCAGGTTCAGTAATTTTCTTCGGATGAAGTTCCTGCTCCACTTTGATGGGCTCATTGCGCAACCATACCAGCTTCTTCGGTTCCGGATTGGAAGCAATTGCGTGGGTCCAACTTTTACTGGTGAATCCGGGCAGGTCCCAGCCTGACTCCTCCAGCCTGGCATCGTACGTTTCGCCGGCATATATTCCGGATGCGGTGATCGGTCCTTTTGTGTTGGTGTTCCATGATTCATCAGTACCCAGCTTTTCCGTTGTGCCATCGGTCAGTTCAATCTCCACCTGAGCCAGAAAGCGCGGATAATTTCCATAGGCAAACCGGCCGAAAGCCATCAGCTGACCGGCATACCAACCCTCGCCCACAATGGCTGCCGCAGCATTTTCTCCCTTTTGAATCAAGCTGGTAACATCATAGGTTTGATAGGATATCCGCTTGTCGTAAGTAGTCCATTCGGGTGCCAGCAGCTGGTCGCCCACACGCTTGCCATTGATCCGGAACTCATAAAGCCCCATGGCACTCACATGGGCGGTGGCTTTTTTCACCTGGCCGCCAACACTGAACGATCGCCGCGCATAAGTTGCCGGCAGTGCTTTCTGGACCTTGGTTGTTGCTGTCCGGCCATCAGTTAGAAATTCAGATTTCCAGTTTTCCCCCTCGATGGCATCCGGAGCGTAAACTTTAGCTTTCAAAGCCAGGTTTTTCTTGTTTTCCAGCACTTGCATCTCGGCGAGGGCAAAAGCATAATTGCTGGCATCCCGGAGTGCCAGTCGCGTTACCGTGAGGCGGACATATCTGCCTTTGGATTTCGGAAATTTATACGTCTGAGCGTTATCACCCGGATTGGGGACCTCAGCGGCAGTGCGGTTTACGATTACTTTTGCATCTGAAAAATCCCATTGTGCGGCAGATTCTATTTTGAATTTCACCGGAAATAGAAATCCAGGTGTATCCTTAAAATCGAACGGACGGGCAGGGAAGAGACAAATTTCTTCAAATTCTTCTTCCTTTCCAAGGTCGATAATTACCCAGTATTCTTTATCGGGTGAATTGGAGATCTGACTATGAAACCCATTTACCTGAACTTTGTCGCCACCCGTCTTTACAGCCGCCGAGTCAGCTATCCATCTGGCTTCCCAATCAGACTCCCGGAGGAGGCCCATGCTCCAGTGGGCGGTTTTGCTCCAGGATGACAGTTTTCCGTCCTTATCCCATACCTGTACTTTCCACCATACCTGCATCCGTGATTGCAGGCTGCGTCCGGCATATTCCAACTGAATGGTCTGGTCGGAGAGTTTCTTTCCGCTGTCCCAGAGATCACCTTTATCGGTGGCAAGGATTTCCGGGGTGGAGGCAGCAAGAATGCGGAAGGCAGTTTGTTTTTGTCCGTTTTCTTCAGAGGTTACTATCCAGCTGAGCATCGGATTCAGGATATCGATGCCATCCGGATTTATCCGGTATTCGCATCGGAGGTATTCCGCCTTCAGCGATGGGATATCAGCCTGGGCGAATGCTTCGGTGCTGGCTGCGATGGTAAGGAGGAGGAGAGCGGTGAGGAAGCGAAGATGGGTCATGGGTGTGGGGTATGAAGTTAGCCTTGAAGCGCCCCCTCTCCCGTGAGTGGAGCGTTAGCGCAGCGAGCGCGGGAGAGGGGGAAGGGGGTGAGGTGGATCATGGGTGTCGGGTATCAGGTATCGGGTATCGGGTGTCGGGTGTCAGGAAGGTTGAGATTCCAAATCAGAATTCCGAATGCCGAAGTACAAGATCCAGGGCACCATGAAGTAGCGGATTTTCACTTCATGAATACTTGAAACTCCACCCTCGGAACTCGGAATTCTGAATTGGAATCTCATCATTCTTACTTTATTCTTATTACTTCTTTCTTATAACTAATTTCTGCCTTTTCCCCTCTGCCCTCTGCCATGCTTATCAGTCCACAATAAGGCTAAAAGCCCAAAGGTGATTATTTGGAATCTTATTGAAATTTATCGATTTAACAACGATTTCGTTAGTTCCTTTCATTAGCCTGACCGGAATATTCTGGGATTCGAAGTCATTCTCATGGTGGAGGGTGGCGACCTTTTCACCGTTGACCCAGATGGCCAGCCAGTCGTCGAATGCAATGCGGATGAAGGTATTTCTTGAACGATTACTCTCTATCAGGCCTTTGGAATAAACGGCCTGATTGATAAGTGCAAACGGAGTATACGATTGTGTGAAATAAAAACGGTGAAAATTCACCCAGGTATGATCGGGCTCAAGCTCATAAACTGCATATTTCTTTGTCCCGATTTTTAGTGTATCAGGCCATTGGCCAGTGAGGCTTGCAGGCAGATCGGCGGTTTCAAATTCCTCTTTGGTTTTACATGGGAAGGTGCCTGTTATCTGCCACTTTTTCGGAGTTAGCACTTCCGGTGCGGTGGTGCCGGATTTCTTGTAATACCAGATAACAGTCTCAGTATGATCAGGCCGTGTACCCACCCTCATGGAAATTGAGCTGGTGAAAGAAACCGGATCGGGCCCCAGCCAACGGTAAACAATGGCTTCCTGCTGAAGGGCGAAAATCGAGCCATCTTTTGGGTCAGATCCTTCAAAACGTTTATAGGTATGATAGGGAACCCCGAACCAGGGAGTCTGCTCCGCATGGAATCCCCAGGTAAAACCGTAATCATCCTCCATGTTAAAACCACGGATGGCATGCGGATCCGTCTCCCCATCGATCAGCCAGCTGATGCCTCCGTGATGGTACATGAGGTCATCGAATTTTAGCTGAATAATCCCCTGCATGATACCGGCGATAAATCCTGATCCTGAAATATCGGCCATCACCATGGTTCCCCCGCGCGCGGGTGCGGGATTCATTATGTTATGTGCCACATGTAGCCGGTATGGGGTGATACTTGTTCCATCGGCATATTTGTGCCAGTTCACCATGGCCGACATGCCCTTCTTCTGAGTCTCATATATCCTGATGCTGCAGGAATCCTGGAAAGGAATAGGCAGGTAACAGGTGTAACCCGGTTCACCGCCACCGCCAAAATCTTTTTTTACCATATCGTTTGGCATACTTATCAGGGCAGCCGAATTCATCAGGTAGGGCTCCTTGCCGAGCAGCGTGCCAAAGAACACATCGGCCGGCATATCCACCTGCGTAACTCCGTCGGCACAGATTACGATCCGCTTGTACTCGGCATAAAGAAACCAGATACTTCTTACACATCCGGGTCCCTTAACATCGAGCAGGTTATAATACCCACCCGGCTCCAGAACATTGTTGGTGTTCTGCCGATAACTCTTGAAATCCACTGGCAGCTGTATGAGCGGCATCACCGGATCGGAATATACCTGGACGTCGGCAGGCTTTACGTTACAGCCAGAGAGGATCAGGATCAGGATTGCGGCGATTATCGGACCTCCGGGTCTTTTTGACTTTGTGATTTCAGCATTCAACATTGGTCTTGGTCTTTATTAGGTATGGGGTATCGGGAAGGCTGGTTCTGCTTAATGGTGTGGTAAGGAACGGGGTTCCCGCCTTCGCGGGAATGACAACTCTCCGAGGCGGCCGACTGCCGACTGCCGACTGTGGACTGCGGACTGTGGACTGCGGACTGCGGACTGTGGACTGCCGACTGCCAACTGCCGACTGCCTCGGGAATATCATCTCAGTTCAATTATGGTGTCAACATCATCCCACACATCCGGCGATTTAACCGTGATGATAATCCCGGTTTGGTTTTGGTCGAGCCCCACCCGGCCTCTTTTGCCGATTATGCGCGCCGCGTTAAACCGGCGCCCGTCGGCCGGAAGCGGAAGGGTATATGTGTTTCCTTTCGGAGGCTTGAACAGGTGGACGAAAGTCTTTTTGCCGTCGGATGATTCGGTAGCGGCAAAGGTTAGTCCGATCAGCGGGGTGCCGTCCTTGGTGATAAAGGCCTGCCCGGGCTTGCTTCCAATGAGTGAAGGGCCGGCTTTTTTTACCAGTGCACCCAGTCGATCGCAGAAAGACCTGACTCCGAGTTCCCAGCGGCCGCCGGGATGCGGACCGAACGACCAGGCTGCGCCGCCGCCGGTAGCTCCCTGCACTGCCGCCTGAAGCACGGTATACTGATAGGCCAGCTCGGGGCAGAAAGTCACGGTGCCCGAAAGCGCCCACCATTCGTAAGCAATAGTATGGCACATCATCCAGGTAGTGGCAGGATAGGGTGTCTCCATCCTTTCGCGCGCAGCATAATCCACCAATTTCGGATTCAGCCCTGAATTCTGTATCCGCCAGGCATCCGGCATCCGTGCGGTGATCGTTTTTTTCAGGCGTTCAGTATCCACCTGCCGCGGCACACCCCCGTCGATGTAAAATCCTGAGATATCTTTTCCATAGCGCGCAGCCACTTCATCGAACATCTCATTGATAAAGTCGTTCCATTTCTTGTACGGAGCGCCCTCATTCCACCCGCTGCGCTCCTGGTCTTCCTTCGTGAAATCATGACCATCACTGGGGTGCACGTACAATATCAATTTAATTTTCCTCGTTTTGAGAGCATTGATCAGATCACGGATAACGTCGCGGTCAGTCCGGTGGGCGGGCAGCCATTTTTTCATCACTTCGCTCGGATACAAGGCATTCATATTGGCATGCCAGGTGGTGAAAATCACATACTGCGCACCCATGGAAGCGGCAGTTTTGGCGAGATCTTCCGCATCGAAATTGTTGGCCAGCTCCTCCAGCGACTGCACCTGCGACCCATCGGCCCATTGTGTGGAACCCCAGCGATATTCCTTGGCCGGGTTCATATAGTGCACAAAAAGCCCAAGCTTCATATCCTGATAAGAACTGCCATCAGGGAGTCTGCCACTGGTAGTCTGGCTCTGGCCACCAATGACTGACAACAGCGCAAAAATCAAAAGAATATTTCTCATTTTTCTACCGTGAAAATTACCATGCCGACTTGAGCTCATAAACCATCAGCTTATGAATTTTTATTGCTTTGCGGTCGCCCATAATTTCCAGTCCTGAAACTTTTTTAGCAGCATTTATGGGTGCAACAAAAACTGCCTGGCCATTCTGATAAAAAGATTCCACGGAGGTTCGGTCGATAAGCAACTCCACATCAAAAAACAGAGATCCGGGATTTGGCTGCGGCGTTTGTGCCCCATTAATTTCGTCACCATCCATGGTTGCTATCCTGTTTCCCTGATAATCCATTAATATTGCAGCTCCACTCAAGGATTCCAGTCGGGCCACTACATGGAGTAATCCCGTCTTGATTTGCCCGAGTTTCTCATTGGCCTGGTCGGCCGTGAGACCTGATAAATTGTGCTCAGCGGCATGCAGCTTGCTGATTGCGCCGATGGGCTGACTGAATAACCGTACTCCCTCTTTTGTATTCCGCAGAGTGAGCTCGGTGGGGAAGCACATCATCTGGTTAAAAGACATTCCCTTCGACTGAATGGTACCCCAGCCAATCTGGATCCTTTTCCCGTCGGGGGTATTGTTGTAAGTCTGGGCAGCATATTGGTTCCCATAGGTGGTCCTGTATTTTCCGTATTTCGGGGTAAACTTTTTGCCGTCGAAATCACCAAGCATATAAGTCCCGGAAGCAGCCGTTGTTACCCAAAGCATTTTTTTCGGGTCATTGTCAACCGGCAACTGAAACAGTTCCGCACACTCAAAGAATCCCGGTAAATGGCTTTCGAATTTCCACTCTTTCAGATTTTTTGAAGTGAAGAAACTCAGACCGGCCTCCTCGTACATAACCATCGACCATTCCTTGTTCGGCTCATACCAGATCACCTTCGGATCGCGGCTGTCGCGACTGGCAAATCGCTCTGGCCTGATCACTGGGTTGCCTGCATATTTGGTGAAGGTCCGGCCATTATCCAGACTGTATGCCACACATTGGGTTTCCGTTTTTGAGTCGGCCGTGTACATCGCAACCAGCGCACCTTTTCCCCAACCGGATGTGTTATCCTTGTCCACAACTGCACTTCCGGAAAACATCGTTCCGATCTTATCGGGATACAATGCATCATTCAGCTCTGTCCAATGAAACAGATCCTTGCTTACCGCATGTCCCCAGGTCATGTTTTCCCACTCCGACTCGTAGGGATTATGCTGATAAAACAGGTGATATTCGCCCTTGTCGTATACCAACCCGTTGGGGTCGTTATTCCATCCGCGGCGCGATGAAAA
>CAIXHD010000091.1 GCA_903919065.1 uncultured Bacteroidota bacterium
AAAACTCCTCTTATTAATGCTTTTATCGAGATGCATAATCGCAGGTTCCTGTGGGGTCAGATCGATATTCAACCCGGCATACCCCAGATATTTCGAGTAGTCAACGGGATTGGTGGTATACACATAATCAAAGAACTCATTCAGCGGGCATCCGGCGAACTTTTCACAGACATCCCGGAATTCCTGATCGGTAAAACCACGGTTCTCTGATTTATAAAAATCATGGTAAAGAGTGCGCATCACATCATCCAAGGTATGCTTATTCTTCGATTCATAACGGATTTTCAAATCAAGAATCATACACAGCGATGCCCCCTTGTTGTAATAGTTGATGGTTACACTTTGCGAATTCTCATTGCGATTGAAAAACAACATCCAGGTATCGCGGCTGGAAATAGCCACCGACTGGAATTCATGTCCGACAATATTTTCGTGAGATCCGATGGTTTTACCGGCGTTCTCCAAGAAGCCGTCAGGAGAAAGTAAGCCGGCCTTGTTGAGGATGATTTCTTCATAATAAACCGTCCCCCCCTCCGATAACCAAAGCATATTCGTGATGCATTCGCGGTCGTAATCAAATGGTCCCAGCACAATCGGACGGATGCATTTTACATTATACAGATGGAAATATTCATGAGCAATAAAGCCTAATCCTTTCCTGTCCTTTTCAGTGCCCTGATAATTCGACAGGTCATCAAAAACAGCCATCGAATTCAGATGCTCCAATCCGCCGCCACCTTTCTCCATTACGATAAAGGTGTAGTGCTTATAAGGAATTTCACCAATGATAGATGTGCCTGCCTCCACAATACGCCGGAAGTCGGCTACTATTTTTTCGCGATCAGAAGTGCCTGGTTTCTCGATGGCAATATAATGGGGTATCCCCTTATAATCAAAAGTCAGCACCTCCTGATTTCCCACCAGAATCGGACAGTCGTACAACCGGTCAAAATCAGGAGCAGAAAAGGTATTGACTGATCCTTTTACGGCATCGAGCCCGGTCGAAATCACTTTCCATACGCTGTATGGTTTAACTGTCACTGTTACAGAATTGTTCAGCTTACCTCCGACATGCATGAACACTCCGGTGGGCGAAATAAATCCCCTGTTCTCAGAGAGATAGGGCTCGGCGACCGATGTCCGGTTGGCAAAAACATAATAGCTGACCACCATTGACTTAACTCCGCTTGTATTCACATGCCAGGTATTCTTTGCTGTTTTTTCCCACGGCAGCGCTTTTCCGGACGCATCGGCAGGACTGAATTCCACAACATTCTTTCCCAGATCGAGCACCATGTAATATCCGGGTGTCCAAACAGGCATCTTCAGATCAACCGATTCTGCTGCAATGCCATCATATCGGAATTCCACTTTATAGTAATGATTGGCAGGCTGTTCCATGGATACGGTATAGGACATTTTGCTTTCCTGAAGTTGTCCATAAGTGGATGGGGTTAACAAATAAAAAGCAACCATCAGGGCTACTGAGAAACAGATCGGCTTCTTCATGATTTCGATATTGATTTATCGAGATAAAGGTATCAGCAAAAGCGCAAATTAAGTTGCTGATCAGCAGATTTTCTTAAAAGTGTATTGTGTACATTTGTTCAAATATCCAATCGCGATAATCATGAAAAACAGCACACACACAAGATGGTTTGGCAGCCTGGTCATCTTAGCCATTATCTGTTCAGCCACGCTTCAGGCCCAGCAAAAATGGCCGCATTCAATACCGGCGCGAATTGCCGACAGCAATAACAAGGACCTGTTCATCATGACCCTCGGGGACATTCAGACTCCACTTGCAGATGGGATTTTCGATCCGGTAAAGGACCAGGTGACCCTAAAGAACGGGAGGGTCCTGCCCCACTATTATCGCGACACATTGGGTGTGAAATTTTATAAGCCGATTGATAAAACCATCTTCCCGCTTCCGCCATCCGGTCTGTGCACCTGGTATTATTATTATCAGGATATCAATGAAAACGAGGTAAAATGGAATACCGACTGGATTGCGAAAAATCTGAAAGAATATGGTGCTCAGTATGTCCAGATCGACGATGGCTGGCAGGCGGAGCAGAAAAACGGCAAACATGGCTCGCGCGACTGGACCGCTGTTGACAAAGCTTTTCCGGGTGGAATGGCCGATCTGGCAAAATACATCAAATCCAAAGGATTGACCCCTGGCATATGGACCGCTCCTCACGGGCAATCCAACGAAGAGGTTGTAAAAAAGAATCCGGGAGTTTTCCTTCTCAAGCCCGATGGAACCTCAGCATCCAAAACCTGGGAAGGCGACTGGCTGGTCGATGGGTCATCCCCTGAAGGCAATGCCTACATGAAAGAACTTTTTAAAACGATGGTCGGCTGGGGTTATGAATACTTCAAGATCGACGGTCAGCCAATTGTTCCGGAAGAGTATGCAAAAAATAAAGAATTGATGAAAATTCCGGGCGAGGCTGACGAGACCTACCGCAAAACACTGAATACCATCAGGGAAGCTATCGGGCCAAACAGGTATTTGCTGGGTTGCTGGGGACTACCGATTGAAGGCGCAGGAATCATGAACGGCACACGCACCGGTGGCGATGTGGTGCTTGGCTGGGGCGGTTTCTTTACAGCTTTGGGTCCAACGATGGAATCCTATTATCAGCATAATATCCTCTGGTATACCGATCCTGACGTGATGCTCCTCCGCCAGCCGCTCACCCTGGAGCAAGCACGCGTATGGGCTACACTTCAGGGCCTTACCGGACAAGCACTGATGGGCAGCGACCGGCTGATGGATCTTTCTGACGACCGGGTTGAACTGATGCGAAGGGTTTATCCGGCAGTGGATATCCGGCCGCTCGACCTGTTTCCCTCACAACGCAACAAGCGGATCTGGGATTTAAAAATCAATCACCTGGGCAGGAAATATGATGTAGTCGGATTGTTCAATTTCGAGGAAGGCAAATCGGAATCGATCAGGCTCAACTGGAAAGAACTGGGCTTGCCCGAGGGGGCTGTTATGCAGGTGTATGATTTCTGGAACAATGAATATCTGGGTGCATGGGAAGCCGGGATGGCTCTTGTTATTCCGCCAACCAGCTGCCGGGTGCTCACCCTGATGCCGAATTCAAAGGACATACAGCTGATTTCCACTAACCGTCATATCACGCAGGGCTGGACCGATCTGGTGAGCATAGACTATTTCCCGGACCGAAAATATTACGAAGGAACCAGTCATGTGATTGGCAATGATCCATATCAACTTACATTCACTTATCCACGGGGAAGCTACTTTAAGGTGGGAACCGTATCGATCAAGGGGGATGACGGGAAAGATATGAAGATCAAAGTAGCTGACCATCAAGGCTGGTCGACAGTGCTCATGACGATTCCTGCCAGCAAGGATATTTCCTGGGAAATCACTTTTGATGCTGCTGACAGCTATAAATATAAAACCCGCGATCCGGGATCTGTCACCGCAGCAAGGGTTGGTCTGGATGGTATTGATCTGAGCTGGAACCCACAATACTACCTCAATTCTGGCTATCAGGTTTATCTTGATGATCAATTACTTGGGTATACACCAGACTGCAGTTTTCCGCTGCGCGGGCTTGACCCGTCAAAAACATACAAGGCAGATGTCCGCACTGTTTGGGATGACGGAACCATTAATGAACGGCCCGTAGAGGCAACTCCCAATCCGAACCAGCGGCCTCCGGGTGTCAGTTTTACCATTGCCGGTATGCTGCCCGCGGAATATAAGTTAACGGACATCGGACCCATGGTTCCGCCCCAATTCAACTTTAACCGGCCGCTGACTTTTACCGGCAAAAAGTATGACAATACGATTACGGGACGGATGAATGCGGGTACGGATTACGATCTCAAAGGGCTTTTTAACAAGTTTATTGCCGTTGTTGGTGTCGACGATGCCACCGGGGAACAGTCAGCCGCCACTACCGTTGAGTTTATCGTTTCAGGCGACGGGAAAGAGCTCTGGCGCAGTGGGCCCATGAAAAAGTCGGATCCCGCCAAAACTGCTGAAGCCAATATCGAAGGCATTAAAATCCTCTCGCTGAAAGTGGCCGGACCGGAGACACAGGGATACCGGAGGGGCGGAGTGGTTGCCGGATGGGTTGACGGGGTTGTGAGGAAGTAGGAAGTTAGAGATTCGAGGGCCAGTGTTGAATGCCGAAATATCAGGATCAAAGAGAGCTTAGGTTCCCTCGCTTTGTTTCGTGGTCCGGGACGGGGTTCCCGCCTCCGCGGGAACCCCGTCCCGAACCACGAAATTATCAGAGGCCCTTTAGCTTGAGCATATCGCCCGCGGTAAGTCCAACCCTTTTCTTTATCAACAGGCAATAGTCAAGGTCGCCCATATTGCTGTCGGTGTTATTGGTACCGAATGCGAACTTTACCCCATGCTTTTTGGCTAACCTGATGAATTTTTCTGAGGGTATCCGATAGCGGTTATTTATCTCGATGGCAACACCATTCTTAACTGCACAGTTGATTACGCGGAGCATCCTTTCACGGGTCCATAGCTGGTCGTATTCGCCAGCAATGCATTCAGGCAAAAAAGTAGGATTTACATAGATATTTATCGGTTCACTGCCCAGTATTGTTTCGATCCGGCCCACCAGATCATCCATAAATTGTTGGTTGTCCGTTACAGTTACCTCCTCTTTAATCCACAAC
>CAIXHD010000092.1 GCA_903919065.1 uncultured Bacteroidota bacterium
CTCGCCGGTCAGCTGGGAAGTATATGGCACCGGGGCGTTTCTTTTGGCGGGCAGCGAAGTGATAAAGCTCAATGAAAAGCCTATACGCGGAAGTATATCTGTAATCCCGGAACCTCAGAACTATGAGCTGGGTGAAGCAAAACCTTATCGTTTTAGCGGGATTTCCATTGAAAAAAATGGAATCGATTCAATTCCGGTGGGGGCCATGATCAATTCGGCCCGGATATTTCTTCCGGGATTGCGTGTGGATGCAGTTAATGATGGAAGTACCAGCTCAAAGAAACTGAGACTGATTCTTGCTTTCGATAAATCTATAAATCAAATCGAAGGCTATCGGCTGAGATCAGTAAACGGTCAGGTTTATCTCACGGCATCGACAAGTAATGGAATGTTTTACGGCTTTCAGACCCTGATGCAGCTGATCCTGAAAACGGGTTCGGAATATTCGATGCCAACCATCACTATTGAGGATTATCCGGCATTTGGAATCCGCGGGTTCATGCACGATGTGGGAAGGAATTTCCAGACTATTGAAAGTTTGAAACATCAGATGGATATCTGGGCATTTTACAAAATCAACATTTTCCACTGGCATTTAACCGATAATCCTGCCTGGCGAATCGAGTGCAAAGTCTATCCACAATTGAACGATCCGCAATTTCAAAAGGCGGGCCGTGACGTAGGGAAATTTTATACCTATGCTGAAATCCGCGACCTGATCAGTTACGCAAAGGACCGCAATATTATGGTTATTCCGGAAATCGATGTCCCGGGTCACAGTGCCTATTTCCAAAAAACGTTCGGCTTTAAAATGGAAACACCACAGGGCATGGATGTTTTAGAAAAATGCCTGAATGAGTTTTTCAGTGAAATCAAGGCAGAGGATTGCCCATACTTTCATCTGGGCTCTGATGAAGTACGAATCAGTAATGTCAGCGAATTTATTGCCAGAATGGAAGGCATTGTTATTAAGCACAACCGCACACCGATTGTGTGGAATCCCGGTTTGCCGGCCAGTACGGCAACTATTCAGCAGCTCTGGCAGGAAAGCGCGATGGTATTAAAGACGGATAATCTGGCAAAGCAGGCGCAAAGCCCGGTTATTGATGCCACCATGGGTTATATCAACTATTATGATCCGCTGATTCTTTATCGCCGGATATTCCTGCGTCCGCCTTGTAACCGTATTGAAGGCGATAAAACTGCCCTGGGAGGAATTCTTTGCTGCTGGCCGGATATCCGGGTTGACGACAAAGCCAATATCCTCAGGCATAATCCGGTATATCCTTCTTTGCTTGCCTTTGCAGAGCGATATTGGAATGGTGGCAAGCCTGTTGATATTCCGGCTGCCGAATATTCACCTGAAAAAAATACTTCAGCCTGGTTTGCCCTGAAGGATTTTGAACGAAGAACGAGTAAACACCGGACGGAGTATCTGAAGGATGAGCCATTTCCATGGGTTGCCAATGCTGATATCAGCTGGAGAATCTCGGAAAATGCCGATACGCTTAAATGGCATAACTGTTATGGTGGAACAGTGGATCTGGAGGCCATATTCAGCAAAGAAAAATTGCAAAAACAAGATACAATTACCGTATATGCCACGACCAATATTTTTTCAGAAAAGGCACAAACTCTTCCCTGCTGGATTGGATTTGAAACGCCGAGGAGATCGAACCGGCGATATGCCGGGATTCCTGCACAGGGAAAATGGGATGCCAATGGAGGGGATATCTGGATAAATGGAAAAGCGGTACCGCCACCGGTATGGGAAGCGCCTGGTAAATACAGGGTCCTCTCGGCCACATGGGGCCGGCCGGAAGAAGAGATGCCTTTGACCGATGAGGAATTTTACTGGTGTCGCAAACCTGTTGAGATAACCTTGATAAAGGGTTGGAATAAAGTCCTGATTAAAGTTCCGAAATCGTACCCCGATCAAAACTGGACTTTTACTTTTGTGCCGCTGGAGAAAGCCGACTCTCTTATTTAAGTTTATTTGATATTTCTTAAATAAGAAGAGTCCCGGGGTTTTTCCGGGACTCTTCTTTATCCTGAATTACTCAGGAAGATTGAAACTATCAGGAAGCAATCTTATTTTACATATTCGTAACCCATGATCTGAGCATCATTGAATGTGGTCATTTTATTGGTAACCATCAGATCATAAATCATTCCGTTCGCACCATACAGAACCGATTTTGCATCATAGCCCAACAGCCTCAGGTGAGCGGAAAGGAAAGCGCTGGTTTGACCTGAATAGCAATAAATTGCAATAGGTTTGTTGGTTGGAAGGGTTTTGAGGTCGGTAGCCAGTTTGATGGCAACTTTAGGTTCGTATTGAACAGCTCCGGGGAGATGACCTGGAGCGGCATACTGGGCAGCTGGCCAATAATTAACGATATAATAGGTTGATGCATTGTCCACAACAGTTTTGGTTGTTACTGAAGCCGGAACAAATCCTTCAATCAGCAGGGTAGCAACGCGAGCTTCCAGAATTTCCTGGCCAGTAGTTTTTCCTGTACTTAAAACAGGTAATTCACCAGCAACGTTTTTTGCAGTTTCAGTTGCAGTAAACTGTGATGCAAAAGCATTTCCGCTTGTAACTGTGGCTTTCCATTTTCCGGCGAAATCAGCATTCCATGAGCACATTCCCCATTTCATAGTGAAAACTTTATCATATCCCATGATTCTCAGCAATGAGGCTGCAAAGCCTGCTGTCTGGCCTGTATAGCAAACAACAGCAACTTTGGTGTAAGCCGTAAGGTCAACCGCTTTAATGTGTGTTAAAACATCAGCAACGGCAACATTGTGGGCATTGGCGATATGTCCTAAGGCAAAATCAGCTGCAGCACGCACGTCCATAATATAAACCTGTCCGGTTTCATTCAGGGTTTTAACTTCGCTGGCTAACATGATTGAAGGCAAGTCAGTATTAACATAATCCTTCATCAGCGGTGAATTGGCCGACTCCAGATACTCAGCTAAAACCAGTGATTCGTTAACTGTAACTTCTTTTGTACAGGCAGTCATCAGCAATGAAACTGCCAGGATGCCGAGCATCAGATTCTTAATCTTTGTCATATTCAGATCGTTTAAATTTAAAATATTGATTTAGTAGTTATTTGAACCAGGAAGATGGAAGCTGTCCGTCGACAGTGATTTTGGTGGTTGCTGCTTTTTCCCAGTCAAGCAGATTCTCTTTGAACAGGAATAGCTTTTTATTTATCAGCGTACCATTCTCATTCCGGATATGGCAATTCGCCGAACAAGAGGCACCTTCGGTTACCTGAGTACGTTCGGTCCATCGGAGGATGTTATGCGGAGTGGTAAAATTGTAAGTGGGGAATGCATCGAAATTCGCGTAAACGGGTACGCCAAATCTTTCCCAGTTATCAGGAGCGGCCAAAGTGCGGCGTACCAGTGTAAGTTTATATCCCGTTTTTATATCCGGAATTGGATTCATTGCAATCTTGAAATCCATATACGAAGGGATTCTTGCTCCTTCACCATGGATATGGCAGCTGCCGCAGTTGTTGTAATTCTGGGAATGACACACCTGGCAATTGAAATCATCATAGTGCATCGAATGATAAAGGTTGCTCTTTTCTTTTCCCGTATGGCAATCTTTACACACTGGCAATTCCTTATAAGCATAGCGCTGAATTACCTTTTCGCCGCTTCCGTGCAATTCGCTTCCGGTATGGCAATCGGTGCATTTAAATCCCATTTTTTTCAGATGAACATCCGGCTGTGTTCCCGATGCTACACCCATGTATGCATGTCCTCCCCTTGATGAATGGCATGTTACGCATACACTGACCATATCGGGCTTTTTAGTGAACATATGTCCATTGGACAATCCGCCTCCGCCAAGGGCAGGGCGTACCACATGACAGTTACCGCAGGTACCGTGACAGGTGGCGCAGTTTGTCGTATATCCCTCGATCTGGTGTGCAGGTAATTTCGAAAAGTCATCGGGTCCGGTAAGACCGCTTCTGATGGTAACTTTTCGCATCTGACCAAATCCGTTGTGAATACTGGTTTTGAAATTGTCAGTTACTTCCTTGTGGCAGGCTGAGCATTTCTGGTCATAGGCTGATGAAGGATGTGCAAGGAAGGTTCCAGAGTGTGCCTTGCTTTTGTCAGCGGTTTTGTCGACCCCATTATGACAACCAATACACCCTATTTTATAGTGCTCTGAACTTTTATAAGCTGTATACCCTGCACCACCCATGAATACCCTGTCGTAGGGTTCGTAATGAGGTGCCTCTCCTCCGCATCCGCCTGCCGGTGCTGCCGTGTCGGGTGAATAAACCTCCTGCAGATAACTATAGCTGGTATGGCATCCTTCGCACGAATCAACCCTCACTCCGTTTGAATCTTTAGTGCAGCTGATGAAGAATAGAGAAATAATAGCCAGAATTGCAGTCAGACCTGCTTTGGGTAGATTAAAAGTGAAAGCCATATCCGGATACTGTTGTTAATTAATTATCAGTACAAAGGTGATCTTAAGATGCCGACCGGAAAAGAAACAGGAGGTGGGGTAAGTAATAAGTTTTACTGTTCTGTATCAGGGGAATTCCTGATGCAGATCAGTTTTTCGTTTTTTATGAGTAAAATTGTTGCCAATCTGAAAGTTTAAATGCCAAACTCTACCGGTACCACCAGTTGTACGATTAGCTCACATCAGTGCAGATGTTTTGAACTGCTATCTCCTGAGGATCAAAAATTTCTTGAGGATAATTCTGTCAGGGTACGTTATAAAAAGAAGGAAATCATCTGCAAGCAAGGGAGTTTTGTTTCCCATATCATGCATATTGAAAAAGGATTGGCCAAGGTTTTTATTGATAATGGAAAAAACATGCTGGTTCTGAAAATAATTCCTTCGGGAAACCTGCTTGGCCTTACCTCAATCTCCGAGGAATTCAATACCTACCAGTATTCAGCAATGGCTTATCTGGATACTGAAATTCGCCAGATTGATATCGCGGTGTTCAGAATTCTCGTCGGGCGGAATCCTGCTTTTGCCCGTGAGGTGATTGATATTCTCAGCTCTAATAATGTACAGATCACCGGCCGCTTTTTTTGCCTCACACACAAACAATCCTTTGGCAGGATGGCAGATATTTTGCTGTGCCTTTCCGACCGGATATTTAAAACTGCCGAATTCGAACTTCCACTATCCCGGCAGGATCTGGCCGAGTTATCCGGCATGAGTTCAGAGACGGTTATCCGCACACTTAAAAAGTTCGATGAAGATGGCTTGATCCGGATGGAGGGTAAAAATTTCAGCGTCCTCGATTATGAGCGCTTGAGGAGAATCAGCGAAACCGGATAGCGTTGGTGCGTCAGGAAGCCTTTTTAACTCCGGGGAACGACGTGTAAATCCCAAACATCGAGGCCAGCTTGCTGCCTTTCCAGTCCCATAAAGCACTGTAAAATACCGTGACCGGCTGCTTTTTAAAAAAGGTAAGTTCGGCCCTCGGACCGGCAGCGTACATTTTGTAGTAGCGGATCAGCTCGCCGCCGAGCTTCAGAGATTTCACATTGTAGAAACCCATACAATCCCAGCGCACCCGGTCGCCACCGAACTCAAAGGCGCCGAAAAACGAGAAGCGGTTCTTGTTCAGCAAAATCAGCGGGGAAATACGGAACATCTGTGCTTCGTTCGACTGGAATCCGGCGATCACACCCACCGAAACTCCCGGTACCGGTGTATACAATCCGCCAGCCAACACCTCGCCCCAGCTCCGTGCATTACCCGTGACCGGATGATTGGCCGTCGCGTTCACGTAACAATAACTGGTAGCGCTGAACTTCGGTGAAATCTGGTGATTCGTAAACAGGGTTAAAACCGGCATAAAGGTGTTATCGTAGTAAATATTATACTGATTCACCTTGAACATTGTCTGGGCGCCTGCCGGCACCAGCATTGAAATGCACAATACCGCACTGAGAAATATTTTCTTCATTTGATCTTCCGTCTTCTGTCTATTCGTCTTTCGTCTTCGATCGGGAGGACACACGGGTCCTCCCCTACATCGTTCTTCCGCGTCACGCGTCACGCGTCACGCGTCACGTGTCACGTTTGTTTCTCCGGAATGGTGATAATAAACTCCGTAAACTCCCCGTCCTGCGAGTTCACCTCGAGCTTACCTTTGTGAATCTGCGTTACAATGTCGTAACTCAGCGACAGCCCTAGACCGGTGCCCGACCCGGCCGGTTTTGTGGTGAAGAAAGGATTGAAGATTTTCTCCTTCACATGATCGGGAATGCCGGTACCATTGTCCCTTATCCTGATCTCAATCTTGTCCTTTATCTTCTTGGTACTTACCACCACCTCGGGTTTAAATCCGGGGATATTCTTTTTAATTTTTTCATCGAGGGCATAACATGAATTGTTCACGATATTCAGCACCACACGGCTGAGATCCTGCGGAATAATGGCTGCCTTGTCAACCTCCGGATCAAGCTCAGTGCGGATGGCGGTATTGAAATCCTTGTCTTTCGCCCGCATGCCATGGTAGGCCAGGTTCACATATTCCGATACCATATTATTGATGGCGGTCATCTCAAATTCACCACTCTTGGCCCTTGAATGCTGGAGCATCCCTTTAACGATGCTTTCAGCCCGTTTGCCGTGGTCATGGATCTTGGTGACATTCCCCTTGATCATGGTGACAACCTCCTGAATGTCGGCATAAGTATCCTCGTCAAGGACCTCTTTGGCTTTCTCCAGCGACTCGAGCAGTTCCTCGGCGAGATCGGCAGAAAGGGAGGAGAAATTATTGACAAAATTGAGAGGGTTCTGGATCTCATGCGCAATACCGGCAATGAGCGCGCCCAGCGATGCAAGCTTTTCCGACTGCACCAGCTGATCCTGGGCCTCTTTCAGGTTTTGCAGTGTTTGCTGCAGATCCTGCATGATGCGCGTACGAATGAATGCTGATATGATATGCTCTTTGGCGTTTCGCACAAAGCTGAGATCCTTGGCTTCAAAGGCATGTTCCTTATTGATATTCTGCAGCAGCAGGAAAGCCTCCACGCGGTTTTCCACCCTGATCACCATTACCAGCATCGATTTAGGCAGGGCGATTGACCCCAGTCCGGTCAGGTATTCCCAGGTTTTAAAATCTGTTCTGAGGAAAACATCCTCAAAAATTTCCTGAGAGTTGCCCAGATAGCGCTGCTCGGCCTGCTCGAGTGTGAATCTCTGCTTTGCCAGCGCTTCCATGTCCCAGCCAAAGCTTGCCGTGAATTTAAATATGTCGTCGTTTTTGTCGTACACCAGGGCTGTTGCCTTTTCAACCGACTTGATGACCTTCATTTTTTCCATCAGCGACTGCAGAAGGGTTTCGAATTTGATCTCCTGATTGATGGCTTTTACGGTATTATTAATCTTTTCGAGTTCATCATTCTTGCTGGCGAGCTCGTCAGACTGTTTCATGATTTCCTCTTTCTGCTGCACTACCTCGGCGGTGCGGTCTTCAATCCGTTGCTCAAGGATTCTTTTTTCCTTGATGAGCTGACGGTTCCTGAGGACAAGAATCAGGTATATGATTGCGCTGGCCAAAAGTATATACAGAATATAGGACCAGATCGTATTGTACCAGGGAGCCAGGACATCAAAACGGAACGATGCTTCCGTAGCGAC
>CAIXHD010000093.1 GCA_903919065.1 uncultured Bacteroidota bacterium
ATGGTCTGATAAGTTTGGTTGTCGCGGGAATCGGTCAGTGTTCCAATATGCAGGTTGTATGTTGTGAAGCTCCATACCGGACCTTCAGTGATGTTCCCTTTTGTATCCCGGATTTTTACCTTCCAGTAATAAGAGGTGCCATAATCAAGTTTTCCCGGGCTGAATGTTCCGACCATCTGACTGGCTATAAATTGTGCAGGTGGGTTAGTTTTGCCAAAATAGCAGGTGAAAAACATGGGGTCGCCTTCGGGATCACTGCTGCTCCATTTTAACCAGGGTTTAATGGTTAAAATTACACCCCCGTCTTCCGGAGTTGGATTAAACGGAGCCTCCGGTGGAAGGTTAGAGCTGGCGACAACCAACGGAACCCTCAGCGTATCAGTAAGTCCACGTGGATCTTTGGCAACAAGAGTAACTGTGTATTCGCCGGCTTTTGAATATTTATGATCTCCTGTTTTCTTGGTGGCATATTGAGAATCGAAAATTCCGTCACCTTCCCAGTCCCACATCACCATTACTGTTTCAGGATCATCATTCGGATCTGTGGTTGCCGTACCATTCATGATAAAAATGGTTAGATCATTACCGGTGGCCGGTTCAATTGTAAATTGTGCAACGGGCGGTTGATTCTCTTTTGCGCATGATTGACACATAAGTAAAAATGCCAGCGCCGGAAGTGAGAAAATGAGCAGGAAATGCCTATTCATATTGTAAACAGTTTGGGCAAAGTTACTATTACTTCATTACATTTGGCATGAAAACCGATTAGTCATGCTGAAAATTCTCCTTGCCCTGTCTATCATTCTGCAGTTGATTGCAGCAGGGATAGCCTTAAAGTTGTTCAGCGTAACCAAGTATGCCTTGTCATGGATATTGATTACCATAGGGTTTCTTTTGATGGTGATCCTGCGCTTTATAGAATTTCTTCCTTTTATCAGCGATTTTAAACCCGATTATTTTCGTGAACTGTATATCTGGATGGGTGTTATAACTTCTGTATTCTTTGCAACAGGAGTTTATCTGATACAGCAGATTTTCGCATGGATGAAGAAGGTGGAGATCGAAAGACGTAAGACGGAGAGGCGATTTCTAACGGCGATAATTCAAACTGAGGAAGCGGAGCGAACCCGAATTGCCAAAGATCTGCACGATGGAATGGGGCCTTTGCTGAGCGCCGTTAAAATGTCCGTGTCAACACTGGAACAGCTGGCTCATGATAAGCAGAGCCTTATTATTATTCGGAATGCAACAGAAACTGTGGATGAGGCCATCCGGAGTCTTAAGGATATTTCCGATCACCTGAGCCCTCATGTACTTGCTAATTTTGGGATGGTCAGGGCACTGGCAAATTATGTACACAAAATTGTGCAGACAGGTCAGCTGGAGATCGATTTTCAGACCAACCTTAAAACCGAACGGTTCGATGAAAATCTGGAAGTAGTAGTCTATCGTGTTTCCAGTGAATTGATTCATAATACGATACAGCATTCGCAAGCCACAAAGGCGAGTCTTTCCCTGAAGTATGAATCCGGAGAATTGCTGGTTGAATATCAGGATAACGGTATTGGATTTGAGGCTGACCGGACCATGAAAGAAAATCAGCGTGACGGTGCCGGATTGACTAATATCCAATCGAGAATAAAATCACTTAAAGGAGAGCTCACTGTTGAATCAAAACCAGGTTTGGGCATACGGGTATTTATAAAAGTAAAAGCAGTTAAGAAGTCATGAAATACAAGGTTGTTCTGGTTGATGACCATAAACTTTTCAGAAAAGGCTTGCGCATGCTGATTGATACGCTGAGTCGGTTTGAAGTTGCTGGGGAGGCATCAAATGGGGTTGAGTTTATTAATATGCTTGATCAGAATAAGCCTGATATTGTTATGCTTGATATCGCAATGCCTGAGATGGATGGGATAGAAGCTGCACGGCTGGCACTTTTAAAATATCCGGATCTTAAGATTATTACCCTGAGCATGTTTGGCGAACAGGACTACTATTTTAAAATGGTTGATGCCGGTGTTAAAGGGTTTTTATTGAAGAATTCAGATTTTACCGAGGTACGGATGGCCCTGGAAACAGTCATGGAGGGCGGGAACTATTTCTCACGCGAGCTGTTGATGAACCTTGTTAATTCACTTAAAAATTCCCCTGAGGAGCTCACTCCTGATTCACCCCTTTCCGACCGCGAAAAAGAAATTATCCTCTTGATATGCAAAGGAATGTCGACCCAGGAAATTGCTGATTCACTCTGTCTGAGCAAACGAACAGTCGACAGCCATCGGGCAAATATCCTCTTGAAAACCGGCTGCCGGAATACAGCCAGCCTGGTAGTTTATGCCATCAAGGAAAAGCTCGTGGAATTGTAAGTATTTATACCCACTATTTTCAGTACCACTATCACATTTTTACAGTATTCCTTCTCTACTGAAAACAGCTTCAGCGCCGTAGCTTTGCTTTCACATGAACAAGGGGAATATTGCCGGACAAATAGCTGATGATCCGCGTTATGAGGAATCGTGCCGCTCATGCATGAATTGTGGTGTTTGCACCGCAATTTGTCCTGCTGCAGGTTATTATGATTATGATCCGAGGGTTGTGATGAACCTTGTCAGGGATGGCGATGAGGAGACCCTCTCGATTATGCTCCAGTCTGACCTGATCTGGTACTGCGGACAGTGCATGAGCTGCAAGCCGCGATGCCCCAGAGGAAATACTCCGGGGACCATGATTCAGATTCTCCGGTCGGTTTCCATTAAGACCGGCCTGTTTGCCCATTCGGCTCTCGGTCGTCAGCAATTATCTATCAAGCGGGCTATCGGTCATAATATTCTTGAAACCGGATATTGCATTCACCCTACCAGGGTCGATCCGGTCATGCACCCGGAACAGGGGCCTGTATGGGCCTGGATGTCCAATAACTCGGATAAGGTTTATACACGTTTTGATTCCGGATATGATCAGTCTGGTCCCGGTCTTCTGAGAAAAATCAGCAAAGAATCACTCGAGGAGCTCGACCGGATATTTGAGGTTACCGGCTGCAAGAGATTATGGAAAATTATTGAAATTGAAGGAAGTAAGGAGGGCAGATGTTAGAGATTCGAAATCCAATTCTGAATGCTGAAGTGGGAGATTCAAGTGTGCCTGCAAGGTCACTTGTCACTAGTCACCTGTCACTATGAGCAAATACTGGAAAGAATATCAGAAGGAGATCGCGGAGGATAACTACTTCTACGTGAGAAGTTGTATCCGACAAAACTTTTTTCCCGGGGCGGAAAACCTTTTTATTGATATTCTGCGTAATAAGCTGGGGAAAAAAGTATTTGAGGATGCCGATCACACCACCTGCACCGGGATAGGTTATCACTCAGACATAGTACCACTTGAAACTACCATGACTGTTGTGGCCCGCCAGTTTGCACTGATGAAGGAAAAGGAATACAAAAATCTGGCGGTATCATGCGTTACTTCTTTCGGACTTTATTCGGAAATTCTCGACATGTGGAAACACAAGCCGGAATTGAAGGAGAAAATTGCCGGATACCTTTCCGAGGCTACCGGTCGCAGTTTTGAAGTGCCTGAAAATATGGTGCATGCCTCGGATATACTTTATAAATTCAGGAATGAAATTGCTGCCATAGCAAAACATAAACTGGTCAACAGGCACACCGGTGAGCCGCTGAAAATTGTTGATCATATCGGTTGCCATTATGCCAAAACCTTTCCTGAGAGAGGGGTGGGCGGGTCGGAATTTCCACAGGTTCTTACGGGGTTGATCAACGCCTGGGGCGGCCAGACAGTTGATTATCCCGAAAGGCGCCATTGCTGTGGATTTGGGTTTCGTAATTACCTGGTGCAGGAAAACAGGGGATATTCGATCTCACAGTCGAAGATCAAGCTGGAATCCATGCAACCCTTTGAACCTGACCTTATGGTGGCAAATTGTCCGGGTTGCGCCATGTTTCTCGATCGCTGGCAGTACACACTTGAAGAATCTGAAGGGACGGTGTATGGTGCAGGCGGACTGAAAATTCCGGTGGTTACTCATGAGGAGCTGGCAGGCATTGTTCTCGGGTATGATCCCTGGCAGATCGGCTTGCAAACTCATCAGGTACCTGTTGAAGTTTTGCTGGATAAAATCGGGATTGATTACGATCCTGAATTGAAATATGCCGACCTGAAAGGGAACCTGATCGGAGATCCCCAAATGATTAACGAGCACGCATGTTAAAAGAAAATAAACATACCTCTTCCAATCCGTTCCGGATTGCTGTTATTGGAGCCGGTCCTGCCGGAATCGCTGCTGCAGTTTCTGCTGCCGCTATGGGTGTGGAGGTGGATTGGTTCGATAAGGAGCAACGGCCCGGAGGTAAACTGAATGATTATCATCAATTGTTTCCGGATCGTGAATTTGCTGATCAGATATTAAAAGACTTCAGCGGAAAAACGGAGGCTATCGAAATAAAAAAACACTTTGGAACCATAGTTTCCAGTATTGAAAAAGTTGATGGCAATTATAATCTCTTGTCCAACAAGGGAATAAAAGGGAGTTACAACGCAGTGATTATTGCTGCAGGCTTTGATTTTTTTGATGCACGGTTAAAGGAAGAGTATGGTTATGGAATGTATGATCATGTGATTACTTCACCTGATCTTGAGAAAATGCTTAAAACCGGTCAGGAGAAACTAAAATGTAATGGTTCTTTTCCTGAAGCCATGGCATTTGTTCATTGCGTAGGTTCACGCGACCAGCAGATCGGAATTAATTATTGCAGCCGCTTATGCTGCATTACCGGGATAAAGCAGGCTATAGAAATCAGGGAGCTGTTTCCTTCCTGCAAGGTGTACAACTTTTATATCGATATGCGGGCATTCGGAAGCGGATACGAAGAGTTATACCGTCAGGCTCAGGAAAAATATAATGTGCAGTTTATTCGAGGCAGAGTTTCGGAAGCCTCAGAAAATCAGCAGAAAAGAATAGTCCTGAAAGCAGAGGATACTCTCATGTCCCGGCCGGTAAAAGTTACGGTCGACTGGCTGGTATTGCTTGTTGGCATGGTACCTTCCTGTACCATGGTTGACGTTGAAAATTTTTCATGTACGGATCAGGAAACCGGATTTTATAAGCAAAGCAATCCTTTAAGTGGCGGAGGCTTATCAGGGCAGCCGGGCATATTCAATGCCGGAGCCTGCGGCGGCCCCATGAGCATTCCTGAGGCTTTGGCATCAGGACGATCGGCGGCAATGGAAGTATGGCAATACTTAATAAAAAGGTAAGGAAAATGGCCGGGAAAGACTTTGGATTCGCAACGAAAGCAGGACGCCAGATTGATCTTGACCAGTTGGATACCACCCTGGCGGATAAAATCGCCCTGGCGGTAAACTCCTGGAGAGCCTGTATCAGCTGCGGATCGTGCACAGCTACCTGCCCGGCAGGGGTGAAATTCCACTTACAGTTGCCAACTCTAAACAGAGCTTTTCAGCTTGGCACTGACTTCTGCTTAGAGTTGCCAACTCTAAACAGAGCTTTTCAGCTTGGCACTGCCTCCTGCTTAGAGTTGGCAACTCTAAAGTCCTGCCTCCTCTGCGGTAAATGCCAGCTGGTATGCCCGCGTGGCATACCTACCCGATATGTTTCCATACAGATAATGCAAAAGTTTAAATCCAATAGTCATGTTGCAAAAGGTATTCCATCCGTTTGATCCTTTTGTGCTGCTGTTCACCATCGGCTTCTCCTTTATGGGGATTTTCTTCCTGTACAAGGTAATCAGGTGGATTGAAAAGCTGTCAGTTGAGGATAAGGATAGGCTGATCAACAGTATTTTCACAGCAAGAACCTGGAAAGCCCTCGGAGAAACTATTCGTGAATCACTATTGCATAAAAGAATTTTTGGCGTAAACAGGCGGTTGGGATATCTGCACATGAGCCTGGCATTCGGTTGGTTCATGCTTATCCTGATTGGGAATATTGAATCGGTATATTATTCCGGAAGATTATTTAAACCTATTTATGTTTCTGTATTCTGGCGCTTTTTTGATCCTGGTCCTTCCTTTCCACAATCTGTTTATACACCTGGTTTTGCTTTTTGGATGGATTTATTTTTACTCCTGGTCATCAGCGGATTGGGGCTGGCTGTTTTTAAGCGTTTCCGGTCGACCTGGCTTGGGTTGAAGCGCACCACCAGCCCGCGTCCTGTGGACCGTTTTGCACTGACTGCCCTCTGGCTTATTTTTCCGATCCGCCTGTTAGCCGAAAGTGCCACTTGCGGAGCTAACGGAACCGGCAGCTTCCTCACCGGCACCCTCGGCCACCTCATGGCGTCCACCTTAAACCTTTTTACTTCATCCTTGAGCCTTGAGCCTCGTGCCTTGAGCCTTGATTCTGGAGCCCTGAGCCTTGAGCCTTGTGCCTCGTGCCTTGAGCCTTTTATTCTGCCCCTCTGGTGGGCATATTCATTCGTTCTGATGGTATTCTTTATTTGTCTGCCATTCACACGATATGCTCATATTCCATCGGAACCGGTATTGATATTTTTCAGAAAATATGGAATCAGGTTGTCAGCGGCATCCCCCGGATTTACTGACCTCTCCTTGCATGCCTGCTCATCTTGCGGTGTATGTATCGATCCTTGTCAACTCGCTGATCCATTGCCCGGACGACGAATTCAAAGCAGCTATTTTATTAAATCGTTACGCCACAAAGAGACCTCTGATGTTCAGTGGGATTGCCTGCAATGCGGACGTTGCGAAAAGGCATGTCCGGTTGGACTGGAACTCATGCCGCTCAGGCAAATAAGTCGGGCTGACATGGCAATGGGCACAAAATCAGCTAATTCAGGTCATGCTGGACGGAATGGTCAGAAACAGAGGATCATCTATTTTGCCGGTTGCATGACTCACCTTACTCCATCGGTTATCCGATCGATGTCAGCGATATTCGACGAGTCGGGATCTTCATGGCAATTCTATGACTCAGACGGCAGGTCGTGCTGTGGCCGGCCCCTAAAGCTTGCCGGGCAGTCTGAGGGTGCAAATCGCATCAAGCAACAGTTACAGGCCGATTTTCTTGCATCGGGAGCTGAGCTTCTGGTGACCTCCTGTCCGATCTGCTACCGGATGTTCAATGAAGAATTTGCACTCCCGGGTATGACTGTATTGCATCATACCCAATACATACTTGAACTCATTGAATGGAACAGGATACAAGTGGACCAGAGCCATCTGACCGCGGTCTACCACGAACCTTGCGAGTTGGGCCGGGGCTCAGGCATCACCAGGGAACCACGGGCATTACTGTCAAAGTTGTACCAACACGATGCAACTCCTGCCATTGAAGGATTGTGCTGCGGCGGCAGTCTGGGCGCACCCGGGCTCGAAATTGCCACACGCAGGGCTGTTGCCCGCGGAGCCTATACGGAATTGACGGTCGGTAGTCCCGATGTTATGATTACAGCCTGTCCGCTTTGTAAAAAAACCTTCAGACAGGTTTCAAAGATACCTGTTCTTGATTTTTCGGAAGCAGTGGCCGAGTGCATTATCAGCAGACTTCCGGCATCCGACAGCCGGCCTTTATCTGATAATTTCAAATTTCTTAACGGTTCTCTTAGTGCCGTCGGTAGCCATGATGA
>CAIXHD010000094.1 GCA_903919065.1 uncultured Bacteroidota bacterium
GCCAGAATGATATCGAAATTCTTAATTGGTGAACTAGACATATTAAAAATTCATACGATCAGTTCACAAAGGTATTATTTTACATTGACATTAGCAAGTTTATGAGAAGTGACGCGTGACAGGTGACGGGTGACAGAAGAGAAGATCGGAAGAGTCTTCAGTCTACAGCCGGCAGTCTCCAGTCTACGAAAATTTACCTCGGAGAGTTGTCATCCCCGCGCAGGCGCAGCCGGAAGCGGGGACCCCGTCCCTTACCACGAATTCCTGCCAATTGCTGACTGAGTACTGAGTACTGAAGACTGAGTACTGAGTACTGAAGACTGAAAACTATTAAAAAGGTCGTTCGAAAATCTGATCCACCACATTTAGGAATTCGACAACATTTACAGGCTTGGTCAGATAATGGCTGGCTCCGGCCTTCATTAATTTATCAATCTGATAAGGCATGGCATCTGTACTTATAATAACAACCGGGATAGATCTTGTTCTTATATCTGCCTGAAGGTTTGCCAGTACTGTCTCGCCGGATAGATTAGGCAGGTTGAGATCGAGAAGAATCATGTCAGGCAAGGATTCGGCAGCTTTCTGAATGGTCTCTTCTTCATTGGAAACCAGAATCAGGCTAATTGTGCTCCTGTGATAGTGCAGGATTTGCTCTATCAATCTGATATGTATTAAATTGTCCTCGATGTAGAGTATGGAGCCGATCCTGTTTTTGATTGGTGTTTCTTTTTTGGGTTCAGGGTTTTTCAGAGGGCTCCCAATGACCGGTTTTTCTGTCTCCTGCAGCTCAATCCAGAAAGTACTTCCCTTTCCAGGCATGCTTTCCAAGCCTATTTTTCCTCCCATAGCATCCATTAGCAATTTCACAACTGCCAGTCCGAGTCCGGTACCTTCTGTTTCAGTCTGTTCGGCTCCCAACCGCTCAAAGGGAAGGAAGAGTTTTGGAATCTCTTCAGCAGAAATGCCTTGCCCTGTATCCGTTATGGAAATGCGGAGATTGGTATTTCGGGCTTCCCCCATCGAAATCCTCTCGGTTCGAATCATGACGGACCCACCGGTGCTATTATATTTCACGGCATTATTGATCAGGTTTATAAGAACCTGGGTTAAGCGCTGACGATCGGTCATCACAAAAAGTTCGTTGGCAGGTGATGGCACGAGTGTCAAAGTGAGCATGCGGCTTTGAGCCTGCATACTCACACTGGCGAGGATTTCGTAAATGACTGCAGAAAGTTGAACCGGTTCGGGTAATAGTGAAATTCTTCCGGCTTCGATCCTGGAAAGATCAAGGACTTCGTTGATTAATGTAAGCAGATGATGTCCGCTGCTCAATATGTGATTAACCGCTTTCCTCTGACCCGGAGTCAGTTCACCCATATCCAATAATTGAGAGAAACCTAGGATGGAATTCATGGGTGTGCGAAGTTCATGACTCATTCGCGAAAGGAACTCGCTTTTGGCAAGATTCGCCAGTTCAGCATCGCTTTTTGATTTCCTGATTTCTGCTTCTGCTCTTCTTTGTTCGGTAACATCAATTGCGATCCCTCCAAGCAAAGCATCCTCACCTGACAGTGGGATGGAGAACTTTTGCGTTTCATAATCATGAACTTTTCCATCCAGGGTAAGAAAACTTTCCTCGATTTTTCGATAGCCGACCTGAAGCGTTACCTGATCATCCTCGGATATTCTTGCGGCAGTTTCGCTGCCGAAAATCTCTGCAGTGGGCAAACCAATCCATTTTGATGCACCGAGCGCCATATCCATGTTTTTATTGGCATAGATCAGCTTGCTATCCTTATCTTTAATAAACACAATGGC
>CAIXHD010000095.1 GCA_903919065.1 uncultured Bacteroidota bacterium
CAGCTTGCCGATAGTATCAGGCTCAGCTTGCAGGAGGAAACAGACCATTATATACTCCAGACATGGTGGCAGATACGCGATTTGTACAAGAAGCAAAACAACTTTTACGAGGATGCGATTTTCCTGTCTAACCATGACATGAACCGTATCATGACCGATATCGGGAATAAAACTGATAAGGGAAAAGTTGCGGCAACCCTCTTGCTTACCCTTCCAGGTAACCCTTTCATTTATTACGGAGAAGAGATCGGCATGTTGGGCCAAAAGCCGGATGAATACATCAGGGAGCCGTTTTTATGGAACGTTGAAGGAGAGGACAAAGGACAAACCACCTGGGAGAAGCCCTTCCAAAGCACTTCACAGACGGTAAAACCTTTGCGTTATCAGCTCGAAGATCCTAAATCCCTTTATGTTTTCTATAAGAAACTGATTAACCTTAGAAATTCATCCATGGCCCTGAGTCAGGGATCTTTCCAGCCTGTCATCCAGATGAATCCAAAGGTTATTGCCTATTACAGGGCATTAGGCGATGAATCAGTACTGATCATGATGAATCTCAGCAAGGAGGTTCAGCGCCTCGAAAGTCCGAAAGGGATGGAGGAATACAGTATGCTTCTTGGAACCCATGAAGTATTTAAATCAGGTATTGGAGCCATTTACCTACAGCCATACTCAGTGTTTATTCTGAACAAAACCAAATAGTTAACTCAACCCAAACAAAATAATGAGCGGATTTTACGGATCGATTTCCACACACGATGTGGTCTCTGAAGTCTTTTACGGAACAGATTATCATTCCCATCTCGGCACGAAACGTGGCGGGATGGCCTTTTTTAACAGCCTTACCAATGCATTCGAACGATCGATCCATAGTTTGGAGAACAGTTATTTCAGGAATAAATTCGAAGATGAGATCAACCGATTTTCCGGAAATAGCGGAATTGGAATTATCAGTGACACCGATAGTCAGCCTATTTTGCTGAATACCCATCTCGGGATGTTTGCACTGGTAACAGTCAGCCGTATAAATAACATCGATGAACTCACTAAGCGTTTTCTCGAAAAGGGAGGACATTTCCTCGAAAATTCGCAGGGTTTTACCAATCATACTGAACTGATTGCCAAACTAATCTGTGAAGAGCAGGATTTTGTTTCCGGCATAGAAAATGTTCAAAGGCATATCAAGGGGTCCTGCTCCATCCTGATACTCACGAAGGATTTCATGTTGGCAGCGAGAGATAAACTTGGCCGCACTCCGATTATTATAGGAAAAAACGGGGAAGGTTTTTGTGCTGCCTCAGAGAGCTGCTCATTTTCCAATACCGGTTACGAAACCCATTACAATGTTGGCCCGGGCGAAGTTGTCCGCCTTACAGCCGGTAAAATGGAATCTGTTCTGCAGGCAAAAACCGAGATGCAGATTTGTTCGTTTCTCTGGGTTTATTACGGTTATCCGCCATCTCACTATGAAGGCATCAATGTTGATGAATCCCGCTATCGTTGCGGCGCTGCCCTGGCACGGAGAGATACCGTTGAAGTGGATTTCGTAAGCGGCATACCGGATTCCGGAATCGGCCATGCAATAGGTTACAGTAACGAAAAAAGAATTCCTTACAAGAGGTCCTATACTAAATATACACCCACCTGGCCACGAAGTTTTATGCCCCAGGACCAGACTACCCGGGATCTGGTTGCCAAAATGAAACTCATTCCGAATGCTGATCTGGTAAAAGGTAAAAGGATTGTATTCCTTGATGACTCTATTGTCAGAGGTACACAGTTGCGCGACAACACCAAGGATCTGCATGCATGCGGTGCTGAAGCAGTGCATATGCGAATCGCCTGCCCTCCCCTCACATTTCCCTGTATGTTCCTTAATTTTTCCCAATCGAGAAGCACACTTGAACTGGCCACCAGAAAAGCGATCTCAAAATTGGACGGATCGGAAGATCATTTTCAGGAATATGTAAACCCTCAATCTGATCGTTACCAGGCGATGGTAAAACAGATTGCCATAGATCTCGGACTCGATTCACTGATGTATCAGGACATGAATGACCTTGTGGAAGCCATAGGCCTTCCGAAAGAGAAATTATGTACCCATTGCTGGGACGGCTCTAGCAGGTTTTAATCCAGTTTCTTGCATTAACAAAGGCTTCCAGCCATGGTGTGGCTTCATCCTGAACTCGATCAGCAGGATAATGAGGCCATTGCCATGGCAGAAATGCCCGTTCAAGATGTGGCATCATTACCAGATGGCGGCCATCTTCGGAACAGAGCGAGGCAATATCTGCAGGGGAACCGTTTGGATTCGCAGGATAGCCTGAATAGGAGAATCGTGCCGGTGAATGGTAGCTATCGATGGGATCAGGTAATACAAACTGACCTTCGGCATGCGCAACCCATATGCCCAGGCGACTACCTGCAAGGCTTTTCAGCATAACGGATTCATTCGGTTCAATATTCAGCGTCAGGAATGAAGATTCGAATTTGCCGGATTTATTCAGGTGCATTTTCGGATGCTCATTACGTCCGGGATATACAAGTCCGAGTTCCATCATTACCTGGCAGCCATTGCAAACACCGAGGCTAAGGGTATCCGGGCGAGCATAAAACTTTTCTAGCGCCATTCTGGCTTTGGGATTGAAAAGGAAGGCTCCCGCCCACCCTTTGGCCGATCCTAAAACGTCAGAATTTGAAAAACCTCCGACAAACACAATCATGTTGACATCGTCCAAGGTTTCCCTGCCTGAAATCAGGTCGGTCATATGAACATCTTTCACATCCATGCCGGCCAGATACATAGCCCAGGCCATTTCCCTGTCGCCGTTAACTCCCTTTTCACGGATAATTGCCGACCTTATTCCTGAAGGCTTTCTTCTTCGCGGATCAATGGCGAGATCACTGAATTTTCCGGAAAAATGCGTGGGGAAAGAAAATTTCAGTGGTTGCAACTTGTAATTATCATAACGCAGGGCTGCCATCTCAATTCCTGACTGTCTGCGGTCGAGCAAATACGAGGTTCGATACCAGGTATCTCTCAATTTATCGATGTCGAGTGTATAATTGATATTATCCCCTGTGATTTTGATTTTCCGGGATATCGCAGGTTGTCCTAACCTGTATGACAGTACATTATTTTCCCGGAAAAATGCTTCCACCTGATCAGCCTCTTTCACCTGAATCACAATAGCCGGCTGTTCCGAGAAAAGGAGCCTTACCGGATCGGTGACATTAAACCTATCAAGATGAATGTCCAAACCTCCGGAAAGGTTACTGAAACACATTTCCAAAAGACAAGTAACCAATCCGCCCCCAGATACATCGTGACCGCTTAAAATGGCTCCCTGTTCGATCAGTGTTTGAATGGCATCGAAAGTCTTTTTAAAAGCACCGGCAGGAATACAGTCAGGAGCGTCAACGCCTATACGATTAATGATCTGTGCAAAACTGCTGCCACCCAGGTTGAACGACCCATCAGAAAAATCAACATAGATCAGCTGGGTATCGGGATCCTGATTCAGAACCTGTGGAACAACCTTCCGGATATCTGTTACTTCACCAACTGCCGAAACGATGACTGTTCCCGGAGACAGAACTACGGTTCCATCAGGATATTTTTGGGTCATCGACATGGAATCTTTTCCGGTAGGAACATTAATTCCCAAATCGATACAATACTCGCTAAGAGCCTGAACAGCCTGATAAAGTCTGGCATTTTCACCCGGATTTTTTGCCGGCCACATCCAGTTGGCAGATAAAGAGACCGATTTAAGCTGGTCCACCATGGGGGCCCAAATGAGGTTGGTCAGCGCTTCTCCTACAGCAATGCGTGATCCGGCGGCAGGGGAAATCATTGCCACTGCCGGAGCATGTCCCAGAGAGGTGGCGATACCGCTTACCCCCTGATAATCTATGCTGACAACAGCGAGATCGTTTAATGGCAGCTGTATTTCACCGGCGGTTTGCTGAACGGCTCCCCGGCCTGTTACCGATCGGTCGACCTTATTGGTCAGCCAATCTTTACACGCAACACCCTCAATTTGAAGAACTTTATCAAGATATTCCTCGAATTTCCCAATCTCATAGGCTATGGGTTCGAAATCAGCGATTCCGGATTCGTCTGTTAATACAGTTTTTGGTGGCTTACCAAAGAAATCATCAAGGGCAAGATCTATAGGTTTTATATTGGTATTTCTGTCAACAAACAGAAGCCTGCGGTCACCGGTGATCCGGCCAACTTCATACATCGGTGCACGTTCGCGGGAGGCAACCTGGCGGAGGCTGTCGATATCTTTCGGTGCAATAACCAATCCCATTCTTTCCTGGGATTCATTGCCGATGATTTCTCTGGCAGACAGTGTTGGGTCGCCAATCGGCAATTTATCCAGATATATTTCACCACCCACCTGATCAACCAATTCAGATAAGCAATTCAGATGTCCGCCGGCTCCATGGTCATGAATGGACCTTATTGGATTCAGTCCCGTTTCGGCAAGGGCGCGAATGGCGTTATAAACCCTCTTTTGCATTTCAGGGTTGGACCGCTGAACGGCGTTGAGTTCAATTTTATTGGCATATTCACCGGTAGCTACTGATGAAACTGCTCCGCCTCCCATGCCGATACGGTAATTATCACCTCCAAGAACAACAATGATGTCACCAGCTTCGGGAAGGTCCTTTTTGGCATCCTCATTTTTGCCATAACCTACCCCACCGGCCAGCATGATAACTTTATCAAATCCATAGTTCTTTTGATGTTCGGAGTGTTCAAAGGTCAGCAGACTGCCGCAAAGCAGGGGCTGTCCGAATTTATTTCCAAAATCGCTGGCTCCATTTGATGCCTTAATCAGAATATCTTCCGGGGTCTGATACAGCCATTTCCGCTCGTCGAGAGCATATTCCCAACTTCTTTCACTACCCATCCTTGGATAAGAGGTCATATAAACAGCTGTTCCGATCAAAGGCATACTGGCCTTCCCTCCTGCCATTCGATCGCGGATCTCACCTCCGGATCCCGTTGCAGCCCCGTTAAACGGTTCCACTGTAGTCGGGAAGTTATGCGTTTCAGCCTTTAAGGAAATAACAGAACTAAAATCAGTGACTTCAAAAAAGTCAGACTTAACCTGTGATGCAGGGGCAAACTGTTCGATATCAGGTCCTACAATAAAGGCAACGTTATCATGATAGGCAGAAACAATGCGGTTCGGATTTTCCTTTGATGTTTTTTTAATCAGAGCGAAAAGAGTTTCAGGCATCTCTTTACCATCTATAATAAACTGACCGTTAAAGATTTTATGCCGGCAATGCTCCGAATTCACCTGCGAAAAGCCAAATACTTCGGAGTCTGTTAAAGGGCGACCTAAACGGGTAGCCAGCTCATCCAGGTATTCAATTTCATCAGCGCTGAGAGCCAATCCCTCCTGTTCGCTGTATTTTTTGATATCATCGATATTTCTTACAGGATCAGGTTGATGCTCAATAGTAAATATATGCTGATCCAATTTCGGGTACAGAACCTGAAGCATTGGATCATGATGCGAATGATCTGCCGCCGCTGCCTTAAATACCTCGATACGCTCAATTCCAGTGATTCCCATATTAATGGAGATCTCAACAGCATTGGTCGACCAGGGGGTAACCATCTCCTTGCGCGGACCTACAAAAAAACCGTCCAGAACTAAGGTGTCCAAACGGTTTGCTTTACCGAAAAGCCAGTAAAGCTTATCTAACTCCTCGCCGGATAAGGACCTGTTGACTCCAATTGCGAAGATTTCCTCAGAATTCTGATAAAAAAGGATCATGGCGTATCAATTTGCCGTCAAAATTATGAAAAATCAGGAGGAAACGGCAGTCCGGCAAAATGGTCAGAGAAGTTTTCTCAGGATTTTTTCCTTAAAGGCAGTAAATGGAGGGTAGCGGATGAAAGGATCAATCCAGGTAGCCTTGTTCATGACTGATTTTTGGTTAGAGAATTCAAGTATTCCCGACCTCCCATGATACCTTCCGTTACCTGATGGTCCCACTCCGCCAAAAGGCAGATAAGGATTTGCAATATGCATGACAGCATCATTTATACATCCCCCGCCAAAAGAAACCGATGAAAACACCTTGTCCTGATCCTTCACAGATTTGGTAAAGACATATAATGCCAGTGGTTTTGGCAGAGATTTTAATTGCCTGATAACATCATCTATATCAGAATAAGGAATAACAGGCAAAATAGGTCCGAATATTTCTTCCTGCATCACAGGATCAGAAAAACTTACCGGATAAAGCACTGTCGGACTGATAAAAAGGTCTTTCAAACTATGAGTCCCCCCGATAACCGTTTTAGCGGGATCTATTAATGCTGCCAGCCTTTCAAAATGTCGTTGGTCGACTATCCGGCCGAAAGCATCAGATTTAGAAACATCCGGGCCAAACATGGATAATATTTGTAATGCCAGATTATCGATCAGGTTTTGAGCCACCGACTCGTGAACCAATATATAATCCGGAGCAATGCATGTTTGCCCGGCATTAAGGAATTTGCCCCATACAATTCTTCGTGCCGAAACCGGCTGAACAGCATCCGGAAATACAATTGCAGGTGATTTCCCTCCCAGTTCCAGTGAAACCGATGCAAGATTCTCTGCTGCCGCCTTCATGACCAGTTTTCCAACGTTTGTACTGCCGGTGAAAAATATCTTTTCAAATGGCAGTCTCAGCAATTCCGTGACTTCAGGTATGCCTCCCAAAACAACAGAACCCCTTTCCTCAGGAATGGCAGCTGAAATCACTTTCGCCATGATTTCAGAGGAATGGGGAGAATGTTCGCTTGGCTTAATTATCACCGGATTTCCAGCAGCAATAGCTGTGACAGCCGGTTTAAGGTTCAATAGAAAAGGATAATTCCACGTTCCGATTATTAATGTATTCCCATAGGGCTCGATAATTATGCGGCTCCTGCCGGGAAGATTGACCAGATTGGTCCTGACTTTTATTGGCCGTGTCCATTTCCGGAGCTGTGACGATATCCATTTAATTTCGTGCTGAACACTTGCAATTTCCGTGGTGAATAATTCAAATCCGGATTTTCTTAAATCAAGGAAAATGGCTTCATTAATTTGCTTTTCGAACCTGTTTAATTCATTGCCAATGGAACGGATTGCATCGATCCTACCCTTGATATCACGTGTATTTCCGTTGAAAAAATAATTGTATTGACGGTCAAATAAAGCCTGATAATTATTCACTGGAATAGTTGTGTTTTTACAATTTTACTTCCATCATTTTACCACCATTCAACCGGCTTTTTTCGGCCATGAAACCCATCAGATGCGATTCCATGGAGGCTTGAATAGTTGATGTTAACAAGGCAGGATCCTTAGCTATGGAAGCCCTTATAAAATCATGGACCAGGCCATAATCTCCACCACCATGACCAGAGGTTATATCAGCCTGGTTTACATTCCATTTAGTAGATTTCCGGGTTAAAAAGTCAAAATACTCCAAATCGGTTTCATCTCCGTATGCATGACCTTTTGTGCCCATAATCCGTGTACGCCTGCCACCATAAGGAGTCATGGCTTCCATCGAAAATGCAACTGTTGTGCCACCGTCAAATTCAAAATTACATACCTGATGGTCAACAACATCATTATCCTGTTTGTAAACGCAAATTCCGTAACGGGTAGTTTTTAATTTTTCGTGAATCTCAGCTTCAGTACCGGTTTCGAGATTCAGATGACCCAGGTATGTTTTATCACGTTCATAGATTTTAAGGGCACTATATGGGCATTGATTTTCAGCAGGACATCCGTCGGAGCAGCGCAGGGGACTTCCGGCAGGGGCATTTTCTTTTCGAAACAGCGACAATTTCCCGAAAGATGAAACCTTTGTACATGGCTTATCCACCAGCCAGCGAAGAATGTCGGTATCATGGCAGGATTTGGACAGGATCATCGGATTTGATTCTTTGGAATTACGCCAGGGACCACGAACAAAAGAATGTGACATGTGAATATGTTCAACTGGTTCCGTGTGCTGAATACTCAGAATATCACCGAAAACTCCGGAAGAACACAGCTCCTTCAATTTTCTGAAATAAGGGGTATACCGCAATACATGGCATACTGCGACAATTGATTGGTATTTAACTGCAGAATTCAGAATATCGTTGCACTGTCGCCATGTTTGCGCAACAACTTTCTCGCAAATCATGTCGTAGCCAAGCGGCAGTGCAGCCATAGCTGGTCCGTAATGCAGATTGTCAGGCGTCGTAATAATTACTGCATCTGCAAATTTTTCACGTTGAAAAACAAATTCCCAGGATGGAAATCGATTTTCATCAGGAATATTATGTGCTTTGGCAAAGCGCTCATTTTTATGGGTAACAGGCTCAGCCACACCAACTATCTTAAGTTCATCAGGATATTTTAATGCATATCCGGCATAAACATTACCACGGTTTCCTGCACCAATTACTATTGCAGTTAATGGCCGGTTTACCGGTCCGGGGATACCAAGATATTCAGGGAGACTAATTCGTTCATCCAACTCACTTCCAACAAGTTGCGAAGCTGCTCCAGCACCAGCAATCAAGGCACCGAATTTAATTATTGCTGACCTTCTTGACGTTGTTTTCATATTAATAGATAGGAGTCAATTGTTAATTATTGTTATTCTCTGATTAATAATTAAATAAAAGACAGAGTTTTTAGTTTAATTTTATGAACTTTGCAAAATATGCTCCAATATAGAGGAAATTAATCACAATTATATGGCAACATCAATATTTTTCACTGAAAGCAAGGACTTTAAGCTAATTAAAGACCGGATTTTAAACCATGAGGATAATTACTTGGTTTATGTTTATGCAGACACCAGTAACATAAGAATTCCCAGAGAATTAATCATGGAATTACCTAAATACGGGAATAACCTGATTTGGGTTGATATCGTCGACATGGATGCATCTGATTTATCGCATCATATAGTTTTGACTATTGGTCAATTAATAAATCCTGAAGAAGAAATCGATTTTTATATCGTCTCTAAATCTTCAAAATTCGAAAAAACAGTAATATTCCTGAGAAATCAGGGTATCCCTGCTGAATTGATTTCACCTGCACAAGATGAAATAAAAGATGAAAAACCTAAGGGTACCGGTCGCCGCGGCAGGCCGAAAAAAGTTCAGGCAACGGAAAATGCACCAGTAAAAACAGGTAAGCGCGGACGCCCTAAGAAAGTTCAGGAAGCTGTTGTGCCAGTTACTGAAAACATCGAGGTTCCAAAGAAAAAACGCGGCCGTCCTGCAGCTGCAAAAGCCCCGGTAACCGAAGCAATTCCTGCTGAACCAAAAAAACGCGGCCGCAAGAAAAAAGAAGTTGCTGTTGTAGCTGCGCAACCGGCAGCCGCTGAACAACCTGTTGTTGTCGAAAAACCAAAAAGAGGACGCAAACCGGGTGTTAAAAATGAAAAAACCAAGAAGGTTAAAGCAGTCAAGGAAGCTAAACCGGTAAAGGCTGCCAAAGCTATTAAGGCTCCTAAAGCTCCTAAAGAAGCTAAACCGGTAAAGGCCGCCAAAGCAGTTAAAGCTCCGAAAGAAGCTAAACCCGCGAAGGCCGCAAAAGCTGAGAAAGCTCCGAAAGCTCCGAAGGCTGAGAAAGCTCCGAAGGCAGCTAAGGTGGTAAAACCTGCTAAAGCCGCTAAAGTTCCTAAGGCCGCTAAACCTGTCAAAGCAGCAAAAACGCCTAAGGCTACCAAAGAAGCTAAGCCAAGAAAGCAACGGATCGACAAGGAAATTACCGTTCAGCAGGTCGCTGAAAAGGTTGCACTGTATCCAACTGATGACACCAATCTGTCGACAGTGATGAGTAATTTATTCGGAATGAAAAAAGTTGCCCGGCCAAAGTTTCTAGCTAAGCTGGTTGATGCTGTAAAATTAATTACTCTTGATGATGACAACGAAGCTGAAAAGATCATTGCACGACTTCAGGAACTGAATATCCTCGATACATCAGGTGTTGGCGGACGGATTTCGTACAAAGACTAAGTTAACCTAATAAAATAGAAAAGCCGCCCGGTTTGCCGAGCGGCTTTTTTATGCTGTCCACTTTATTTAGAGCTGCCAACTTAAGATGAAGAAAAGTTGGCAGCTCTAATCTTTAATCCGCCACACACCGAAATCCCACCGTCGAATTTCTCTCAAAGCCTCTGGAAACCCTCAGCAGCATCTGCCTGTAATGTAATTCTCTGGGTCCGCCCTGCACATACCACCAACTTGAACTGGGATTGAAATAACTGCCGCCCTTCATAATGACATAATAGACCGTTCCATTGTCGTACTCATCGTTGGTCATTTGCCATACCGACCCTACCAGGTCTTCGAGTCCATTCGGATTAGCACCTTTGGGATGTAAACCTACTGCTTCAATCTTTCCGGTTTTTGTATTGCAATATTTAGGGTCGATACCTTTTATGCGTTTAACAGTGAGCGTTCCGGTTACAAACTCTTCTTCGCGGGTTATGCCTTTATCCTCACCCCAAGGCCATGGTCGCAAGTCAGGAGTCTGTGCAGCAAATTGCCATTCCATCTCAGTCGGAAGCCTCTTGCCAGCCCATTTTGCATACGCAAGTGCATCTTCATAAGAAACATACACGATCGGTTGCTTCTCCGTTCCTTTAGCAGGCTTACCGTTAACCCAATGCTTCAGGAAGTTGCATGTGTCTGCCGGTTGGTAGTTAACCGCTTTAATGAAATCATAAAATTGTGCATTGGTCACCGGGTATTTATCCATATAAAATGATCCCATTTTTACTGACTCTTTTACCGGAATCTCAGGATATGCGATAAAATCATCCCCATGGGTCCCTTTCCAGGTAAACATTCCCTCAGGAATCTTAACCATCCCGACAGGGGCCTTAGCTGATGGCGCGGTAGTAACCGAATGGCTCACCAGCCGCGCAGTACCAACCTTAATCGTTACGATTCTCTCATCGAGAATCTCATTCCCCTTAAAAAGCTGAATAATAAAATTCCCATCAAACCTTCCGAAATAATCACCCAGGCGAATAGATTTAGCTTTTGTGTCAAAAACTACCGGTTTCTTCTCATAGGTGGGATTCCCGGCCCATATCCTGATCTCATCCCCTTTTGAAGCTGATAAGTTCAGCTGGTCCACATTTAGTTTAACCGATAAAATGGATGGAAAACGAATAACGGAACTCACGGCGCCTTCATTATTCGTTCCGAGCCATGACTTATGAAAAGCTTCAGTTCTCACCGGAATAAAGGATTTGCCATCAACCAGGCTGGGCTCAATTTCCTTGTGATCCCAAACATCCACCCAGTGATAACCTTTAGTTGCGGGAGCTTCAAAAAGATTGCCGTCGAACCCTTCAGGAAGGAGGCTGAAAATCGTATAAACCAATTTATCATTACCAGGCCAGCAGTTAACGAAAACATTATCCTTAAGGGTTGGTACCAGCGGGGTAAAGTTGTAATCCACAAAATTGCTGGTATTCTCACGCAGAATTCTGACGGTCTGACCAAAAAAACGGTAATCCTGCTCGATACTGTCCGGACGGCCCGACCTCATAATATTTACTTCGGTACCATAACCGTTAAAAAATGAAGTGGCATATTCTCTTCTGATAGGTCCGAAAGAAATTTCAGCTACACGAAAAATAGCAAAATCAGGCTTAATCATTTTATTCAGATTGAGCATCGGAGGATAATACAATGCATTATGCACCCTTCCTGCAACAATTCCGGGCATATCCTTCGTAACAGCCATACCTTCACTGTACATGATAACTCCTTTGCGCACGCTGTCAGCAGCATATTGTAATTCCAGCGATGAACTGCCTTTTGTATCCAGCACAACACCATCAGCACCTACTTCTTTAATAAGCTGGGCCATGCCACCATAATGGCTTTCAGAACGCGTATCTGCGTCCCATGGGTTATAACAGATAAAGAATCGGGTACCCAGATTTCTGCACATGCTGGCAGTCTGATTCAGTCCTTTTAACCCCCCCGGAAGATCACGGAAAAGATCCCACTGATTCCTCTGATCGAGTCCAAGAGAAGGCCATGTAGGCCAGATTCCGATAAAATCATCCCCTCCATACCATTTCTTGCCACGCTCGATGAAAGCCTGGAGATTATTTTTAAGATCCTTGCTGTCATAATACTGATGATCCCATGCATAGAGCAAATGGGAAACATAGGTATGACGAATCCACTTAAGATCTTCGCGGTTATAAAGCGTATTATCGAAGTTATCAATATCATAAAGCAGCCTTTTCTGGAACATCAGGCGCAATCCTTCCTGCCATGCTCCCTGATAGGCATCGGCATATAGAACATAAGTAACTGATCCGCCAGGAAACAGATTACTTTCAAACCGCCTCATCTGAGCTTTTATCGAAGAAACCCTCCTGGCCAGGCCAGCAATCTGAACATCCTCAAGTATCGATTCGGAAAACCCCAGATTCCATGCGTTATCGGGTACAATAACATTTACAGGAGTCAGACCCGGACGCGCCAGGTAAGTCCTGGAAAGACCATGCCTTCCGAATCCTGTTATATAAACCTTATCTGCAGCCTCACCGAAAGGAACTATATTCCACACTTCCAAAGTATCCTTTTTGGTCAGGTTCCTGATGGTAACAAATCCTTTCCAACCCGGAGAGAAAACTTTCTCACTCTTAAAAACCACTTCGAGCCGGTCTTCAAACCTTGCCACCGTAGAATCCCCGGTAGATACAACCTTCATCTGGCGGGTATCGACTAACCTTTCACCCAGACGGAAAGTGATCAATGGAAGGTTGGCCTCGTGAGTCTTGCCCGATTTGTCATCAAACCTGCTTACCACCAAGCCTTCATTGGTTCTTATGCTTAACTGATTTATCTCCTGGGCTGAAACCGATAATGAGCATAGAAAAACCAGACCAGTGAACGCCAGTATTCTTTTCATAATAAAACAATTAGGAATTAAAAAACTCTACTTCAAGCTCTTGGCGAAAATGGAAAATCTCTTATATATCTGTCCTCCAACGTGTTCATATTCGCCACGCATGGCATAATTTGTCTCCATAACCAGATGACCATCAATTTCCGTTTTGCCTTCTTTCCGGCCGGATTCCATAATCTTCAGGGCCATCAAAACGTCAAGTCCCCGACCCCGGTATGGTTCTTCAATAGCCCCGAGCAGCGCGACAATACGATTTGATTTTTTTCCTGAAGTAAGAATGGAGATCAATCCAAAAGGAAGCAGATGTCCTTTGCATTTCTGAATTCCCTTGCTGATATCAGGCATAACCACAGTATATGCGATTACTTCACCTGCATTTGTTTCAATGACTTTAACAAATCTAGGGTTCAACAGCCAGATAAACCGATTGGCAAAATCATCCATCTCCTTTTCTTCATAGGGCATAGAGCCATAAATCACTTTAAAAGTACGGTTCGTCAGATGTAATACCGGTCTGATATATTTCCGAAGCTTCCAGCGTGAATTGAATTCAACCATCCTGAATTCGGCATTCAGTTTTTCCAATCTCGGTAATACTCTCTGGTAGATTGGCGGTGTTGTCGCCGGAATCGGCATCTTATAGCTGACCAGGTTGATCTCAGGTTCATATCCTTCATTGCGAAGCAAATCGGTCTGATAGCTAAAATTGCAGTTTGCCGCTATAACAGCAGGCTCATCAAAACCCATTGTCAGATAACCCTGCGGTTCTTTATCAGAAAAGCCGAGCGGGCCTACTAATTTTTCAGCACCCTTCTGACGGGCCCATTCTTCGACCTTTGTCAGTAATGCATGCACAATCTCCTGATCGTTAAATGTTTCGAGGTAGCTAAAGCGTGCATTATTTTCATTTTTCACCTCGTTATACCGATGGTTGATCAGTCCCATTACCCGGCCAACAACTTCATCCCCTCGCCATGCAAGTAATTTGATATATGAACAGTAGGTAAAAGATTTGTTCTTAAGCGGATTAAAAAAATCTTTTTCATCCATATAAATCGGGGGAACCCAATTTTGGTGCCCTTTATGAACCTGAGCAGGCAAATAAAGAAATTTTTTATGATCACCTTTCGTAACAACTTCTCTTACAACTAATTCCATACTTCCTCCTATTCAATCCCTGGTTTATATTTTAAAGCAAAAGGCCGGTCGACCGGCCCTAAACACATTACTTTGAGTCTTCAAGATCCTCAAATTCAACACTTTTAAAGGTACCTTGAGGCTCTGATGCGACATTCTCCACGGGCCCCATCTCAGGTCTGTTGTCCAAGATAAAACCGATGGCTTCATCAAAACCTTGCCCAAACTTGTCAAAATCCTCCTTATAAAGAAAGATTTTGTGCTTCTCGTAATGGGAATTACCATCAGCATCAAAAACTTTTTTACTCTCGGTAATAGTGAGATAATAGTCCTCGCTCCGCGTGGCCTTAACATCAAAGAAATAGGTACGCTTCCCTGCCCGGATCACTTTGGAATATATTTCGTCCCGGTCCTGATGATCCATGTTGTCTTGCTTTTCTCTATCCACCATTTTAAAACAGTTTGTTAATACAGTGTCGATTTGATCGTAACTCTCCAAAAATAGAAAAAAAAACATACCTTTGCTGACCTCATAAAAAGTTCTTTTAACAAATGATCAGCCGAAGATTATTACGAGTCAAAGCCCTGCAGATACTATATGCTTACAGGGTTTCCGAAAACGAAAACCTCCACAATACGGAAAAAGAGCTGATCTTCAGTATAGAAAAAAGCTACGATCTATATCACCTTCTCCTTCTTTTATTAGTCGATATCTCCAATTATATGACGCAGCGCGTTGATATTGCGAGGTCGAAATATTTCCCAACCGATGAGGAGGCGAATCCGAATACCAGGTTTCTGGATAACCGTATAATCGTGCAGATTTCCGACAGCAGGAAGTTCAGCCAATATCTCGAAGCCAGAAAAATTTCCTGGTCAAATGAAGAGGAGCTGGTAAAAAATCTGTACCGGAATTTGCTGGAATGGGATGTTTATCAAGAATACATGGGAAGTTCTGAAAGTTCCTTCACCCGGGATAAAGAATTTATTTCCAGGATGGTAGCTGAGTTCATCCTTCCGAATGAATATCTTCAACAAGTACTTGAGGAGCAAAGCATTTACTGGAACGACGATCTGGAATTCATCGGATCTATGGTTATTAAAACATTAAATCGATGGAAAGAGAATGGTGAGATGCCGATCCTGTCGATGTTCAGCAATGACGACGATCGATTATACGTAATTGAATTGTTCCGAAAAACCGTCTTGCATGCCGATGAATATCAGGAGTTTATTAAGAAATTCAGCGAAAACTGGGATTTCGAGCGACTGGCGTTGATGGATATATTAATCATGCAGATGGCAATCAGCGAAGCCATCAACTTTCCATCCATCCCATCCAAGGTTACCCTTAATGAATACATAGAAATATCCAAATATTACAGCACTGAGAAAAGCAGTTACTTTATCAATGGAATTCTGGATAAAGTGTTCCTGCTGCTTCGGACTGATGAGAAAATCAAAAAAACCGGAAGGGGTTTAATCGGAGAGGTTTGACTTCTGATATGAATTTGTTTAATTTGCACGATTAATATTTTGCTGACTAATTTAACCATGTCAAGATTCGCAGTCATAATAATTGCAGCGTCGCTTTTTATTGGTTTATCAGGGTGTAAATCAAATGGCGACAAAAATGCCAATACTGTTTCACCCAGTCTGGTTACCAACCCTATTTCCGCAGATGGAAAGAAAAATTCAGGAACACTCCCGGTTATGACTTTTGAACAGACTAAGCATGACCTTGGAATGATGATCCAGGGTGAAAAACTCGCATACACCTTTAAATTCACTAATACTGGTGGTACAGACCTGATCGTCTCAAATTGCGCAGTAACTTGCGGATGCACGGTGGCTGAATGGCCAAAAGCACCCGTAAAACCTGGCGAATCTGCAAAAATTGAGGTGGTTTTCAATTCAGCCGGCAAATCTGGTTCTCAGGTTAAAACAATTCAGGTTTTAGCTAACACCCAGCCAAACACCACCGAACTGACTATTACAGCAGAAGTATATGTACCCGAAAGTAAAAAATAACTAACATAATAACAATGATGCAATTAGCTTTTATCCTTCAGACAGCCGCTGCCGGCAAACCCCAAAGCCCGCTTTCCTCACTGATTTTCTTTGGCGCTATTATCATTATTTTCTATTTCTTCATGATCAGGCCACAAATGAAGAAGCAGAAAGAGATGAAAACTTATCGCGAAGGTTTGAAAAAGTTTGATAAAGTGGTTACCGCCGGAGGCATTTACGGTCGTATCGCTGAAGTTGGCGATAAATGGGTTATGCTCGAGATTGATACTAACGTTAAGATAAAGGTTGATAAAGGTTCCGTTGTACGCACAGCAGAAGACATTCTGGATCAGCCGAAACCCTGATGAATGGATGATGTTTCCTCCTCACCGGTGACAGATCCGGCTCATCGCGGGAAAAGCCGGCGGAGACGACAGCTTAAAGTACTTCTTTTCTGCGTTCTGATCGCTACCATTTTCTGGTTTTTACGGGCATTTGAGAACGAATATACCACCAGGGTGGATCATCCGGTGAGTTATATTAACCTGCCTGATAAAATGATGACCATAAATCCATTACCCCAACGAATTTCACTTGAAGTGAAAGGTTTGGGGTTTTCGATTTTAAAGCATAACTGGAATTTCTCCAAAACTCCACTGGTTATTGATATCAGGAAACTTCGCTCGATGCCTGCCAGACGAAAAAAGGGTTTTATCGACTATCTTCCTATGTATCAATATTATAATGATTTTTCAGCCCAACTTAAAGACCTCAAAGTTCTGGCCATCATTCCGGATACACTGATGTTCCGATTTGCCTTTAAAAAAGCAAGAAACGTTAAAGTGATGCCTGTTTTTACCTATGAATCAGGTTCATCAATAATACCCGACAGCCTTATAAGGGTTGTTCCGGACAGTATCATGGTGGAAGGACCTGATCTGATTATCGACACCTTAAAGTTTGTAAAAACATTGCCAGTCAAGGTTTCCAAACATGGTGGAGCTTTCAGCCGCAGCCTGGGCCTGCAGGAAATCCATAAGATGATCAGAATGAGTCCGGTTAAAGTAACCGTGTCAATAGATAATAACCCCTGAGATAAATGTATACAGTTGGTTTGACCGGCGGCATAGGTTCAGGTAAAAGTTTGGTAGCGGAGATCTTTACACATCTCGGAATACCAGTCTTTAATGCAGATTACGAAGCTGGCAGAATTCTCGAAGAGGATCCTTCCGTAAAAAAAAGTCTAGCGGAATGGTTTGGTTCTGATGTATATATTAATGATCGGCCTGACCGGCAGAAAATCGCTGTGATCGTTTTCAATGATCATGAAAAGCTGGCCAGAATGAACGGACTGATTCATCCCCTGGTGATGCAAAAATTCATAAGGTGGTGTGTTGAATATCAAGCAAAACCTTATGTCATTCATGAGGCAGCGATCCTTATGGAGTCTGGTTTTTATCGTCACATGGATAAAACAATACTTGTTACGGCTCCGGAAGATATCAGGATAGAAAGAGTAATACAACGTGATAAAACAACAGCGTTGTTAGTCAGTCAAAGAATGAAAAACCAGTGGAACGAAGAGCGTAAGATTCCTCTGGCAGATTTTATTATTCTGAATGATGGGAAATCACCGTTGATTCCTGCCATTCTCGACATACATAATAAACTGATTTTATAGAAGTTATGGCAAAATTTGGAAAATGGATAGCCGGCGGTCTTGGATGGGCATTTCTCGGACCCATTGGAGGACTGATAGGATTCGCTTTAGGGGCAATGGTTGACGGACAGGATGGCATTATGACCCAGCAGGGATTAAAACCAGGCGCAACCACTCAAGGAGATTTCATCACCAGTTTGGTTGTTTTGATGGCTGCTGTCATGAAATCCGACGGACGCATTCTTAAATCAGAGCTTGATTACGTTAAGGAATTTTTTGTCAGATCGTTCGGAATTGACCAGGCACAACAAGCGACGTTATTACTCCGGAGTGTTTTGGAACAGAATATACCCGTAGAGGAAGTCAGCAAACAAATTGGCCAGAGAATGGATTACAGCACAAGGCTGGAGCTGATTCACCTGCTCTTTGGAATTTCCAAAGCTGATGGACTCGTTTCCCCCGAAGAATTAAAGACTGTTGAAAGGATTGCCTACTACATGGGTATAAAAACTGAGGATTACAACTCGATAAAATCCTTATTCTCAGATAATCTTGAGTCAGCTTACGCTGCACTTGAAGTAACATCTGATGTCTCCGACGATGAACTGAAAAAAGCTTATCGGAAAATGGCTGTAAAATACCATCCGGATAAAGTAGCTTATCTTGGTGAGGAGCTAAAAAATCAAGCCAATGAAAAGTTTCAGCAATTAAATGCTGCTTATGAAAGAATTAAAAAAGCCAGAGGGCTTAATTGAATTACGTATATTTGCCGCTCAAAATTTATCAGACCATGGACATTAAGGACTTCATTGCAATTTCAGGCCAACCAGGACTTTTCAAAATGATTACACAAGGCAAAAGCCTTTTGATTGCCGAAAACCTCCTGACCGGACAGAGAATACCGGTTCATCAATCTGCCCAGGTAAGTTCGATGGAAGAAATTGCCATATTTACCGAAACAGAAGACAAGCCGCTGAAAGAGGTTTTTCTGGAGATCTATCAAAAAGAAGAAGGTAAAACTATTCTGGATCCAAAAAAATCTACCGATGACCAGATCAGGACCTACTTCGCATCGATTTTACCGACCTACGACAAAAGCAAGGTATATGTATCTGATATGAAGAAGATCTACACCTGGTACAATATCCTCGTAACCTCAGGAAAGATCGACTGGACTGCCACCGAGCCCGAAGCAGAGAAGACCCCAGAGCAGACAGAAGACTGAAGACAGAAGACTGAAGACAGAAGACTGTAGACTGGGTACTGAGTACTGAGTACTGAAGACTGAGTACTGGGTACTGAAGACTGAAGAGCGTTTATCAGAGATTCTTGGCTTCATTCCAATATTGGTCCATTTCCTCCACCGTCATATCTCTGAGATTAAGTCCCAGTTTATTAGTCTCTTGTTCCAGGTAATTGAACCGATGGATAAACTTTAGGTTTGTTCGTTCCAGGGCATTTTCCGGATTAACCTGATAAAGCCGCGCGGCATTAATCAGGCTGAAGATAACATCGCCGAATTCCGCCTCTACCCTTTCTTCTGAAATATCCGGAGTGTTAAGTTCTGTCATGAGCTCACCAATCTCTTCCTTTACTTTGTCCCACACCTGATCCCTGTGGTCCCAGTCGAAACCAACTCCCCTGGCTTTATCCTGTATCCGGTAAGCCTTTATCATGGCAGGAAGTGAAGCCGGAATACCTCCAAGTACCGTTTTTCCCTGTTGTTCGGTCAGCTTGATCTTCTCCCAGTTCTGCTCAACCTCCCTGGCACCGGCGACAGTAACGTCACCAAAAATATGCGGATGCCTGTATACCAGTTTCTTATTGATCCCGTCTATCACATCTTTCATAGTAAATGCTTCCTTCTCCTGCCCGATCTTAGCATAGAAAACGATGTGCAGCAGAATATCACCCAGTTCCTCAGAAATCCCCGGCAAATCTTCATCAAGAATTGCATCGGCAAGTTCATAGGTCTCCTCAATAGTCAAGGTCCTCAGACTTTTTATTGTCTGCTCCCTATCCCATGGGCATTTTTCCCTGAGCTCATCCATAATATCCAACAGCCGGTTAAAAGACTGCAGCGTTTCTTCTCTGTTAGTGTTCATCAAATTTTATTTTTATTGGCGTTCCAGGTTCAAATCCAAGCAGTTCTGCCGCATTGCCCTGTGCGATTGCAATCTCCAGCAATCCTGCAGAATTGAATATGGCAAGCAGCTCGCCCGGATCAGATTCCATATAGGTATCGTTGATTCCGTGAATTTTATACCGGTTTGATTTTATCGTGATTTCAAAAGTACGGTCAGTGCCTATCTTAAGAAATTCTGTTTTCGGGATATTGGTGATGGCATTACGGTAGGAATCGATAAAGACAACCTGTCCATCAATCTGGTCCTTATGTATTACGGGCTGCCACAGAGTGGATCGTCCAAAACCAGCTGAATTCGGTCCTGCCTGGTCCAGTGAAAATCCCATCGAAAGAAATCGGGCAATCCTGCTGAACAGGGACAGTTCCGGAAAGCTTGGCTCAATATGCTTAAACTGTCCATCGACACAGGAGGCATTGTCAATCTTCTCGAGTGTCGGAAAATCAAGCCTCAGGTAGTAATCAGGATCCGAAGTCATCACCAGAGGCAGGATTCCATCATCCCAACCCACTAAATACTGATTATGATATTTCGCCACGGCTGGCCAGATACCGGGTTGATGTCCTTTGTTGACCAAAAAAAGGTGGATTGTTCCTGCAGGATATTCTGGAAGCACCTGTTGCAGAATAAAAGAGGCCTGAAGGATATGGAAGGGTTCGATTAACTGATTGATCTCAATTACAACGACTTCCGGCACAATTGTCAACAATCGGCCCTTCATCATGCCTGAATAATAATCCCTCGTTTGCCAATCTGTTGTTAAAGTAATAATAGGCATGCATGAAACCGGTTTCTAAATCCGTGATAATCCTTATTTTTGCGTGACAGGCTCAAAAATACGACTTTATCTTATCTGCATGATTGAAAAAATCATCTATTTAAAAGGGATCGACCCACTGGTGCTGTATGGTGCTAATAACCAACACCTGGAGATCATCAAGAGGTTCTTTCCCAAGATCAAATTAATCGCCCGGGGCGACCAGTTGAAAGCAGTTGGAGAGGCTTCAGAAATCACACGTTTTGAGGACAAAATTGAAAAGCTATTTGTTTTTGTTGATAAATATAACCGCCTGTCACCTCTCGAAATTGAAGGGATTCTGCTTGAAAACGGTGTCAACAGTGCACCGGAGCCGGGCGAAGAGGATATCCTGATCTTTGGCAACAATGGAAGGCCCATCCGGGTCAGAACGCTGCATCAGGGAGAGATGGTGGAAAAATATCGTACCCATGACTTGCTCATCGCCACCGGTCCGGCCGGTTCAGGAAAAACATATATAGCAGTGGCTCTGGCAGTAAGGGCACTGCGCAACAGGGAAGTGAAGCGGATTATTCTTAGCCGGCCAGCAGTGGAATCAGGTGAAAACCTTGGTTTTCTGCCAGGCGACCTGCGCGAAAAACTTGATCCATATCTCCAGCCTTTATATGATGCACTGGAGGATATGATGCCACCACGCAAGCTGAAAGAATACATGGAGGACAATGTGATCCAGATTGCCCCGCTGGCATTCATGCGGGGAAGGACACTGGATAATGCATTCGTGATCCTCGATGAAGCTCAGAATGCCACGATAAATCAGTTAAAGATGTTCCTTACCCGAATGGGTGAGTTCTCCAAATTTGCTGTTACAGGTGATATTACCCAGGTGGATTTACCTAATCCCCGGAATTCAGGGTTAATCCATGCCAGACAAATTCTGGAAGGGATACCCGGCATAGCGATGGTGGATTTCACTAATGTCGATATTATCCGGCATCCTCTGGTCGCAAAGATTGTAAGTGCATATGAAAAACAATAAACAAGTAAATAATTGATATCCATGGAAGCAATTGTAAAAACCGAATTCAGTTTACCCGGACAGATTAGTTTGTATAAGGGAAAAGTACGCGACGTATACAATATTAAGGATGAGTATCTGGTAATGGTGGTTAGTGACCGTATTTCAGCCTTTGACGTTGTTTTGCCAAAGGGAATTCCATACAAAGGACAGGTGCTAAATCAGATAGCCGCAAAATTCCTGGATGCCACCAGTGATATCGTTCCCAACTGGAAAATGGCCTCTCCGGATCCTATGGTAACGGTTGGCAGAAAAGCAGAACCACTTCCTGTTGAGATGGTTATCAGAGGTTACCTCACCGGTCATGCCTGGCGTGAATATAAATCCGGAAAACGGTCGATCTGTGGAATTCCAATGCCAGAAGGAATGAAGGAAAACCAGAAATTTGATCAACCGATTATCACTCCCACTACCAAGGCTCATGTAGGCCATGATGAGGATATCAGCCGCGAAGAGATTATTGCCAACAATCTGGTTCCGGTTGAAATTTATACCCAGGTGGAGGAGTATACACGCAGAATTTTTCAGCGCGGAACTGAAATGGCTGCAAAAATGGGACTGATACTGGTCGACACCAAGTATGAGTTTGGTATTCAGGACGGTAAAATTTACCTGATCGATGAAATACATACTCCCGATTCAAGCCGCTATTTCTATGGCGACACCTATCAGGAGAATTTTAACAAAGGAATTGAGCAACGGCAGCTGTCGAAAGAATTTGTAAGGCAGTGGCTGATTGAAAACAATTTTCAGGGTAAGGAAGGTCAGACGGTACCTTTCATGTCGGATACTTTCGTTGCTGAGATTTCTGAAAGGTATATTGAGTTGTTCGAGCACATCACAGGTGAAAAATTCGTTCGCGCCGATGCAACCAATGTTATGGCCAGAATTGAGTCGAATATCAGGAATTACCTGAATACACTCTGATGGCAGACCAATCTTCCGGTGGCAACAAAATAGCCATTCTTGCAGGACCGCTTGCGGCGGTTGCAATTATGCTTTTTTATCATCCCGACCCTGCCCATCCGGAAATTGGATATACCCTTGCCATTGCAGCCTGGATGGCTATCTGGTGGATTTCTGAGGCTGTTGCACTGGCAATAACCTCATTGTTGCCGGTAGCCTTATTCCCCTTATTGGGGATCATGGATGGGCAAACAGTTTCGGCTGCCTATTTTAACCATGTCATTTTTCTGTTTATCGGAGGATTTCTCATCGCTCTTGCCATGCAGCGATGGAACCTTCATAAGCGCATTGCACTGAATATCCTTGTTCTCACGGGAACCGGCAAATCAAAATTGCTTCTTGGTTTTATGTTGGCAACAGCTTTACTGAGCATGTGGATGTCGAATACGGCCACCGCCATGCTCATTGTGCCGATTCTGCTTTCCGTTCTCACAGAGATTGAACCCAATCCGGACAAAAAGAGATCATTTTCTGTCGGTGTCCTGCTGGGTGTCGCTTACAGTGCATCAATCGGTGGTGTTATGACCTTGGTGGGCACCCCACCAAATCTGTCTTTCCTAAGGATTTATCAGGTGATGTTTCCTCAGGCTCCTCAGATCACATTTTTGCAATGGATGCTTTTTGCCGTTCCTGCAGGTATATTGCTTCTCGCCGCTGCTTTTATGCTTTTGTATTTCAGGTATGCACGTGGCAGCAAAACAAAGGCAGTAAAAGATCTGCCTATCAAGGCCATGAAGGCTGACCTCGGTCCCATGAGCCGCGAAGAAAAAATCGTCCTGGTCGGTTTTATTCTGATGGCCATCTGCTGGATCACACGATCCGACCTTGAAATCGGAGCCACTACGATACATGGCTGGGCATCGCTTTTCGGTAAGCCTGCATTTATCAATGACGGCACGGTGGCCATTGCTGTTTCGCTGCCACTCTTCATGATCCCGGTAAAGGGGCAGGCTCGGCAAAAAGTTATGGATTGGGAAACTGCAAGTCAGTTACCCTGGGATATAATTCTTCTATTTGGGGGTGGATTCGCACTCGCCAACGGCTTCAGGGATTCAGGTTTATCACTTTGGATAGGAACCCAGCTCCAGGGTTTATCAGGATTGCATCCGATAATATTAATATTGATTATCAGCCTCCTGGTGACATTCCTCACTGAACTCACTTCAAATACAGCGGTTACTGAGATGATACTGCCAGTTTTAGCCGGCATGGCCATAGCTACTAAAATGCATCCGCTGCTATTGATGCTCCCGGCAACATTATCGGCTTCCATGGCTTTCATGCTTCCTGCCGGGACACCGCCGAATGCGATTATTTTCGGAACCAAACGGGTATCTATACGAGAAATGGCATCAACAGGGATATGGTTAAACCTCATCGGGGCCGTTATCATCACAGCCGTTGTCTATTTTATCGGATCCGCCGTTTTCAATATTACACCCGGTGAATTCCCAGGATGGGCTCAGCCCACCGATTAAAACCGGCGGCTATTGATAGGTAATTCTATTTCTGATTCTCCTTCCGTCTCTTCTGTCTTGCGTCTTGCGTCTTGCGTCTTCTGTCTTCCGTCTGAGTTATTTATCAGCAACAAAAGCAAGCTCCCCGAGGGCAATGGTCAGCATGGTAGCAAGATCTTCCAACGTTTCAGGCCAGATAGTAGAGGGTTTATCATCAGGAGTATGATAAGCCCCGGAACCACCTGATGATGAAAAACTGACCGAAGGAATACCTGCCTGCATAAAGATTGCGGAATCCGATCGGGGCCTTCCTAAAAGTGTGCTTTGCGAAGTGGTCAGATTCCGATGAACAAAGTTTGCATTAGCCTGATCAATGGCCCTGTACAATTCAGGATAGTTTAATCCGCCGCCGGCATGAAGGTTCGGACCAATCCCAACGCAATCCAGATTGATGAATCCTACAGTCTGCTTTACCGGAAACAATGGATTTGCCACATAGGTTTTCGATCCGATCAAACCCTGCTCCTCTGCACCCAAACCCATAAAAATGATAGATCTCTTAAAATGAATTCCGGAGGTAGCCAGCGCCTTTGCCACACCAAGTACAACCGCCACACCCGATGCATTATCGTTGGCCCCCGGACACATTTCCCACTGCATACCACAATGATCAAGATGGCCGCCGATGATGATCAGCTCGTTTTTCAGCACCGGATCAGAACCCGGCAATAAACCAATAACATTCATACCAATTCCTTCCGGATGGTATTCTGTCACATTCTTAATGGTCACCGTTTTACCGGTTGAAAAAGATTGTGGCTTCAGCTCTTTGCCAATCCGGGCAACCACCTCACCATAAATCTTTCCGGTACCCTTAAAAAGATCCTCAACAACACGGCCTCCAACCATAGTCACCAGAAGCTCCTTATGATATTCATTATTGGTATTTGCCAGCGGTCCATAATTGTACAAAACAGCTAAAGCCCCATGGTTAATGGCATTCTGCATTTTATACTGATGAAGGGAATACGGTTGCCAGGGCAGGAACTTTTCTGCACCAATAGCCGGTGACACAGGAGCTTCCGGGCGCATCAGCACGATCTTGCCTTTCACATTTAATCCGGCATAATCATCATAACCAAGTTCAGGCGCTGATATCCCATAGCCCACAAAAACCACCTCAGCCCTCACTGTGCCGGATGCTGAAGAACTGCCCGGCATATACTCATCGAAATAATGGTAAGATATTTTAACGCTGTCCTTTGCATTTACCGGGAGATTCAATTCGAGTGAACAGCCGGGAAGGACAACCACATAGGGCTGCTTGAATTTCTGATACCATCCGTACTCGCTGGAAGCCGGACTGATCCCCCACTCCTTCATTTTTCCGGCTACCCATTCTGCAGATTTCTGGTAGCCCTCCGATCCGGTTAACCTGCCCTGATACGGATCTCCCGCCAGTTCCACGACATAATTGAGCAATTCCTCACTCTTGATATTCCAGGTTGCCGGAAGCAGTACGTTCTGAGGTGTCTGACTGAAAGAAAGCTGGCTGATGGCCAGTGCCGACAAAAACATCAGGAGGTTTTTCATAGGTAGATATTTGAGGCTAAAGTATACTATCAAATCAGGC
>CAIXHD010000096.1 GCA_903919065.1 uncultured Bacteroidota bacterium
AGAGGCTGCAGTGATAGCCTATGCAAAAAAGTTTGGTGAAGACCTCGGTCTGGAAACTATTGTTGACGAGGTGGGCAACGTAATTATCCGCAAACCGGCAACACCGGGAATGGAAAACAGGAGGGGAATTATTCTTCAGGGTCATCTTGATATGGTTCCTCAGGCTAATTCTGATACAGCCCATAATTTTGAAACTGATCCGATCCGCCCAAGGGTTGATGGCGAATGGGTGAAAGCTACCGGGACTACCCTCGGTGCTGATAACGGTATTGGTGTGGCAACGGCTATGGCTATTCTGGCCGCTACAAACCTTAAGCACGGTCCGATTGAGGCTCTGATGACCATTGATGAAGAGACTGGGATGACAGGCGCATTCAACCTGAAGGCTGGAATGATCAAAGGAGATATTTTTATCAATCTGGACTCTGAAGATGAGGGTGAGGTTTATGTCGGATGTGCAGGTGGCACAAACGCAAACATCTCCATGCCAATCGACAGGGAGCCTGCACCAGCAGGAGAGAAGGCGCTGAAGATTGTTATTTCAGGGTTGAAAGGCGGTCATTCAGGGGTTGATATCAATCTCGAAAGAGGAAATTCAAATAAAATTCTGTTCCGGGTTCTTTATGAGCTAACGCATCAGTATGGGGTCAGAATTGCAATGGTCGACGGGGGAAATCTCCGGAATGCCATACCCCGCGAAGCTGTGGCTGTGATCATGGTTAAAGATCAGGACCTTCAGAATGTTAAAGGCAAGATTACCGAACTGGCTAAGGTTGTGCTGAACGAACTGTCATCCGCTGATCCGGGTGTTAAAATACAGGTTCAGGATGCGGAAAAACCGGCAACGGTGATCGGAATGGATGCTGCATCCAGATTGATCCGTGCAATTTACGGATGTCCGAACGGAGTGATCAGGATGAGTACGGATATGATAGGACTTGTAGAAACATCAACGAATCTCGCGATTGTAAAATCCGACGAGAATCAGGTGTTTATCAAGTGTCTGTTACGAAGCTCAGTGGATTCAGCCCGCGAAGATCTGAAAAACATGTTTGCCTCAGTATTTACCCTTGCCGGCGCCAATATTGTTTTCGATGGTGAATATCCTGGCTGGAAACCAAACATGGATTCAGCAATCCTTAAAGCATCCCGCGAGGTGTATCTGAAACTCTATGGAAAGATACCCGAGATCAAGGCAATCCATGCCGGTCTCGAATGCGGTATTCTGGGGGGCGTTTATCCAAACTGGGATATGCTTTCGATCGGACCAACAATCAGGTTTCCGCACTCTCCGGATGAGAAGGTGAACATTGAGACTGTCGGAAAATTCTGGGATTTCCTGGTTAAGATACTTGAAGAAGCTCCGGTAAAATAGCATATGTAGAGACGCATAATTATGCGTCTCTACGTCATGTAGATGGTTGCTTCGCGATCGGGTCCAACCGATACGACAGTAACCGGAACATTCAGATATTCTTCAATAAAACGGATATAGCCTTTCAGATTTTCTGGAAGGCTTTTTTTATCCTTTAAATTGCTGATATCTTCAGACCAACCTGGCAGATCGGTGTATACAGGTTCAACAGGTGTTTCGGTATCAAACGGGATTTCCGTGGTGATTTTGTCATGAATCCTGTAAGCGGTGGCGACACGGAGAGTTTCAAAACCACTGAGAATATCAGCCTTGGTCATGATAAGATTGGTAACACCGTTTAGCATTACTGTGTATCGGAGAGCTACCAGGTCGAGCCAGCCGCATCTGCGGGGCCTGCCGGTAGTAGCACCGAATTCATGTCCTGTGGATCGCAGCAGTTCTCCCGTTTCCTCTAAAAGTTCAGTCGGGAAAGGACCACTGCCCACACGGGTGCAATACGCTTTAAAAATACCGATTACCTTTCCTATATGACCGGGGGCGATGCCAAGTCCGGTACAAGCACCTGCACACGTGGTATTTGAAGAGGTAACAAATGGATAGCTTCCAAAATCAATATCGAGCATGCTGCCCTGAGCACCTTCGGCAAGTATGCGACGACCGGCGTTAAGCCATTCATTCACAAGGTATTCGCCATTAACAAATTTGAATGTGCGGATAAAATCAATTGCAGCCAGCCACTCATCCTCCAGCGGTTGCAGATCGATGGGGAAATTGAATTGCTTTATTTTTGCAAGATGCTGATCTCTAAG
>CAIXHD010000097.1 GCA_903919065.1 uncultured Bacteroidota bacterium
CTGCCTCTGCTTTCCTGCGTGAAATCAGGCTGGAGATTGAAAACCTCGACGTTACTGTTTAACCGAATATAAAAGCTGAATTAATATGTATGATGTCGGAATCATTGGAGGAGGTCCTGCAGGATATGTAGCTGCGGAACGTGCTGCCCAAAAAGGATTATCGGTCGTATTGTTTGACAAGAAGAAACTGGGAGGAGTTTGCCTTAATGAAGGTTGTATTCCTACCAAAACACTCCTGTATTCGGCCAAGCTGTATGATCATGCCAGAGAAGGCAGTAAATATGGTATCAATTGCAGCGAAGTAACCTTTGACTTCGCCAAAATCATGCAGCGAAAGAACAAAGTTGTAGCCAAACTGGTCGCTGGAATCGGAGCAGCATTGAAACATGGAAAGGTTGAAGTAGTTTTTGCGAAAGCGGAAATTGCCGAACGGGCCACGGACCATATCAAAATAAAATCGCAGGAACAGTTGTATGAATGCCGGAATATTCTCCTGGCAACCGGTTCCGAAGCATTCATCCCGCCTATAAAAGGATTGGTGAGAGAAGAAATAATGACTAACCGCGAGATTCTGGAAATCCAGTCGGTTCCAGCCTCATTAACAATTATCGGAGGTGGCGTGATCGGAATGGAATTTGCCAGCTTTTTCAACAGCATGGGATCCAAAGTCTCTGTTGTTGAAATGCTTGATGAAATTCTGGGTCCGACCGATAAAGAGATGAGCGTACTGCTTCGTAAGGAATTTGAGAAAAAAGGAATTGCTTTTTATCTGGGATCCAAAGTCATTGAGATCAAAGGGAAAGAGGTTTTATTCGAAAGAAACGGAGCCACCGAAAGCGTTACCAGTGATGAGATTCTGGTAAGTGTTGGGAGAAAACCTGTGACTGAAGGACTCAATCTGGAAGCCCTGGGCGTGGAAATCCTTCGCGGAGGAGTAAAAATAGACGACCGTTGCCGCACGAATATTCCTAATGTTTATGCAGCAGGTGACATCACAGGATTCTCACTTCTTGCCCATACCGCCAGCCGGGAGGGGGAAGTAGCCATCAATAATATCTGCGGAATAACTGATCGTATGCGTTACAATGCCATTCCATCCATCGTTTATACAAATCCCGAAATTGCTTCCGTCGGACTGACCGAAGAGGAAGCAAAAGCTAAAAATATCGGATATAAAGTCCGTACGCTGCCGATGGCTTATGCCGGAAGATTTGTGGTTGAAAACGAAGGAAAAAATGGACTCATCAAGATTCTTACCGGAGAAAAATTCAATGAGGTACTGGGAGTTCATATGATCGGCAACCCGGCGTCTGAAATGATTTTCGGTGCTGCCATCATGATCGAGATGCAAATGCGGGTAAGCGATGTTCAACAAATCGTATTCCCCCATCCTACCGTTTCGGAAATTTTCAAAGAAACAGCTTTTACATTCGAAGACAAATAATCTTAAACAATAGTTAAAATGCCAAAGATTCAAAATATAGATCCGGCAAAAGTCAGAAAACCGAGCCTGATTAGTTTTGGTAAGATTCCTGTTAATCAGTACAATAAGACGATTGAGCAAGAAAAAGAAGTATTCACTACCGATGATTTTATCAGAATCTATCGCGATATGGTCATCATCCGCGAGTTTGAAGTCATGCTGAATAAAATCAAGACAACAAACGAATATTTCGGCATAAAATATAACCATCCCGGACCTGCTCAC
>CAIXHD010000098.1 GCA_903919065.1 uncultured Bacteroidota bacterium
TGTTATAGATCCCTCCCGGTTCCCAGAAGGTACCGGTTCCTTCACAGGTATATTCGCCGGACAGCTTATCTTTCATGGCCCAAATCATGATGTCAAGCGGATGTGCTCCCCAGCCTGCCAGAAACCCTATACTGTAATCCCACTGGAACCAGGAAGAATTGTTGGTTACCCGATCCGGGCAGTATGGATTTAAGGGAGCCGGACCGGTCCACAAATCGTAATCGAAATTGCCAGGTACCGGAACTTCGATACACTGGGGTGATTGGACAGGATTTTTTCCGGGAGCCCAGGCCTCAATACGCTCCACTTCCCCGATTTTCCCTTCCTTAATCATCTCAACCGCCAGTTTCATGTGAAGCTGGGCACGCTGCTGGGTTCCATAGTGGAATTTAACCTGGTTGGCCTTCAATTCCTTTTCCAGGGTCTTGTAATTAGGATAACTCAATCCCAATGGTTTTGCCAGCATAATATGTTTTCCGGCGCGTGCTGCATGAATAGCCAATGGCAGATGCCAATGGTCAGGCGTGGTAATACAAACCGCATCAATATCTTTTCTGTCGAGTACTTCTCTAAAATTGAGGTATGCCAAACATTCAGGAGCACTGACACCCTTTTCCCCATACCTTTTGTTAATGAATTGAGCTGCTGAATTTCTTCGCTCAAGAAAGGGGTCACAGGTCGCCACATTTAACGCCGAAGCAACCGGCATCATCCAGGATTTTAAAACGCCTGTTCCCATTGATCCCACGCCAATGTGGGCCACCAAAACCTTGTCGTTAGCTCCTTTAACACAGGATGGAATAATGGATGGTGCTATAATAACACCACCAAGGCCAATGGAAGTGTTTCTCAGAAATTTTCTTCTTGAAAGCTTATTGGTATTTTCCATTGATTAGTTTTTAATGTTTGAATATTCATTGAATTTTGATTTCAAGCTGAAAAACTATAAAAGTCTGGAGAGGTATTCAAAACTGCGAATCGCGTCGGGGACGGTTCCGCATTCGACCGAAAAAACTACTTCCCGGTTGGTCGTTTTAACAATGTCGATGACTCTTTTCCAATCAACAACTCCATCTCCGCAGGCACAACCCACAGGAGTCCCGGTTACCTTTCCGCGCTCATCTTTACCCTGCTGAACACTGATGTCTTTTGCATGAAAATGAACCAGATGATTTTTAACACTTTCAAGCCACTCATAAATGTCTCCGCCCCCACCCAGATAGGCATTCCCGGTGTCATAATTAATCCCGATAGCAGGCGAATCAACCAGGTTATAAATACTTTTTAAGCCGTCAGGCGTTTTACTGTATTGCTGATGCGGCTCCAGTCCGATGGAAACCTTGTGTCGTTCGGCAACCCTGGCTGCTTCCGTCAGGGTATATTTCATTAAGGTGTAATCCATTTCCTTGGTGGTCCATGCGGGTTTGGGACCTTCGTCGGTATTTACCACCGGGGCTCCCAATTCAGCTGCAAACCGTATGGCCATCTTGAGGTATTCAACGCTGATTTCCGGTTTACAGAGCGGTGTATGTGAAGAAAGCCCTGATATCCTGATCCCGTTCGATTCACATATTTCCCTGATCATCAATGGGTCGTCATACATCGAAACCGAATGAAAATAACCGGCTTCACTTAATAGCTCGCGTCCCATATGAACCATTGGTTCAACATATTCATACCCGATTTCCTTTGCTTTTTTGACGCCCCACTCAAAGGGTTTATCGTGATGACGTACAAATTCCATGTTCACCCCTAATTTTATCATACTCTTACTTTTACTGTTTGCTAATAAAGATGCTGCCGGTGCCAGGATAATTCCGGAAGTTCCGACCGCTGTTTTGGTAATGAACTCCCGACGTCCGAGATTTGTATTCAACATTGCTGAAATATTTTGTTATCCATATCAATCCCTATTTCTTTGATAAATATAGTTTAGAATTTAAAAATCAAATTTTAAATTTAACCAAATCCTCAAACCGGTTGTCTTTTTAACCGATATGCTGAAATAGTATGGTGGAATCTGGATATGCTACAGAAAAACGGAAGGTACATTATGCTATTAGAAAGAAGTAATTTTAAACATGCAGCTTAGCTTAACTCAATGTCCGGATTTAGGTAGGAATTCCACTAACCACTTACGTTGCCCGGCACACGTTTGCCTCGGTCCTGAAGAGCCAGGGCACCTCTTCAGCGATAATTAAGGAAATGATGGGCCACACCAAGGAGGAAACCACCGAAATCTACCTGAAAGCATTCGAGAATAAGACGTTGGATGATGCCAGTGTATTGCTCAATCTGAAGTAGTTAATTCAATAATGTGTCAAGTATTTTGCGCAAGATACTTGACATTTTCAAACATTTGACAATTTTTATGTTTTATTGTCTTTTGTTTGATTTTGTTTTATCTTTGTTTCGATTTTAATATCAAGGCTTTGGTAAACTTTCTATTTGTAAAGCAATTAAGAATAAAATTCGGCGACACTACTGCATTTACAAGAGCTCAACTCTATGAGTTCTTTCGGGAGCTGGATCCGGAGGTAAAAGAAACTACCATCCGCTGGCGCATATATAATCTAAAAGAGAACGGAATCATTCGTGCCATAGACAAAACCTGGTTTTCTCTGGTGATTTTACCACCATTTTTACCAGTCCTGGAAAACCGGCAGAAGGAAATATTCGGACGGGTTACGAAGGAGTTTCCGGGCATTAAGGCCTGTATCTGGTCAACCAAATTGATCCACGAGTTCATGCTTCACCAACCCGGCCGGTCCTTCAGCATTCTTGAAGTCGAAAAAGGCAGTGAGGAAATCGTGTTCAATCATTTGTTGAATACCAAGATGCGAAACATCCTTTTGCGGCCTGATCCTGATCAGCTGGATAACTATATCAGCCCGAACTCCGATACGGTCGTGGTCCGTCCATTGATTTCCAAATCACCTGTTCAGAAAAAAGGTACTTACACAGTGCCCCTCATTGAAAAAATCCTGGTTGATCTGTATTCGGATACCAAGCTGTTCACACTTTTTCAGGGTAGTGAACTGGAATTCATTTTTAACAACGTCCTTGAAAAATATTCGGTTAATGAAACCCGGATGCTTAATTATGCGGCAAGACGGGGGAAAAAGCAAGATCTGGCCTTGTTTATTGAACGACTAACCAACCATTCGAACGGCTGACAGGGACTATGATAGTAACTAAGTCAGTAACTAAGTCGGGATCATTATTAAAAATAGTTGATGAGCAACTGCCTTTGCAGAAAGCATTGATATTCAGTCTTCAAGAATAATTTTATAGAAAGTTCTCAAGCGAAATTCTTGACCAGATTTGGGGTATCAGTAACTAAGTCGATAGACGTCAGTAACTAAGTCAGGGACTATGATGGGGTCTATGATAGTGAAAGGATCGGAGATTGGTTTGGAGAAAATTATTGAACTTGAAATAGCGAACTCATTTATTACCATTTCAGAAATCGAAAAAATTGATGGTGCCAAAGAAAGTGTCTAAGTCAGTGTCTAAGTTAGTGTCTAAGTCAGGCATACCGCCATTTCACCTTTCTCCTGACCTCACTATTCGGAATGGTTGCCACCAAAGAAACTTTTGTAATCAAATCAAGAAAACGGTTTCGGAGCTATAGCCAATTTTTACTGAAATAATGAGAGAAGCCAACAAACCTTCTTACGAACCGAAGCATTTTTCCTAATCATTTTATACTCTATATTTTCGCAGGATTTCTCTGAATTCACTTTGCATTGATTTTCCAGCTATCAGAATTTCAATCTTTTCCAATACGGACTCGAGATATATTTTTCGGAAAGCATTTGTTCCCTTCTCAGTAAGGATCTCTCGAAGTTGTTTTTCTGTTTCACCGTTTTTCCAAAGGAAAGGATCATTGGACTGTGGAGAAAAAACCCAGAAGTGTGCCTCTGAACATCCACGGGCAGAAGAAACACGTTCTGCCAACAAAATATTTCTCCATAATTGATTGAGGCCATATTTAAATGGGCAACCAGCCAGGGATTGAATAATTTTGATATCAAGCAATTGGGATGCTTGGGTGAGAGGCCAATTTTTATATTTTTTATATCCACAACGAATTCCATTTTTCAAGGGTCCGGCTTGATTATCAACCAAATGGGTATAAAAAAGGGTTGAGTCGCATACCGGGTGATTTCGCTGATTAGTGCGATAAGAGGTGCAAACCGAGAATTCTGCTTCAATGAACTTGAATTCAATCAGAATCAATCCTTTTTGATTATTTGTATCGGTATAGAAAACGGCTACATCCGCATCGGTCCCCCGATTAGGTCCTTGGTCACCAATCGTTTCATCAATGATTTCACTGTCAAATTCGAAACCTATGAGATTTTCGTTCTTACCGGGAGTAAATTCCGGGATAATATGCTGGACCTTAACTTCTTTAGCAAGTAATGCTGAAAAAAGTTCGTCGGCCAATTCCATATTTTCATCAAGAAATATAAACAGATTAAAGCAATAAGCCTGAGAGGAAGCTGTATTGCTCAATATCCTCTCCTTATCTCCGGCTTTGTGTTCATCAAACCTTTTAAGTGCCTTACGGAATATAGATTCGGAGATGAAATTAAGAAAACCATCTTTCTCACAAAGAAGATGGGCGTAATATGATCCCTCAATACTTTTGCCGTTCCTTGTAATGCCTTTTGAGCGACCGTAATTTCGTACACCCTTTTCTTTTACATATTCCGCCAAATGCCGGTAAACCTTTTTCTGCCATACGTTGCCAGATTGATATACCTTGGGTAAATCCTGATTCTCCATGACTTTTATGATGACTATTTCGGGTTTAGTAGGAAGGATACTGTTTGTCCAATTTCCAGGATAAATTATTAATCCTTTCCTTGAGCGCTCTTAGCTTGCTGATAATCTCATCAAAAGACGGAGGGCTGGGTTCATAAATCATCTGTTCAACCATTTTTTGATAATCGGACTTCCAGGCTTCCATTGCCTCAGGTATCGGCAAAGGATCAATAGTATTTGGCTGAAGCAAATTGTAGTTTACGCCACCAACCCGGGTAAAGGAATGCCTGTGATCAACAATGGTCTGATACAAACCAGGATCACTTAAAGCCTTCTCAGCAAATTCCGTTTTCGCCAGCGTGACAACATCATAAAGATGTCGGCTTAATCGCTCCACCCGCATCTTTTCCATTGGTCGGTGGAACTCCTCGTGCAACAGAAAAACCTTCTCTAAAAAAGTCCGCTCCGGATTAACAGTCGGAACCATGATGCCAGGCTGGACAAAACCGGACCCGATAAATGTTTCATCAACCAAAGAAGCAAAGGTCATGATTGTGAA
>CAIXHD010000099.1 GCA_903919065.1 uncultured Bacteroidota bacterium
GCGTTTACTGCTTCCACACCCGACAAAAGCGTGGAGGTTAACGTTCCTGCAGGGATGACAATCCTCGATGCCAAAGGCAACCCCTTGGAGGGCAAGCTCGACCTGACCTTTGTTCAGGCGGACCCAACCAAAATCGGAGCCGCGCGATCTTTTCCGGGTGGACTTACATGTGAAGCCACAACGGAAACCGGTTCCAAAGAAAACACATCTTTTGATATTGCCGGTTTTTTCAAGATTGATATCTCCGATGAATCTGGCAGGCATGGTGCATTCTTTTCTGAGGGCACCATGGAAGTCAATACAAAAATTGGTCGATCGGTAATTAACCCGGAAACCGGTCAGCCTTATAATACCGGCGATAAGATCGGACTTTGGAATCTCGAAGAAAAAACCGGTCAATGGAATTTTGTCAAAAATATTACCGTAGGACTTGACCCCCTTAAAGTTACGACAAACTTAAAGAGTAATTCAGTTTCGCTCCAGGGTTCCCAAATAGCAGTGTGGAATAAGAGGCTAATAACCACTAAATTATGGCTGAGTTTCGAAACTATTGATTTAGACATTATAAATGTTGAAACAGCAGAGTTTGATATAGAGGTCACCGGGCCCACCGGATTATGGGTCTATTCAGGACACATACTTTGTAGGGTGTCTGCTGAAGTATATTGCGGTAATGTGACTGCCGGGGACTATACGGTCAAGTTCAGTTATAATGGAGTCCTGGAGTCTGCAGAATCCCCATGGGTATTGCCAATCAGCCCAACAGTTTTTGCGAGCGGAGGGGGAGTTTCTGATAAATTTGTTTTGACGCGGAATCCGGCTGTCGGTCGTTTATTTTCTCTCTATGGCATTGTATTTTGTACCAATCGTAACGCTGAACTTACAATCCCCGACGGAACCTTACTGCATTTCCGGGAGAAGAGCACCTCAAAATGGACAACCGTTTCCGTTAATAGCAGTGGGGTTTATGCACGAATGTTTATCGATAAGACTTATGAAGTCCAGACGCTTGATGATGGAGAATGGACCCCGGCCTCACCTTATGAATATACACTGGGACCGGCATCGAATCCTACCGCTCCTTTTCATAGAAACCTCTATTTGTCTATTGACTGCGGGAAATAATTACCGGTTTTTGGAGATGATATACCCGCCCCTTTTTCTCCTCCCGCTGACGTTGGTCAAATACTTGGCTATCATTGTGCCAGCCACACTTAATAATGCCATTGCCGGATTACCTTTATCTCACGAATTAGAAAATTAAGGAGGCAGAGTGAAAAAAATCATTTCTTTTACCCTGGTTATCACTTTGATAGCTTTATCAGGGATTAGCCTGTACGGTCAGGATACCGATAGTGGTCCACAGGCAAAACAGTACAAACCATTAGACCTATGGGGATTAGGTGTTAAGGCATCCACCGGCGGATTTGGGGTTGAAGTGGTTAAAGGTTTTGGACCCCGGCTGAATATCCGTTTGGGTTACTCCACCATGGCCATACCGATTTCTCAGGAAGTACCGATGGAGGGATTCACTGCCAGGGCAGATGCCACCTTAAAATTCGGCGGAGCCAATCTCCTGGTCGAGTATTATCTGGTTAAAAACAAAATCCATATTACTGCCGGAGTTCTCCAAAATTCCATGAAACATTCGTTGACTCTCACACCCACAACAGAATATGAGTTTGGTGACATCATGGTACCGATTGCCGACATTGGAATACTCCAGGCCAACCTGACCCCGGAGTATAAGTTCTCGCCATATGTTGCCCTCGGTTTTGGGAATACATTATCGCGCGAGCACCGGTTTTCATTTAATTTCGAGTTGGGTGCCCTGTATCATGGTGCCCCTCAGATCAATCTCAGCGGCTCCAGCATGCTGAGCCCGATGGCGAGTCCAAATAACACCCAGGTTCTGATGACCGCAATCGGCCAATACAAATGGTACCCCATGATTTCTATGCAATTATCCTACCGAATTATTTAAACTATCAACCCGTGAAAAGGCTCAAACTAATCAGTGCATTCATCCTGATTCTGGCTATGGGAGGTCCTTCCTGCCAGAAATTCAATCTCAATACCGACGACCTGAATATCACGCTGGATATGAGCATTGTAAAAACCCATCTGATCGCTGACTTCCGCGATGCAAAAACCGGCTTACTGATCGGGGAAAATGACAACAGCAAGGTCAGC
>CAIXHD010000100.1 GCA_903919065.1 uncultured Bacteroidota bacterium
CCGGATTGCCGAAAAGCCATATCAAATGGTTAAGATAAACCAGAACCAGGGCAAACATCAGCTGGCCCGACCAGCCCGAGCGGATAAACAGCCCAATGGCTATCAGAGAAGCTACCGAGCCTGCTGTAAGGATAACCATCGTTGAGTCAGACAACAATCCCCCTGCAAGAAGCATGATTAGTCCGATGGAGATAAGAAATTGCGACTGGCTTCTCCAGGCAAAAACAAATTGGGCGATCACGGGAAGAAGTAGAAGAATCATCGCAAAAGTCCGGCTTTCAATGACCGGGGAATCAGTAAAAAAATGCATGCGCATCACCACATAATATAACAGGAGAAATGCGCCCATTCGAATGCGGTACACCTGGGTGGGGAATTTCACGCGCAGAAACCAGGCGAGGATAAATACCCCGCCGGTGGCAACAAGTCCGGTTACCGTAGCTGACAGTGAGCCTACTTTCTTCTGGAAGAGCACCATGATAAAAATGACGAGAAACATGATTATAAAGCTGCTCAACCAGGCAAACCCATCTTCCCCGATAGTTGATTCGAGACCTTTTCTTTCGGCTTTGGGCTTTAAGGAATCCTCCTCCTCATCGGGTTCCCAGTATTGCAGGTAGCGTTTCATTGGCGAGGCCTCAAGCCGGGAAAACTTGCGTTCCATCTCAGAAATTTTCGATCCCATCGAATCGACGGACGATCGCAATTCTTGAATTTCTTTCAGCAGGCTTTGATCAGTTTTATCCATAACCAGGTCCTCCGTGAATTAAATAACGCTAAATCAGCTCATTAGACAGTTATATTAAGTAAAGAAAAATGAATAAAAAAATAATTCCGTGCAAAGTCGCACCCAACAGCGTCAGTACGACAGGGAAAAGGTGCTCTCAATAGCCCCGGTACGGCAGCGAAAAGGTCCCCGCGTTCGCGAGGATGACAGAGAAGGGCTTCCTAATTAGGATAGCTTAAAAAAGAACGCGCTTATCAGAAATATCTGCAAGAACGTTCTTTCAGTCATTTCAGCAATAGCGTTCTTTCAGAATGTGTCCTACCTAGCATTCCTTTTTTGTCATCCTCGCGCAGGCGCAGCCGGAAGCGGGGACCTTTACGCTGTCGTACCGAGGGATTTGGGAACACCTTTTCGCTGTCGTATAGCCAGATTAAGTGTACGTATGATCTACCGTAGAACACTTACCTCTTATAACTTATGATTTAACACTTAACTTGAGCCTTGAGCCTTGAGCCTTTACTTGAGCTTTGAGCCTTGAGCCTTGAGCCTTAACTTGAGCCTTGTGCCTTTACTCGGCGGTAGCCGGAGGCGCTGGAGGTGTCGCCGCCGGAGCAACCGGGTCGGCTTTCCAAAGTTTCACGTTGACCGCTGCCGGTCCGCGCTGACCATTCTCAATTTCAAAATTCACGATGTTGTCCTGCTGAATATCTTCCATGAAATTATTCACGTGAACGAACACGCTCTGCTGCGATTCCAGGTCACGGATGAATCCGAATCCTTTTGAATCATTGAAAAATGTGAGAATACCCTTTCTGATCGGGTTAGTCATTTGGGATGCATCACGTTTCGGGATGCTGATTTCAATATCTTCGAGTTTGGTCTGCTTTCTTCTGTCAAATTCGGGAGGGGTCGATGATAACATGCCGAATTCATCAACATAGGCAATCATGTTGTTTGTGCCGCCACCATCTTCTTTTCTGAGAATCCGCTTTTTTTCTTTGTCCTTGCGCTTCTTGTCCTGTTTGCTTCGTACTTCTTTTTTGTTGCTTGTTTCCTGCGACCTACCCATAAATTGCTTATTTATTACATATTGAATCGGGGCACAAGGTAGGCTTAAAAAACGGAAGTTTGCTCTTCTTCCTAAAATTCAGGAACATGAAGACGGAAAAAGGCACCCTCGACAGCGTTGTCATCCCCGAGCAGGCGCAGCCTGAGTCGGGGACCCCGTCCCTTACCGCGAAACTACGCAGGGGACCCCGTCCCTTACCGCGAAATTCACCAGTAAAACGTTCGCCCTTAGTACAGAGCTATCTGTGAAATCTGTGTTATCTGTGGATAGTTATTAATCGTTTGGTTATTATAGACTTTTCAGTCTGCAACCGGTAGAAATAAATCCCCGAAGGCACCAACTGACCATTTTCGTTTTTCCCGTCCCAAACAGCCTGATGCATTCCCGATACCTGATAACCCGAAACCAATACCCTGATCCTGTTCCCGGTCTGGTCATAGATCGCCAGCTCCGCGGTGCCATTATCCGAGGTATAATAGGGGATGGTCGCAAGCCCCGCGAATGGATTTGGCCACGAATCGTACAAAACTGCCTCACCTGCCAACGGTACGGATTCGCTGGCCGTTGATCCGGGAGCGAGGTCATTGCCAACAATCACATCATCGATATTCCAGCCTCCTGCGGTTCCGCTGCTGTTGCTCTCGAGCTCGAACAATATTACCACCGAAGGATTATGATCGGCAACAGCAGAAATATCAATGACCTGATTTTTCCAGGAATTATCAATGATGCCCGACTGCCCGTTTTCCCAAACCACCTGATCATTCACCCTGATTCGCGCAAAATCGCTGATTCTGACATTCAGCCAGCGCATAAATTTCAATCCTACATTTTCCAGATCAGAGCAATCGATCTTCGGACTTTTCAAATAATTGTAAACATTAGCCTGATAGAATCCATCCCAACTGGTGCCTGCGTATGAATCCCAGCCCATATCATTTCCCCAGCAATTAGCTCCTGACCAGGCTTTTGCAGGATCCGAGGCTTTTCCGGCCGGTGTCCCCAGCTGCCAATCATCATGACTATTGGAGGTAGTCCCATACGAAGCATGCACCCAGCCATTAACGCCCTTCTCAAAATCGTCATAAAATCCATTGATATTATTTAATTGAAATCCGAGGGTGTCGGAAAAACCCTCAACCGAAGTGATTTCGGCAGTAAAATCGGCAAAGTGGCCTTTCGGTGCATCTGCAGGCAACGATACCTGAAAACGGAAGGTGGATTCATGACCATTGGGGAGCATTTCTGCTTCGTCCTGATCGGTATCAATTTTAAAATAGGGATCCTTTGCCGCGATTAGAACTGACATGCCATGAATATCCTGACGCCCGGCGTTGGCAATTCTGATTTCGGCGAATACCGTTTCACCATTGTCGAAAGCCCCGTTCCTGTTGCCGTTGGTATCATTTATTCCAACTCCGGTAATCTCCAGTTTGGGCGTGAATGCTTCGAGAACGGTATGATCGATCCAACCAAAACCAGCTGAATCCGAGACTACTATCCTGATATCAAGAGAATCTCCGTCGGGAGTGCCGGGATCTATCCGAAAAAGCACAGTATCGCCCGAGGTTTTGCTTTTATGCGCGTCTATGGTTCCGAAAAAAAGGCTGTCCGTGATAAACTGGATTCTTGGATTTGGCGAACTTATTCTGGCATAGACTTTCGATGCCGTGATTGTCTGCACGTTATCGAGCGAAAGCGTTAGTCCGATCATTTCGCCAACATTGATTTTGCCATCGCCATTGCCGGAGGTGGAACCTGTTTTACTGTCTGTAATATTTACTTTTCCCACCTCCAGAAATGCCGAACGTTCCAGTCTGACGTTCCAGTTTGTGAGGCTGTCGGGCGAGATGGTCACCTCGCGTATGATGGTTCGGTAGCCGGGGGCGGATATCTGGAAGGTATAAATCCCTGGTTGCAAAAATCGGTAATAGCGTCCAAACTTACTGTCGGCGCGCCGGGTAAGATCGAATCCCTGATTATTGATCGATGGTATTTCCACTATGGCAGGAACCGGCATTCCTGATCCGGCATCCGTAATCAGTCCGGTTACCCCAGCTTTCCCTGCCTGGCGCATCAATGTTTTCCAACCCTTCAGATTGGCCTCATTCATCTCAGGAATCACGCTGTAATCGGGGGCCTGACTGGTTCCCAGCTCGATCGTGAAAGCCAGGGTATTATGCGTAACGTACATATAGTCGCAGTATTCGCCGGCGGTAAAATACCACCGTCCGCCCTGGACCAGCTGATAATGGCCACCCGGTACCGTGATGGATTCACTGACCAGATTACCCAGGTAAACCATTGCAGCTGAATCAGGTGCACCCGCATCGGAATGGGTCCATGAATGAAGAACATACTGGGCAGAAGTATGATAAGAGAAGCTCATTATCGGAGGAAATTCGGCGGTGAAGTCACGGATCGCGCGGGTTTCAGGTTCTGAAAATGCTTGTTGGCCATGACCGCCACCGGGGGTGAAAGCAAAGGAATAATTACGGTTCAGGTCGACCCCATGATCGTTGCCCCGCTGCATCGCCTCGCGGCCGTCGGGGTTCACCATCGGAACATACCAGATTTCCATATTGTTGATCCAGTTGGTAACCTCCGTATCGATCCCGTAATTATTCACCAGATAATTGATCTGATAGAAAGGGATCTCCACACTGTGTACCTCATTACCATGGTGGTTACCGAGAAACAACACGGGGGCCTCATCCTCATCCACACCGGGATTATCCGATATTTTCAGACATAATATTACCCTGCCCTTAACTGAAAAACCAATCGTATCGAGACGACAGATATCGGGGTGATTGTGGACAATGGCGGTGAGTTCATCAATAGTATTCTGATATCCGTGGAATGGCGGAATTGTTTTCAGATTGGTTTGATCGGGATAAAGTTCCCGGAAACTATTAGCGATAAATTCAACCGTTGTTCCATCGATATTGAGATTCTTTACTTGTTCAGGAAGTGCCAGTACCTCGATAAAAGAGTCCGGTTTGCGGTTGTAAACGGTTATTCCATCCTTTTCAATGTCCCTGATCAGGCTAAAATCCTTAATAAAAATCCGGTACAACTTCTGCTTCGATTCCTGGGCATTAGTCGTGTATGTCAGTAAATTAAGGAAGAAAATCAACAGTATAACCGGCTTTTTCATAGGATAGGCTTATGGTGCCAATATACTAAACATGGGATCAAACCTTACAGAGTTTATTATCTTTAGAAGAGAAATTACAGCCAAACCATGAAAACGAGAATGTTTTACCTGATGATCAGCCTGACAGTAATTGTTGGCAGCTGCAAAAAAGATGCCGACGAAATGCCAGATACACTGGTTACGGCAAAGACAAATCTGACGGCTGAATTCGCTGCCTTGAATCAGCATATTGCTTCTTCTGTTGTGAACACCATGGCCATTTATCCTGATACGGCACAGATGAGGTCGGAATTGAAAGATCTGGTGAAGTCTTCCGATTTTGTTATTGAGTTTTCGTGGATCACCCCTGCGGGCATCATGCAGATCGTTGAGCCTCCGCTTTATTATGGAGCGCAGGGAATCGACATCAGCGGGCAGGAACATATCATCAGAACATTTTCGTTAAAAGAGCCTGTTCTAAGCAACCAATTTTTTGCGATTGAGGGTTTCTACGCCTCGGTTGTTATTCATCCGGTGGTGAAGAACAATGCCATTCTTGGGGCAATCGACGGACTTTTTTACCCGGAGCAACTATTGGAAAACGTTCTGAAGCCGATTTTTGAGGGGAAAGACTTTGAGATGTGGGTGATGGAAAAAGGGGGAAAAACCCTATATGATCAGGATGCCGGAGAGATCGGTCGCAACCTGTTTACCGATCCTCTGTACGCTGGTTTTCCTGAATTGATTGTTGCCGCCAGAAAGATTGATACCGAAGAAAGTGGAACCACCACTTACTCATTTTATAAGGCCGGAACCATGCAAACGGTCAGGAAACTTACCTGGTGGACCACCTTCACCCTCTACGGGACCGAGTGGAAGCTGGTTTGGGTGCAAGCCCAATAGGCTAGGGTTGAATAAAGGTGGAAGGTTGAGATTCGAAGACCAATTCTGAATTCCGAAGTGGGAGATTCAAGTCTACACCGAAGTGGCCTTTGCCCCTATTTCCTTATTTCTTTATCCCTATACTTGAGCCTTGTGCCTTCATTTGAGCCTTGTGCCCTCATTTGAGCCTTGAGCCTTGAGCCTTGTGCCCTCATTTGAGCCTTGTGCCTTGAGCCCTTACTTCCTGCTGACCAGAATTTTTCTTGGCATGGCTATTGAGCGTTAAAATGGTTTTTGACCTAAGATTAAAACCAATATTTATAATATTCTGATTTTCTGATTATTATCATTTGGTTCTTTGACATCTTTGTATTCCTTATGGAATTATTTTCCTAGATTTGTGCGAAAACAAGCATTATTCCTTTTATTTATTGATCAATTATCTGTTAGCATTGGTAAAATAGATGAATAATCTTTTAGGGTATATTTCCCTAACGGGTCTGCTCCTGTCGCTGGTGGTTATTTTCTACAACCGCGGCTACAACAGGTCCAACCGTTTTTTGGGTGCCTACTTTTTTTTCGCTTCCCTTTATACTTTAGGGTTGTGCGTCGGCATGTATGGGAATTCCCTTCTGTTAACAGCCGTGCTGGGTCCCAACACACTACCTTTTTATTACCTCATAGGACCGCTTTCTTACTTGTATGTCAGAAGCGTTGTGAGAGATAATCCCAAACTTTCCAGGGTTGATTATCTGCATTTTGCCTTGTTTGTGATTGAGGTTATCGGGATGATACCATGGTACGTTAGCTCATGGGAGCACAAGCTGTCGATTGCAACTATCATTCAATCCGATAACTGGTCCATGCCTTTCCTGCAAATGAATTTAATCCCTGCCCAGATCAATTTTGTTATCAGACCATTACAGATGATAATATACCTGTCACTACAGTGGCACCTGATCTGGAAGTACAGATTAACCGATCATCCCAACATTCCGAAGGACCAACTTAAAACAGCCGGACGCTGGTTGATTGTATTCATGGGGGTTAACGCATTATGGTTTGTCAATACAGTTTTACTTGTTCTGCACCACCTGCAATACCACACCCGTTCCACGTTTTTGGCGCATACTCAGGGAAGCCTCATTCTGGCCGGATTTATCCTGATTTTCCTGATTGCAGGGCTGCTTTTGTTTCCTCAGATTTTGTATGGACTACCTCGGATCAGTCAGGTTTCTGACTCTGGCAAAATTGATATACCTAGGAATCCGGCTACTGCACAAACGATAAAAGAAATCAAACCTGAAAAAGAGGGACTGAAGGATTTGATTACCCGGCTTCCTGATTTACAGACCCGGTTAGGGTTACTTATGGATCAGAAAAAGCTTTATCTCGACCCGGATTTCTCTATACACACATTATCAGCTGAGCTACGGATACCCATCCACCACCTTCGCTATTATTTCGGACAATATCTTGATATGTCATTCACAGTTTACAAAAACCGGCTTCGGGTTGAATATGTCAAGAAGCTGATCCAGTATGGAGAAAACGAAAAACACAGTGTTGAAGGGCTTGGTCATATGGCAGGATTCTCATCAAAATCAAATTTTTTCTCTGCCTTTAAGCTGGAAACCGGAATGTCACCACTTGAATATTTGCGAGATGTGAGTAAAAATGTGGATCCTTTATCCTAAAAAAGTTACTCCCGATTTTTAAATTCCCGGAGTAGTTTCAGAGTCATTTTCCCGGAATATACCTATATTAATAAGACTTTTACTCGATTAGGTATCAAGCATCGGATTACGCACCGTTGTTGGGAAGGAAATACAAAGATTTTCAGGGATGTTCGGATGAACATTTTGATGTTATTTATGCATGCAATTGTAAGATTATGATAAAACGGATTACACAACTCATACTGGTTGCCGGGCTTGTTTTGGCTCCGGTTTTTTCCATTTGGGCACAAACACCTGGTATGATTACCAAACCCGCGATTCCTCCCGGCAAAGCTGTGCTGGACCCGGATGGCGACGGTTATGTTTCCCTTAAAACAAATGGCGTACAGCTTGGGTTTACTATCCCGCCGAATAATGATGTACTTCAGAGCGAGATTCCATTTTTGGATTTGGATAAGGCTGACCCTATAGCAGACCTGTTGAGAGGTCCGATAGGTGCATTCTCCGAGATCATCGGAATCGATGCCGCCGGAAATAACGCCATTATGTGGTACTCTGACGGTACAAATCTTATATATCGTTTCCGCATAGATTACTTTGCACCAAACTCAAAATCTTATTCAGTTCTGTTAGATACTGACGGTAAATTTGGTTTTACCGGTCCTGGTGCCGATCCAAATGCAATGACCGGTAACCCGGGTTTTGAAGCAGAGATTGTTCTCGAAACCAACTTTAACGTGCAGGCATACAACATTGACGGAACCACTTCCGGTACCCTGGTAGCTAGTTATGTTTACGAAACTAATGCACAGAAATCAATTGCAGTAACTTACACTACCGGCGATCAGGATTATTTTTATGATTTCTATCTTCCATATTCATCCATTTCATCACTTTTCACGCCTTCAACCGCCTTACGAAGCATAACACTGACCAGCATGAATCCACATCCTGCCATGGGAAACAATGCCCAGTCGGATGTGGGAGGAACCGGGGATACAGGTAGTCTGGATGCCATTTTTCTGGCTCATATTTTGGGCGAAACCCCAACATTGCCGGGGAATTCCGTCCTACCGCGCAGTGCCTGCCCGTCGATAAACGCCGTTGGCACCAGCAGTACAGCCATCAGCGGAACATCAACTGAAGCCTCAGGCACAAGTATCACTGTATATGTATATCAGAGCGATGGAATTACGCTCATCGGAAGCGGAACCACCACAACATCAGGAACTTCCTGGACAATAAATGTTTCCTCCTTAAGTCCATCTGTAACTCTTGCTAACGGCCAAATTGTAAAGGCAACAGCAACCGCTGTTACTAAAGGTGCATCCGCCAGCGACTGCAATCCGGTAACAGTTACCAGTTGCGCAGGAGCAACCTCAACAAGTGGAGTCACATTGACAAAAATTAGCGGCGGAAAAGGTTATACCATCACCAATACCTTCGCTGCCGGAACAATATTTACCTGGTATAATGCGGATTACACCATTGCCACCTATCCGGATAAAAACGGTTCACTGGTCAATATCGTGAATCCACAGACCAGCACGCTGGCTTCCCAAACCATGACCTTTTCAACGCAGACCGGCCAGACTTTTCCTGCAGGAGTGTATTATTTCACTTTCCAGGAACCCGGGAAATGCGTATCATCTTATCATACTGATTGTCAATACAGCACAGCAGGATCCTCCACAGCACCCACCATCACCACTTCCACTATTACAACCAGCACGACATCGGTTTCAGGAACCTGCGCCTCTACAACAGGAACACTGATAAACCTGTATGCCGATGGGGTATTCCTGAAAAACACCTCTGTCGCAAGCTCTACCACCTGGACTATCACCGGGTTAAACCTGACCACAAATAGCTGTGCTTCTATCACGGCAACTGAAACCGATCCCGGAAAATGTCCGACCCCAACAGCAACAGGTGTTTCAGTTTCTCATGCCGGAACAAAGCCGACTTTCAGCACCATCGGTTGTTCGCCCACCAGTCCTGTTACGTCTATCAGTGGCTATTCAAACGACGCCGACGGAAGCACGATCACTTTATACAGAACTAGTCCGCTCCCCCGGACCGCGTTAGGTACAGCAACGGTTACCAGCGGAGCATGGACGGTAACCGGATTAAACCTGGTCTCCGGCAATGTGGTAGTTGCTGCAATCACAGCTGGCAGCTGTGTTACAACCGGTCCCGACTCAGATGCACTGACCATATCAACCCAAACCAGTCTGGCATCCTATGTCATCGGAATAACTGCACCCACTGAGGGTCAGAGTTCCATGAGCGGTACAATTTCCGGCGGGGCTTATCCGGTTACATTGAAATTATATATCGACCAATCTCAGATTGGCGCTCCTGCCGGTATTACGGTGAGCAGTGCCGGAGCATGGAGTGTTGGCAGCCTGCTTTCCACCGATCTATACATTGGTGGAACGGTAAATATAACCCTGACAGCTGCCAGCAGCTGCGAAAGCGCACTGAGTACAGCATCTGCAACTGTTCAATGTCTTCAGCCAGCCGCCCCTGCATACACGGGTGGCAGTTTCGGCTATTGCGTTGGAGGAGCAGGAAGTATATCACTAACCACCTCAGAGTCATTGGTTATCTATCAGCTGGTTGATGGATCTGGGACTGCAGCTGGGCCGGCATATGTGGGCACAGGATCGGCCATAACTCTATATACCAATGCATTAAACGCAAACCTTGGACCGGTTTATGTGAAAGCATTTAAACTTGCGAGCCCGTCATGTGCAGTTACATCAGCTACCGCTATCTTTTTCGATACACCGAGTCCGGCACCGACGGTAACTTTCACCAGCACAGCCGTTTCAGTATTAAGAGGAACTACCTCAGTTAACCTACCATACTCGGCAAAATCGGTAACAGCAGCCGGATCACCGGGTACGGTTTCAGCCGATACTTATACGATTGCCTATACCATTGGTGCAAAGAACCAGGGATTTCTTGATGTAACAACACCAACTACCATTCCCTCCGCACCCGGAAATATCGCTCTTATTGTACCCGCTGCAGCAGCAACCGGAAACTATACCGGAACCATTGCAATTGCCTCAGGGGCAGGGGCCTGTTCCAGTTATTACGGCTTCACTGTTACTGTTTACAGCGCCAGTTCGCCTCCGGTGATCAGTGTACAACCGGCCAATGCATCCATCTGCTCAGGAAATACAACCACGTTAAGCGTGACAGGAGTAAACGCAACCGGATATCAGTGGCAATCAGCTACTGCTGCTTATAACGGACCCTTTTCCAATATTTCCTTAGCAACTTCTTCCAGCTATACGACACCGGCCTTATCATCCAAAACTTATTACCGATGCGTGGTATCCAATGCCAGCGGAAGCACTACCAGTGATGCGGTTTCAGTGTTTGTCACGGCCACCCCGACTGCGGGGGCAATTTCCGGCAGCTCTTCGGTTTGTGCCGGACAATCGCTGGTGCCATACAGTATCAGTGCTCTGTCGACTGCTACCTCCTATTCCTGGAGCTACACCGGAACGAATGTCACAATCAATGGATCTACCGAATCTGTGACACTGAGTTTTGCATCAAATGCCACATCAGGAACATTATCGGTTACCGGAAATAATTCATGCGGCAGTGGAGCTGCGGCAACATTGGCAATCACCGTCAATCCTGCCCCTTTCATAAACAACATGACTGGAACCTCCTGTAGCGGAGGAGCATTTACAGTTACCCCGGTAAACGTCACAAACGGAATAGTACCATCAGGCACCACCTATAGCTGGAGTGCACCGGTAGTTACCGGAAGCATGACCGGCGGAGCCACCGGCAGCGGAGCAGCGAGTATTACTGGTACCTTGATCAACCCGACTGCAACAACACAAACGGCTACCTATACGGTTACACCGGTTAAAGGAAGCTGCACAGGTGCAACATTCACTGTAACTGTCAGCGTAAACGGAAATATTTCCTTATCAGCTTCAGGGGTGGATGCCAACTGCAATGGAGGATCCACAGGAAGTATCAATCTGACAGTTTCCGGCGGCACACCCTCGTATACCTACGCATGGACGGCAACAGGAGGTTTCACTGCATCCACCCAGAATCTCAGTGCCCTGGCCGCAAAAACATACAATCTTACCGTGACTGATAGCCACGCTCTTCATTGTACAGCAACTACCTCAGCGACAGTTGCTCAGCCCACGGCTATGGTCCTCACTCTATCAATTACCAACGCCGCCTGCAACGGAAGCCTTACCGGTGAGATCGCCATAGGTGTTACTGGGGGTACAGGAACGAAAACATTTTTGTGGAACGACGGATCCTCTGCCCAGAACCGCACGCTTTTGCCTGCCGGCACCTATTCTGTCACGGTAACCGATGCGAACAGATGCACAGCAACTTCATCAGGAAATACAGTAAGTCAGGCCCCGGCCATTTCTGTATCGGCGGGTTTCTCAGCGATCAGCTGTAACGGTGGCACCTCTACCATAACAGTAACTGCAAGCGGCGGCACCGGCACGCTTACCTACAGCCTGAACGGTGGGAGCTATCAGTTGGCCAATACCTTTGCCGGACAACTTGCTTCGGCAACCCCATACAGCATCACCGTTAAAGATGCAAACAACTGTACATCAACCACTACCGTGACGATTACGCAACCGTCAGTATTAGCTCTGAGTACCGTTGTAACCAATGCCAGCTGTCCCGGAGTGAGTGACGGAGCCATAAACCTCACTGCATCCGGAGGCACCATCGGAAGCGGATATACCTTTGCATGGACCGGACCCAGTTCATATACATCTACCACTGAAGATCTTTCTGTGCGACCCGCCGGAAGCTATTCTGTGACTGTAACGGATGCCAACCACTGTACGTCCATTACCTCCGTGACATTGACAAACATTAATGCCAGCCCGGCAACTCCGGGAACGATCAGGAAATAAAAATATTGACGCTTCGAAATATCTATTGATATGACACCATACCGCCAAAAAGGCCCCGATTCAAAACGCAAAACCTTGATTTTGCCATTTAGAATCCTTTTTCTCTTGATCAGCCTTGCCCTGCTGCAAATTGGATTTGGAGTGAATTTATATGCTCAGAGCACAACAGTTAAATTAACTTCTTCTCAATCATGGCAAGTTCCAGCCGGGGTTACCACTGTAACTGTTGAATGCTGGGGAGGCGGTGGCGGTGGTGGTGCTTCAAATACCAATAAATACAGTGGCGGCGGCGGCGGTGGCGGTGAGTACAGAAAAAGTACGGGGATCGGTGTAACCGCAGGTAATTTCATTGATATTGTTGTTGGTACCGGAGGTAGCGCTGCTGTTGGCTCTACTGCCACTTCCAGCACTGCAGGAGGATTTTCTTCTTTTGCTACCACCACAGTGAAGGCATTTGGTGGTGGTGGAGGTGGTTTGGTTACCAGTAACGTAGCTGGAACTGCTGGCTCAGGAGGAACTGGTGGGACCGGAACAACCGGTTTAGCCGGTGGTGCCGGCGGAGTGGGATTCTATGATGCAAACGGTTCAGGTGGAGGAGGTGGAGGAAGTAGTGCTGGTACAACTTTGGTTGGTGTTGCCGGAGGAGCAGGAACTGCAACTTTAGGAGGAGCTGGTGCTACCGCCCCTTCTGGAGGTGGAAATGGCGGCGCCGGCGGATCTGCAAATTTAGTTGCTCCACTTCCTATTGCGGGTTCTATTCCAGGTGGCGGAGGCGGAGCTGGCAGCGATGATGTCAGTACTGGTGCAGCAGGTGGTCGCGGTGAAGTTTGGATCACCTATTCCTGTTCACCCCCAACTCCGACATTTACAGCAGAGGCAGCAGCTACCAGCTGTTCAGGAACAAATCAAACCTATACCACACAATCAGGACAAACCAGCTATGTCTGGACTTATACAGGAGCATTAAATACTGACTATACCATCACTTCAGGGGGAACCGGTTCTGACAATTCAGTGGTTGTGAAATGGCTCACGGCCGGGAACAAAACAGTTTCGGTCAATTATACCAATGCGGGTGGTTGCTCAGCGGCATCCGCTACAACATCAACTGCCACTAACGTTAGTTTAACTCCGACCCCAACATTTACCGCACAGCCGGGTGCAAATGCGTGCGTTGGTGTTGATGTCACTTATACAACTGAATCGGGCAAGACCAGCTATGCCTGGGTATTTCCAGGGGCCGTAACCACAGATTACACCATCACTTCGGGTGGAACTGGCACCGACAACACGGTAACTCTTAAATATGTAACAACCGGTAGCAAAACCGTTACCGTAAATTACACAAGCGGCAGCTGTACAGCGGCCACAGCCACATCAAGTACAGCCACATCCGTTACTGCCAGACCTACCCCGACTTTTACAGCCCAGCCTGGTGCAACAGCCTGTATAGGTAATGACGTAACTTACACCACTGAATCCGGAATGACCAACTACGCCTGGGTATTCCCGGGCACCGTAACTACGGATTATACAATTACTTCGGGTGGAACATCCGGAAGCAATACCGTGACATTAAAATATGTGACTGCCGGAGGCAAAACCGTCACAGTCAATTACACCAATGCTGGCGGATGTACCGCTGCAACAGCAACCTCAAGTACAACAACCACCGTAGCCGCCTCACCTACTCCTACCTTTACAGCTCAACCCGGAGCCAATGCATGCATCGGTGTCGATGTTACGTACACAACTGAGGGGTCAAAAACGAATTATGTCTGGGGTGTTCCTGGCGCCTTAGGTACAGATTATTCAATAACTTCAGGTGGAATCGGTACCACCAGCAATACAGTCACCCTGAAGTGGCTCACTACGGGAAGTAAAACCGTTACTATCAACTATACCAGTGGTGGGTGTGCTGCAGGTACTGCCACATCATCCACCGCTACTTCAGTTAATGTTATTCCAACTGTCAGCATAACAGGTTCAACCTCCATTTGTATCAACGGAACCACAACACTATCGCCAACCTCTGGCGGAACCTGGGCCAGCAGTAGCGATGCCATTGCTACAGTAACAAATGGTGGCTTGGTGACAGGTATTTCAGCAGGATCACCAACATTTACTTTTACGGCAACATCAGGCGGTTGCAGCAATACTACCTCTGCAATTACTGTCAATACCCTTCCAACCATCACCCTTGGTGCATTTCCATTGGTTTGTGGTGGCACCACCTCTGCTAACTTGCCCTTTTTAGCAACGACAGGCAGTCCCGATCAATTCAGCATCGTATGGGACGCAACTGCCCTGACAGCAACATTCAGCAACGTAACCAACGCAACATTATCCTCCTCCCCGATTGTAATCACAGTGCCAGCTGGGGCTTCTGCTGCCATATACAATGGAACTCTCACCGTTCGGAAAAGTTCGACTGGATGTGTGAGCAGCTCCACTGCTTTTACTGTCACTGTGAGTAGGGTCTCTGTAACCCCAACGTTAACTCAGCCAACTTGCTCCAGTGCAGGAAGTATCACCCTTGCTGTGAGTGGCGGGACTGCACCTTATACTTATGACTGGGTTGATGTTTCCGGAACCAGCAATGCCAGAGATCGATCCGGATTAGCTGCAGGAAGTTACACGGTTACTGTCACCGATGCCAATGGATGCTCCGCATCGTCCGGTCCAAACACACTCACAGCAGCATCAGGCTGCACCGGGTTGACTATTTGCCAGTCGGATGCGTCATCTGTTTTATCAGTTGATCCAAATCCGGTGAATACGCTGTATACATGGACCATTTTCGAAACCGCAACACCAGCTAATACCTATACATCCAAAATAACTGCCGGAGCAGGAACTCCTTCAATCACTGTAAACTGGACCACTGTGCCTGTGGGCACCTACACAGTGAAAGTAGTTGGTAGCAACGCCAGTTGCGGCAACAGCGGTGAATCTACTATGACCGTTTTTATTACAGCACCCACCGCTACTGTCAGTGCCGACCTGGCCTGCGAAGGCGGTAGCCTGAATCTTCACGCAAGTGGCGGAACCACTTATTCCTGGACCGGTCCCGGTGGATTTACCAGCGCTGAAGCAAATCCGGTCATATACAATGCATCCGTAGCCACTTACAATGGACAAACCTTTAATGTTACCGTTACTGATGCAAATGGATGCTCAGCTACAGGGTCCGTAGTCGCTAGTGTCAAGGCAAAACCAATTATCACTTCAGGTGTGCCGGCCAACGCAGCCTGTGGTGCATCAACAGGATCAATTAACCTGACCTCTGATGGAACCTCTTTCTCATGGAGTAACGGAGCAACAACAGAAGATATTTCTTTAGTTCCAGCCGGCAATTATACTGTAAATGTTTACAAGGACGGCTGTTCAACTCAAGGCACTTATGCCGTTCAAAATTCCGACGGTCCGACCGCATCAATTTCCTCATCAACCAATATCAGGTGTTCAGGGGGAAACAATGGATCCATTGACCTTTCTGTTGGAGTTGGGGTAACAGGATATACCTGGACAGTCAGTAATGGAGGGGTTTTACCCGCCGGACAATCGACGGTTCAGGATCCCACCGGCTTGGTTGCCGGAACCTATAGTGTTGATGTTACCAACGGTTCCTGCCACGCCTATGCTTCGGTAACCCTTACCCAGCCGCTTGCCATTCAGGCCGACGGAATAGTAACAAATAATAGCTGCTTTGGCAATGCATTGGGTACCATAACCCTATCGGTTTCCGGAGGAACCGGCGGATATACCTATGCCTGGACAGCCAGTAATGGCGGAAGTGTACCTGGGGCTCAGGTGACCAGCCAGAATTTAACTACCCTGGTAGCAGGAACTTATTCAGTAACGATTTCAGATGGAGCAACTCCCCCGTGTACACTCGTTAAAGAATTTACTATTACCCAGCCTGCCGCTGCTCTCGCCCTGGTGGGTTCTCCAGCGGTTACCGCTATCAGCTGCAATGGCAGTTCTAACGGTCAGATTGTAATTTCTGTAACAGGTGGCACTGCCCCATATTCCTACTCCTGGTCAGCAATCTCAGGTGGACCAGTCCCGGCAGCACAGGTACATTATCAGAATTTAACGGGACTTCCGGTCGGGACCTACCGGGTAACCATTACTGATGCAAAAAGCTGCACCCTTACTCCTGCAGATATAGCCATCACCCAACCTGCCGTTTTGAGTGCGACAGTCGGAAAAACCGATGTAGGCTGCAATGGCGCAAATGATGGAACCATAACATTAACAACGCCTCTGGGTGGATACCTCACCTATGAGTACCGTCTCGATACAGGTATTTGGCAAACTGGCACCAGCTTCACCGGTCTCTCACCGGCAACCTACAGCGTTCAGATCCGTGATGCAGCAAATACTGCCTGTGCAGTCACTCTGGGCAACCAGACTATTACTCAGCCCGCAGCCGTGAGCGCATCTGTAGCAAAAACAGATATCACCTGCAATAACCTTACTGACGGAAAAATTACGTTCAGTTCACCTGCCGGCGGATACGGCACCTATGAATACCGGCTGAATACCGGTACCTGGCAGGATGGCTTGATCTTTACTGGCTTATCTGCAGGAACTTACAGCCCTCAGGTTCGGGACAAAGCTCATCCCACCTGTTCGGTAACACTTGCCGATAAAACCATTGCAAATCCATCAGTGATCTCTGTTGCGGGAAGCGTTACCAACCCTCTATGCAACGGCGGCACCGGCTCAATCACGATCACCGCAAGCGGGGGAACAGGTACATTACAATATAAGATTGGCAGCGGCTCCTATGGTTCGTCAAACGTATTTTCCAGCCTGACTGCTGACGATTATACCATTACCGTGATAGATACCAATCTCTGCACTACCACTGCAAGCTTCACCATCACCCAGCCCACGGCTCTATCACGCTCCATAGCCTATACTGATATCAGCTGCAACGGCAACAACGATGGGAGTATAAATCTGACAGTCAGCGGGGGAGCAACACCGTATACCTATGCATGGACACCCAGCCTGGGCGGTACCATACCTGTCGGAACGTCAACCAACCAGGATATTTCAGGATTATCGGCCGGCACCTATACCGTTTCAATTGAGGATGCCAACCATTGTACCACAACTATCGCACAGGCCATTACCCAGCCCGGACTATTGAGCGGTTCAGCAACCGCTACTGATGCCACATGTTATTCCGCAGCCACAGGGTCCATCAATTTAACCCCAAGCGGAGGTAACGGCACAAATAATTATCTATGGTCAAACGGATCCACTTCCGAAGACCCCACTCTTTTACCTGCCGGCACCTATAACGTAACCATTACTGACAGTAAGGGTTGTACCGCAACAGCAAGCGCTACCGTAGGTCAGCCGACAGCTATGTCAATTAGCTCTACTATTACCAATGTCACTTGCTATGGCGGATCAAACGGAGCCATCAGCATAACTGTATCCGGTGGAACTTTACCCTATGATTCTTACCTTTGGAAAGATTCGGGTGACCATACCGTCGGTACATTGCCGGATGTTTCCGGACTGGCAGCCGGTTCTTATACCGTGACTGTCACTGATCATAACGGTTGCACAAAAACTTCAACGATAACAGTGGGCACCGCCTCTGCATTAGGTGTCAGTGTTGAGACCTCCGACCGGACCTGTCTGAGTGCGAACGGATCTGCCCTGGCTACGGTCTCTGGTGGAACTGCACCGTATTCTTACTCCTGGAAAAAAGGATCAGATCCAACAGTCATTGGCGTAACCGGAAGCATCTCCGGTCTCGATGCGGCCACCTATACTGTAATCGTTACCGATATAAGTGGCTGTACCGCCACTGACAGCGGGATCGTCAGCAGCCCCAGTTGCTCCACTCCAACAGGTAATCCCGACAATTTCACTACACCATACAATACTAAAATTGCAAATGGTTCGGTAGCCCCCAATGACTCAGACCCCGGATTTACTGTATTGAATTTTACCCTCCTGTCAACTCCAACTCCATCACAAGGCACAATAGCATGGGATCCCAGCAATAACGGCACTTTTACCTTTACCCCCGCACCGGGTTATTCAGGATCATTTTCTGTTAACTATCGGGTCTCCAATCCAACCGGTTTATCTGCCGGTCCGATTGCCGTAACGATTAATGTGACTCCATTGCCCACCCCGGCAACGAATAATTCAAATCAGGCAATCTGCATTCCTTCAACAGCAACTCTATCAGGAAATACTCCTACCTCCGGAACAGGAGCATGGTCTGTAATCAGCGGTCCAAGCACCGCATCCAGTCAATTCAGCAGTATTACGAATCCAGCGGCCATCTTTACACCGGCAGCCGGAGCTGGAAACTATACCGTGCGCTGGACAATAAGCAATGATCCAAATCCTTCATCATCTGCTGATGCCACAGTCACGGTTGTGGCCGTACCAACCACACCAACAGTCGGAACTATCACACAGCCTGATTGTAATATTGCAACCGGAACAGTAGTTTTGAGCGGTCTGCCCTCAGACGCCTATACCATCAATCCGGGTAGCATCGCCGGAAACACTACCACAAAAACGGTTACCGGCCTGGCTCCGGGGACCTATAATTTCACTGTTACAATAGATAATACGGTATGTCCATCATTACCCACAAGTAACGTTGTGATAGATGTACCGGCTGGTGCCAATACCAACCTTGGCGTCAGCAAAGCAGTGAGCAATAGTACTCCAAACGTTGGCAGCAACGTAACATTCACTATAACAGCTTCCAATGCTGGCCCATGCAATGCCAGTGGTGTTAGCGTAAATGAATCACTGCCATCGGGTTATACACTGGTCAGCGCAACTCCTTCAGCAGGAACCTGGAGTGCACCCACCTGGTCGGTAGGAACACTTGATAATGGGACCAGCGCCACCTTAACCGTTGTTGCAACTGTCCTGGCTACCGGTTCCTATGCCAACACTGCCACGATTACAGGCGGCCAGACCGATCCGACACCCGGAAATAACTCTGCAACGAATACTCCGGTGCCGGTTCCAACTCTGGGTCCCGACCTGTCTGTCACAAAAACAGTTAACAATGCAACACCTAATACAGGATCTACCGTTACCTTCACTATTGTTGCCAAAAATAACGGACCCTCTGCAGCTACTGGTGTAACCGTTGTGGATAATATTCCGGACGGATATTCCGTTGTCAGCGACACCCATCCGGCCGGTACCAGCTGGGTTGCTCCCAACTGGACAATCGGCAGTCTGGCCAGCGGTGCCAGCGTTACCCTGAAGCTTCAGTGTGCAGTAAAAGTTACCGGTCCGTATGCCAATACGGCAACTATCAGTGGAAATGAAACTGATCCGACTCCGGGTAATAATTCAGCAACCAATACCCCGGTTCCAATTCCGCAGCCGAATCTTGCAGTCACAAAAACCGTGGATAATCCAGCCCCGGTTGTGGGAACCAACGTCACTTTCACCATCACCGCCACTAACACCGGTCTGGGTGATGCCACCGGCGTTAGCGTCAACGATGCACTGCCATCAGGGTATACTTTCGTAAGCGCCACACCGGCAACCGGAACCTGGGCTGCTCCTGTCTGGACCATAGGAAATCTGGCCGCCGGAGCCAGTACAACACTTACTATGGTGGCAACTGTTAAATCTACCGGATCTTATGAAAACTGGGCTACGGTAGTGACCACCATGAGAGGTATAAAAACGGATGGCGATGAGTCTGCCAGTAAAAATACCACACCGGTTCCGGTAGCCGATATAGGCTTTACAAAAACCGTGGACAATATAACACCAACTGTCGGCAACAACGTAACCTTTACTCTCACCACCACCAACAATGGTCCGAGCCCTTCAACTGAAATTGTTGTAAACGATCTGCTGCCATCAGGTTATACCTATATATCCGATAATGGAGCCGGAGCTTATATTTCCGGCACAGGCGTTTGGACAGTCGGCAGTCTGGCAGTCAACGCTTCGGCGGCTCTTACGATCACAGCGAGAGTAAATCGTACTGGCATTTTTCTGAATTCTGCCAGCGTAACAGCCCATGAAATCGACTCTAATCCCGGAAATAATTCCGGATCTGTAACCACCACCCCGAACGATTTTCCAGTGGCAGCCAGCGATGTGAAAACCATATCGGAGGATACCCCCGGCGGCGGAAGTGTGGCAACAAATGATACTCCAAGCCTGGATGGTGGCAATACCTGGACTCTCATCGGCATAAATGGCGGTGCAACTCATGGTTCAGTAATCATGAATATCGATGGCACTTATACCTATACCCCGAATGCCAACTATAATGGTCCCGATACTTTTACTTACCAGTTATGTGATATCAGCGGTGATTGTTCCTCTGCAACGGTAACCATGACCATTACTCCGGTGAATGATGTTCCCGTGGTAGTGAATGATCGGATTACCATACTTGAAGATACCCCGATAACCGGAAGCGTATCGGCAAACGATACCCCGAGCGGCGACGGCGGTAACGTCTGGTCGCTGATTGGAACAAATGGCGGTGCCACAAAAGGAACCGTAACCATGAGCACCGACGGAACCTATATTTACACACCAGCTGCCAATATCAATGGTACCGATACCTTTACCTACCAGTTATGCGATGTCGACGGGAATTGTGCAACGGCAACGGTAACCGTAACTATCGATCCGGTAAATGATGCTCCGGCAGCGGTGAACGATGTGAACGCCACTCCTGAAGATACCCCTCTCACTGGTTCGGTCGCAACGAATGATACCCCAAGCGGCGATGGTGGCAACACCTGGAGCCTGGTCGGAATCAATGGCGGTGCTGTACATGGCACGGTCACCATGAACGCCGACGGAACCTATCTGTATACTCCTGCCGCCAATTATACCGGCTCGGATACTTTCCTTTACCAGTTGTGTGATGTCAGCGGAGATTGTTCTGTAGCAACGGTTACCCTTACCGTTTCTCCGGTGAATGATCTTCCTCTGGCAATGAATGATGCAGCTGCCACTCCCGAGAATACCCGTCTGCGTGGAAGCGTAGCCGGCAATGATACCCCGAGCGGTGACGGAGGAAATGTCTGGTCGCTCGTTGAAACTGATGGCGGTGCTTTACATGGCACAGTAACCATGAGTGCCAACGGCAGCTTTACTTATACTCCGGTTGCAAGTTATTTTGGCCCGGATGCCTTTACCTATCAGTTATGCGATGCAAACGGCGATTGCTCAACGGCGACGGTAGCCCTGACGGTAAATAATGCTGGTCATGCTCCGCAGGCACTGGATGATTCAAACATTACGCCTGAAGATACTCCGATTAACGGTAATGTTTCCCTGAATGATATCCCGAGTAAGGACGGCGGAAACAGCTGGAGTTTGATCGGAACCAATGGCGGGGCCTTACATGGCACCGTTACAATGAATATCGATGGCACCTATACTTATACCCCGAATGCCAACTTCAA
>CAIXHD010000101.1 GCA_903919065.1 uncultured Bacteroidota bacterium
AAACCCTTGCCAAAGAAGCCGCCGGAGCCGATGGCAATTTTCGACTGGTTAAGGTTATATCCGCGGCCAAGCGGGTCGCTTTCCAGTCCAAGAATATTGTTAATACGCGATTGCTGATGTTCCTGAAGTACCTCATGGAAAACAAAGTCCACAGAAAAAATAAAAAGGATAGCACCAAACCAGGTCAATAAAATCAGCAAAAGCGGATTATGTCTTTTCCTAAGAATGATGGTCAGCCAAATAATGAAAGCAACAAACGCGGCCAGGAAAAACATGCGTGATAATGACCAATCCTTCCCCAGATATCCGGAAGCAAAGGATGCCACCCCGAACAATGCTCCGAGAGACAGGAATCCTATGTAAAAAAACTTCAGATTTCGCTGATACAGCCAGGTTAAGCCTAAAGCGATCACACTTATGACCGCCAGAAGAACGGGTATCGGAACCAACATGGTCAGAACAAAAAGTAGAATTGCCAGTCCGCCAACAAAAAGCACAACCCATGACAGGCCCTCACGGTAAAGAACCAGAACAAATACCAGAAATACCAAAGCGGTTCCCGTATCTTTTTGCAACAATATGAGAATCATGGGAATTCCAAGAACAGCACCGATTTTCATAAGGTTCCTGGGCTTTTGCACCACGAAATTATATGCCGATAAAATCTTGGCCAATGCCAGTGCAGTAGCAAACTTGGTAAACTCTGCAGGCTGGAGGCTGAAGGATCCGATAAAAATCCAGGCCCTTGCACCATTGATTTCTTTCCCAATTATAATGGTAATGGGGAGAATCAGTAATGTGAAAATATAGATCGGAAAAGAAAAAAAACTCCAGACCTTGCCATCGATTGTGAGTGTGAATATGGCAATGATCAGAGCAGTCAGGACATAATAAAACTGCTTGCTGTACCGCTGACTAAAATCAAAAAGGGAGCCTCCGGTGCCTTCATTCCGGCTGGAAGCAAATACATTCATCCAGCCAAATCCAATCATCACCAGAAACAGGATGATCGTGATCCAATCCAAACGGGCTATAAAATTGGTTCTCGGGTTTGCCATCAGAATTGCTTGTATTCTAAAATTGCCAGCTCTTTATCAGTCTGGGTAATCGTTCCGTTCAGGTATTTCTCTATCATGAGACTCGCAATCGGTGCCGCATAAACTCCTCCGGCACCTGAACTTTCCACATAGGCAACAATGGCGATACGGGGCCGGTCCTTAGGTGCAAAAGCGAAAAAACCCGAATGGTCCTCCTTACCTCCGGAGTTCTGCACTGTACCGGTTTTACCGCATACGATCACACCAGGCACCTGAGCCCTGGATCCTGTTCCACCTTGCTGATTAACAACCATTTCCATTCCATCTACCACAACATCAAAATATTTTTTATCTATTGACGTGTACATCGGAACCCTGAATATCTGCGGAATGGAGTCGACTCCTTCAATAGACTTAACAAAATGAGGAACATAATACATCCCCCTGTTAGCAATGATGGCAGCCAGGTTGGCAATCTGAATTGGCACAGTTTCCACCTCACCCTGACCGATGGAGTTCGAGTAAATAGTACTGAATGCCCAACGATTGGCTCCGTACCATTTATTATAATAAGCAACATCCGGTATCAATCCAGGTTTAATCCCCGGCA
>CAIXHD010000102.1 GCA_903919065.1 uncultured Bacteroidota bacterium
ATACAACCGGAAACACAGGCATTCTGGGAGATTATGCCGAGGGCCTTTTTATCAGCCAAAACGGTGATCCGTATATTGCTGCCTACACTCCCGGATGGGAAGAAGGTGGATTTTCAAAATTTATGGTACAGGAAAATCGCTGGATCAATTATTCGAATATGGAATATCCGGCTATCGGAAGCACGTATGATGTCGGAGCTTCCCGAATATCCGATATTGTTGAATCATCCGATGGCAGGCTCTGGATGGCAGGATGGAGAGGGATTCTGCGGTTTGACCCTTCGGTAGGAGGCAGTTCGATCCGTTTCTGGGGCTCAGAAAACTCATTGCATCCGGGCGGAAGAACGATGGATATTGATGTTGCTCCTGACGGTTCCATCTGGGCAACTGTGCAATCTGTTACCTGGGGTGGCGGCGGACTTGTAAAATATGATCCGCAAACCGATCAATGGCAATATTGGGGATATGGATCAACGGCAAACAACTGGCCTTCGCTGATCGGGTATACAGAACGGGTATCCATCAGGAGCAAGGGGAATACAGCTTATGAAGTCTGGATTGATGGTGAAGGCTGGAATACTATGATCATTTTTGACAGTGAATCGCAGTTGTTCACGCTTCAGCCACAGGAATATCAGGCAGGTGAAATTGTGGCTCTTCCGGGTAGAGACTGTACAGATGAGGATGGTAATCTGTGGGCTTTGCGATATACCCTGCCAGGAGAAGCATTCTCGCTTGATTATTACACTCCCGATGGGATCTGGGTGACTCCAACACAACCATCAAGCGAGATTCTGTCCGATATCTGGGCATTTAAAGCCTATGGAAACCACCAGGCACTCATCACGGGTTTAAGCAGCGAAATCTGGGATTTAAGCGGTGATGGCTGGAGCTCAAAGGGAATCTGGAGAGAAGGCGCCTACACCTATGCCATGGATGCTGATAATGAAGGAAATATCTGGGTTACAGGCATTGGAGGTGCTGCCAGAAGGGACGCCAATAGCGGAAACTGGCAAAGATACCGCATAACGAATAGCTCACAAATCGATTACTGGGTGCAGGATATGGATATCGACGAAAGCGGGAATGTGTGGATGACAGGTAATGCCGGTCCGGGAGTAGGAGGTTTCCAACAGTTTGATGGTACAAACTGGATTGGGTATAATGAACACACCTACGGTCTCGGATATTCATTTCCATTTCCGACAGACAATACCATGGAAATTCTTCGCAGAAGCTCCAACGGCGATGTGATCATCAACCCGATGTATGAAGGTTTACACGCCTGGGATGGCTATCAATACACTGCCTTAACAGGCAGTTTTTCCATTTCGAAAGGACTTGTTGAAGATTCATACGGACGTTTATGGAATCTGGGCGAGTACTATGCGCTGCAGTATCTTGATGCAAACGGCTGGACATCCGTTGATTTAATTGGCTCAGGAGCCAATATCATGAAAGACCCTGTCCGTCAGGGGACTATCTGGGCATGTACCAGTCATCAGATTCTCAGAACGGATGGCGTTTACTCATATGCTAAATCACCGGAGGATTTTCCGGAACTCGATCCTCAGAGCGATATGTTTTCAACTGTAGTTCCCGGGGAAGACGGAATTGCCTGGTTGGGCTCCAACAAAGGTTTGTTCAAAATTGATGCAAACACAAACTCCTATACTTTCTTCTCATCTGAAAACAGCGCCCTGAAAGGCGAAAGCATCACGCCTCTGGCATATACGCCGGATGGCCGGATCTGGTTCAGTAGTTTCGGTAGTGTTAATGAAGAAGATATGGGTCTTGGCTGGTTCGATGGAACTGAATTTGGGTTTTTTCCGGTTGCAGACGGGGGTTTACCACATTCTCAGATCAGCGATGCTGAAGTGAAAATTACTGAAACAGGTTATGATCTCTGGATGAGTTGTTTAAGTCGCGGAATTGCGATATTGAACGTGATTAATAATCCTGTCGGAACAGGACCTGAAATCTCCGGATCAGAAACAATTTCTGTACTGAATTATCCAAATCCGTTTTCAGGAGAAACAAATTTTGAATTCAACTTAGCCAATGCTGAAAACGTTCAAATTTGCATTTACACTATGAGCGGTGAATTGGTTCATACATTGATTAATAATCAATTACAAGCAGGTAAACATCAGATCCGTTGGGATTCGGAGAATAGGTTGGCAAAAGGAATTTATATTGCCAGAATACAATCGGCTACGTTTACGAAATCAATCCGA
>CAIXHD010000103.1 GCA_903919065.1 uncultured Bacteroidota bacterium
CCTGATCCTTGGCATTTCAGGTTTCATCATTCTCATTGGATCTTTTATCAGGGTTTCGATTTATCCCGTATTTTCCAGAGCTGTTGAGTCCGGTGATTTCTTTACCTCAATCTCATTGAGTTTTCTGATTGCCAATCCGTATCCCCTCCTGCCTTACCTTTCGTATGGACTTTTTGGAGCCATGATTGGCCTTATGATTTATTCCGATAGAAAAGATTTGCTCAAAAAGGTCATCCTCCCATTGGGTCTGTTTTTCTTGATTTTCGGGATTGCCGGAATGATGAATTTCGATAAGACCATATCGAAACCAGATTATTTCTGGTATTTCAAAACGAATTTCGAGCTGGGGGTATTTCTTCTGCTGGCTGTATTGATTCTTACCAGTCTGGATAAAAGGACTCGTTTTCTCAAAAGTATTTCCCTGCTAAATTGGTTCGGAAGAGTCAGTCTGACCATTTATCTTCTCGAAACTCTGGTATCTGAGATCCTGCGAATCTTTCTGCATCAGTTTTTGCCGGATTGGGATCAGACTATCAATGGCTGTCTGACGTTCGGTTTATTCAACATTTTTATCTGGGCCGGAATACTGTTTTTCTGGCGGAAAATTAATTTCAAATACAGTCTGGAATACTTCTGGGTTCAGGGTTTCAGTAAACTGGGTAAACGCTCGACTAAATTGGACATTCCTTAATTAAGTCTGGAATCATTATCGGTATTTGACGAACGGCACTCGATAATCTTTGCAAGGCCTTGTATATTCAGTATATTTCGCACAAATTATTGTGATAATTTATTCAATTTGAACAGAATGGCAAACGAGGCTGGAATTCAAAAACTGCTTCAGGATCTTGAATTGCAGCGAAAAGAACTCGAGATGCAGAATGATGAGTTACGCCAGAGTGTGGATCGCTATAAGTCGCTGTTCCAGAATAACCATTCTGTAATGTTGCTGGTTGATCCGGAATCCGGGCAAATTGTTGAAGCCAACCCGGCCGCCAGTAATTATTATGGCTGGACCAATGAGGAAATCTGTAAAAAAAATATTTCCGATATAAACACACTCTCTCTTGAAGAAATAAAAGCGGAGATGAGCCTGGCCAAGTCGGAAAACAGGAAACACTTTCTATTTAAGCATAGGTTGGCAGACGGAAAAATCCGTGATGTGGAGGTTTTTTCGGGACCTACAGGATTCTCGGGTAAAACTCTGCTTTATTCCATAGTGCACGATATAACGGAGAGTAAACAGGCTGAGATCGAAAGGACCAATCAGTCGAATATTCTCTCGAACCTGATCATCAATCTGCAAGAGGGAATTCTGCTTGAAGATTCTGAGCGGAAGATTGCACTGACAAATCAGCTTTTTTGCGATATGTTTGGAATTCCTGCGCCCCCGGAGTTATTGGTTGGTGGAGATTGTTCCGAATCAGCTGAGCAAAGCAAGGGTCTATTCAGGAATCCGGAACAATTTGTTGCTGATATCCTGGTAATACTGGCTAACAGACAACCAGTTTTCAATGATGTGCTTGAGCTTATTGACGGCCGTTACCTGGAACGTGATTACATTCCTACTTATTTAAACAATACCTACAGTGGGCACCTTTGGAAATACCGGGATATAACCGAGCGCAAAAATATAGAGTTGAACCTGATTCAGGTTTCGGAGGCTGTAAGGCAGAGTCCTATCATGACCTTAATTACCGATCTGGAAGGGAAGATAACCTATGTGAACCCCAAAGCCATGGAGGTTACCGGTTATGAAAAGGAAGAATTAATCGGGCAGAATCCCCGGATCTTCCGGACCGGTTTTCAATCAAAGGAGGTGTATAAAATCCTTTGGCAAACAATCAGTGCGGGTAATGTTTGGAAAGGCGAGTTTCTGAATAGAAAGAAAAATGGCCATTCATACTGGGTATCTGCAACAATATCCCCGGTAATAAGCGACGATGGGAAGATTACGAATTATATTGCAATTCAGGAGGATATAACTGACCAAAAGATAGCGGACGAAAAGGTAAAGCAGCAGAACGAACAATTGAATGCTATCATCAGCGCTGTTCCCGATTTGATTTTTATGATTAATGGGGAGGGATTATACACTGAGTTGGATAGTACCGGTCGGGATAAGTTTTATGAAACGGATATTCATTCGGCTGAGAAAGAACTGGCAACATTGTTCGAAAAGGAATCGGCTGATTTTCACATGAAACGCGTGCAGGAGTGCATCAGCACCAGGAAGATTGTTACTTATGAGTATTCCGAGAAAAGCTCCAGTGATATCAGTTATTTCGAAGCCAGGATGGCGCCTTTGGGTGCAGATGAGGTCCTAACCTTTATCAGGGACATCTCGGAGCGGAAAAAAGCCGAGCAGGAGATCTTTGACCTGAATGCAAACCTGGAGCGTAAGATTCATGAAAGAACGCTTCAGCTCGCTGAAAGTGAGTCCAACTACCGGACTGTAATTGAGAATGTTAAAGAGGTTATCTTCAAAACCGATACCAATGGGCTTTGGCTGTTCCTCAACAAAGCCTGGGAGGAACTTTCCGGTTATAGTGTCGGTGATTCGCTTGGTAAACTGTTCCTGAATTATGTTCATCCGGATGACAGGCAAAGGAATTTGGATTTATTTCAGCCGTTGTTAAACCGTGAAAAGGACTATTGCCGTCATACTGTCAAATATCTTACCAAAGAAGGTGGATTCCGTTGGGTAGAGGTTTTCGCCCGTCTGGGATTGAATGATCAGGATGAGGTTATTGGAACCTATGGTACACTTCAGGATATTACCGAACGCAAGCGGGCACAGGACTTTGAAGATGAACTGCTTCAATTGTCGCTTCAGTTAACCGGGTTGCACGGACATGAGATTGCTGCTGCGCTTGATATGACGCTTAATAAAATTGGAAGTTTTCTCGAGGCTGACCGGGCCTACCTCTTTGAATTTGATCCGGATGGTCTGACAATGAACAATACCCATGAATGGTGTAATGATGGGGTTGCTCCTGAGATTGAAAATCTGCAGAAGATTCCATGCGACATCCTGCCCATGTGGATGTCGAAACTCAGGAACCATGAGAATATCGTTATATACTCAGTTAAGGATCTTCCAGATGCCTGGAAAGCCGAACGTGAAATTCTGGAGCCCCAGGGTATTCAGTCACTGGCTGTCATTCCTGTTTCCATTGAAGGCAACCTGATTGGGTTTGTCGGACTTGATTCAGTTGTTAAGCCGAAAGAGTACCAGACTTCTGAAATAAATATGCTGATGGTTTGGAGCAACATGTTGGCCAGCCTTATAAACAATGAGCGTAAAGAGGTCTTACTCGAGCAGACAAGGAAGAACTATGAGACTTTCTTCAATACCATTGATGATTTCCTTTTTGTACTCGACGAACAGGGCAATGTAATTCATACCAATAAAACAGTCACTGAACGGCTTGGATTTCCCACCGAAGAACTCTTCGGTCAGAGTGTTCTTATGGTTCATCCGGAGGGGCGTCGTGAAGAAGCAGGAAGGATTGTTGGAGAAATGCTTGCCGGTACGGCAGATTTTTGTCCGGTACCACTGGTAACAAAAACAGGGAATTTTGTCCCGGTGGAAACCCGTGTAAAACCCGGCTTCTGGGATGGCAAATCAGTAATTTTTGGTGTAAGCAAGGATATTTCCAAAATAAAATTGTCGGAGGAGAAGTTCTCCAAAGCATTTCAGTCAAATGCAGCGCTGATGGCTATATCGGGGTTCGAAGATGGTGTTTTCAAGGAGGTTAATGACACTTTTATTCACACTTTGGGATATTCGAGGGAGGAAATCATTGGGATTACCTCGTTTGGTCTTAATCTCTTCGTTGACCCCGGGATCAGGATTAAAATAGCTTCTAAAATAAAGCATAACCTACCTGTTCGCGATATTGAAATCGGGGTGATAAAAAAGGATGGTTCCTTAATGACCGGGCTATTCTCGGGTGACCTGATTCTTATTGGTGATGATTTGTGCCTGTTAACGATGATGGTGGATATAACAGACCGGATACTTGCCGAGGAGGAGATCAGAAAGGCTCGGGCTGCTGCTGAAAAAGCGGACCAGTCGAAGAGCGAATTCCTTTCGCGCATGAGCCATGAACTCAGGACTCCATTGAATTCCATTCTTGGCTTTGCACAATTGCTGGATATGGCGGACCTCAATCCTGGGCAAAAGAAAGGCGTTGGTCATATAATGCGAAGCGGGAAACATCTCCTGAAAATGATCAATGAGGTACTGGAAATCTCACGGATCGAATCAGGGCGCTTATCGCTTACTCTCGAACCTCTGCAGCTGAAA
>CAIXHD010000104.1 GCA_903919065.1 uncultured Bacteroidota bacterium
CAAAAACCTCGGTGCCGGAACTACCATTGCCGGGCCCGAATTCGGTAGGGGAACCAACATAGATTATCTGCTCCGCATATCTCCAAGAATTCAGTTTATCAGTGGTAAAACCACCTTTGCCGGTGAACTCGAGGCAACAACCGCCGCATATGGTACGATCCAACCCGATGGAACTGTCGCCAATGCCAAGCCTGTAACTAATATCAGGATTCTGGTAGCTGCATATTACAGGTTCTGAAGAATAATCCTATCTTTGCCAACGCATCAGGAGCCCTGGAGATGGGGGCACCAACCGAGCATAAAAGCCGCGGTGGTATAGAATGCGGGCCGTCTGGTCAAAAAAATATTCTCAGACAATCCCGAATAAACCCGATGCAAAAAGCGTAATAATTAAAACTTTTTGCACCATGAGTAATGTAAAAAACTTCTTGTTTACGAGCGAATCCGTCAGTGAAGGACATCCGGACAAAGTTGCCGACCAGATCTCTGACGCCCTGCTCGACGCCTATCTGGCAAAAGATCCGAACTCCCGGGTAGCTATCGAAACTCTCGTCACAACCAACAGGGTGGTATTGGCCGGTGAGGTTGGAACTTCTGCGAAAGATGTGGATCACGAAGCAATCGCCAGAAGAGTAATTAATGGCATAGGCTATGATCATGCCGGGATTGGTTTTGATGGCCATACCTGCGAAATCACCAACCTGATTCATGAGCAGTCGGACAATATTGCAAAAGCTGTTCAACGTAAAGATCCCGAAAATCAGGGTGCCGGAGATCAGGGTCTGATGTTTGGATATGCATGTTCGGGAACCGAAACACTGATGCCTCTGCCTATCGATCTATCGCACAGGCTAATGAAAATTTTAGCTGAAATCCGCCGCGAAGGTCGCGAAATGACATACCTCCGCCCCGACGCAAAATCACAGGTGACTATTATTTATGATGATCAGAATAATCCCATTGCAATTGATACGATTCTGGTTTCCACGCAGCATGATCCGATGAATGGCATAGAGAATGCTGATCAGTTTATTAAGAAAGATATAGCCCGGGTACTCATTCCTCGCCTGCTTGATTCACTATCAGAAGCTAATCGTTCCTTATACTCCTCTTCCACAAAATTGCTGGTGAATCCATCCGGATTATTTGTCACGGGAGGTCCCGATGGCGATACCGGCTTAACCGGCCGTAAAATCATCGTCGACACTTATGGGGGTTGGGCACGCCACGGTGGTGGAGCATTCTCCGGTAAAGATCCGTCGAAAGTTGACCGTTCGGGTGCCTATGCTGCCCGATATATTGCGAAAAATCTTGTGGCTGCCGGAATATCCTCCGAGATCGAAGTACAACTAGCCTATGCCATCGGTCAGGCTGATCCGGTATCAGTTTCGGTAAATACCTTTGGGAAAGAGCAGACTAACCTTAAAGCAAAGGATCTGGAACAATTGGTCAGGGATAATTTCCCGCTTCGGCCTTACCACATTATCCGCGACCTTGCCCTGAAAAATCCGATTTATGAGGCCACCGCATCATACGGGCACATGGGTCGGGACAGTTATATCTCAGGCGGAATCAAGTATTTTCCGTGGGAGGAGACGAAGTCGCTTCGCTCCTAAAAGGCTCGCTGACGCTCGCTAATAAGCCGCTTCGCTCCTAATTGGTTCGCCTGCGGCTCACTAACTATGCTCACTACGTTCGCTAATTATTTTTAATTTAGCGAGGTGCCAGCCGAGCATAATTAGTGAGCGAAGCGAACCTATTAGGAGCGAAGCGACCTCTTTGTGAGGCGCCAGCCGAACCAATTACATATATTATGAAAAAGCTCTTAATTGCCCTCTCTCTCTGCCTCCTGCCAGGGTTACTTCCTGCGCAGCTCTACAAGGATAAAACGGCCCCAGTTGAATCGCGGGTGGCGGACCTTATCGGAAGAATGACACCGGAAGAGAAATTCTGGCAAATGTTCATGATACCAGGTGATTTAGGTATTGGCAAGGACAAGCTTAAACAGGGAATTTTCGGCTTTCAGATTTCTGCCGAAGGAAAAACAGCTGATGCAACCGGTCAATTGTTAACCTATGCACCGGGAGCATCCGCTGCCGAAACAGCCATCAGGATAAATGAGATTCAACGGTTTTTCTTAACAGAATCCAGACTCGGAATCCCTATCATCCCATTCGATGAAGCATTGCACGGGTTAGTCAGGCAGGGAGCAACCTCTTTTCCTCAATCCATCGGTCTGGCCGCTTCGTTTGATATCCCCCTGATGCATAGGGTTTCATCTGCTATTGCGGCGGAATGCAAAACCAGAGGCCTGAGGCAGATCTTATCTCCGGTAATCAATATGGCTACTGATGTCCGATGGGGACGCGTTGAAGAATCATATGGAGAAGATCCATACCTCACCTCTGAAATGGCCGTGGCATATATTTTTGAATTTGAAAAAATCGGAGTCATAACCACACCCAAACATTTGATTGCCAATGTTGGAGATGGCGGTCGGGATAGTTATCCCATCTATGCAAATGAGAGATATCTAAGAGAAATTCACCTGCCTCCGTTTGATGCAGCAATTAAAAGAGCGGGTATGCTGAGTGTCATGACTTCGTATAACTCGCTCGATGGGCAGCCTTGTTCTGCGAATAACTGGCTGCTGAACACCTGGTTGAAAGAGGAGGAAAAGTTTCGCGGATTTGTGATTTCGGATGCCAATGCCGTCGGCGGAGCCAATGTCCTCCACATGACAACGAA
>CAIXHD010000105.1 GCA_903919065.1 uncultured Bacteroidota bacterium
AGCATGGGCTTTCAGGTATTCCAGAGCCAGGATTGCAGATTCCTTCATCACCTCTCCCAAATTTCCGGTGAGGGTAAGATTACCCTTGCCTTTGCTCAGACTGGTCTCTACATATAATATCTGTCCGCCGGTTTCTGTCCAGGCCAGACCTGTAACCACTCCTGCAAATTCATTACCCTGATATTCATCGCGAAGTATTTCGGGATATCCCAGGTAATCCTTCATACGTTCAACCGCCACTTCTTTTGGAAGGATCTCGCCCATAGCCACCTTTTTGGTCAGTTGGCGAACTACTTTGGCGATCTTTTTATCCAGACTTCTCACGCCGGATTCGCGGGTATGATTTTCTATAATATATTCAAGAGTCGGCTTAGTGAAAACAAACTGGTCAGCAGCCAGACCGTGATCAGTCAGTTGCTTAGGAACCAAATGTTTTACAGCGATATCAACTTTTTCCTCCACCACATATCCTGATATTTCAATCATTTCCATCCTGTCGCGTAAAGCTGCACTGATGGTCGACGGATTATTGGCGGTAGCAATGAACAGGACCTTTGAAAGATCGTATTCCATCTCCAGAAAATTGTCGTAGAAGCTGCTGTTCTGCTCAGGATCAAGAAGTTCAAGCAATGCAGATGCGGGATCTCCGCGAAAATCATTGCCTACCTTATCGATTTCATCCAGTACAAATACCGGGTTTGAAGTTCCGGCACGCCTTATATAATGTATTATACGGCCCGGCATGGCGCCGATATAAGTTTTGCGGTGTCCGCGGATCTCAGATTCATCTTTCAGTCCGCCCAGTGACATTCTTACATATTTTCTATTCAGGGCACGGGCGATTGATTTGCCAAGGGAGGTCTTCCCGACTCCGGGAGGGCCGTAAAGGCAAAGGATCGGAGCTTTCATGTCACCCTTGAGTTTCAGAATGGCGAGATGTTCAAGTATTCGTTCCTTAACCTGATCCAGACCGGAATGATCCTGATTTAGAATTCGTTTTGCCCTACGGAGGTCGAAATTATCAAGGGACACATCGTTCCATGGCAGGTCGAGCATCACTTCGAGATAATTGAGCTGCACCGAATATTCTGCAGAGGCGGGATTAATACGTTCCAGTTTTTCGATATCCCGCATGAAAGCTTTGGCAACCTCCTCCGACCAGTTCTTGGTTTCGGCACGCTGGCGCACCTCTTCCACTTCCTGTTCAAACGGGCTTCCGCCAAGCTCATCCTGTATGGTTTTCATCTGCTGGTTAAGCAGATATTCGCGCTGCTGCTGGTCGATTTCGAGTTTAACCTTGCTCTGGATATCCTTTTTCAGTTTTTGTTTCTGAAATTCCAGGGAAAGATGCTCGAGCAAACGGACTGCACGGTCGCGGATGTTATCGATTTCCAGCAATTCCTGCTTCTCGGTCATTCCGAGATCAGAGTTTGAGCAAAGGTAATTCACCAGGAACCCGGCGCCTTCAATGTTCTTAATAGCAAAACTGGCTTCCTGAGGAACGTTGGATGAATACTGTACAATCTTAAGAGCCAAGTCTTTGATTGTTCCGATAATCGCTTCGAATTCCTGCGGCTTATCGATAGGTTTTATATCCGACAGAGCGCTTACCCGGCCTTGCAGATAAGGTTCCTTGCTCGTGATTTCATCGAGATGAAAACGGCGCTTGCCATGAATGATTACCGACGTTGTATCGTCGGGCATATTCAATATCTTAACGATGGAAGCCATGGTGCCCACACGATTCAGGTCGGCGACTTCCGGGTCTTCTATGGTTGTATCTGTTTGAGCGACAACACCTATCGAGGTGCCATTCTTATAGGCTTCTTTAACAAGCTTGATGGATTTGTCGCGGCCAACGGTGATAGGAATAACCACCCCCGGGAAAAGAACGGTATTGCGTAATGCCAATATCGGCAGCAATTCCGGAATATCAACAACACTTAATTCTTCCTCGTTGCCATCGGACAAAAGGGGAACGAAGTCGTTATCGTCTTCTCCGAAATCAAAAAATAAGTTGTTTCCCAATTTCATTCCCACTATTTAAGCAAAAAAAAGCCCCGTGCCGGGGCTTTGGGTTTATATCGTCAGAATTACTTCTGCGCTTTTTTCTCAACGTGCTTTGCAAAGCGGCGGTTGAATTTATCAACACGACCGGCCATATCGAGCAGTTTCACCTTACCAGTAAAGAAAGGATGTGATGTGTTCGAAATTTCAATTTTAACGAGCGGATACTCAACGCCGTCAACTTCAATCTTTTCACGGGTTGCAACCGTGGAACGTGTTATAAACGTATACTCATTGGAGAGGTCTTTAAAGACCACCATTCTGTAATTCTTCGGATGAATATCTTTTTTCATTTCACCATTACTTTAGGGGACGCAAAGATAAGTACTTTTTCCTGTTTATCAAACATCAGAATGATTTTCTTGATCTTTTTTAATGTAATCCTTTCGAAGGCTGCTATTTCCGCCCTCATTGGTAAAGCGGGCAAATGGAACCGATGCATCAATCATATATCTGTAGGTGATATGTTTCTTCACCGGAACGGCCCCGATTTGCTCATATACCTTCCTCATCCGCGGATTATAGTCCCCAACCCACGATAATTCGATCTCTTTGTACCAGCTTTTATTTTTTGTGGCACGGGCAAATTGAAGGAAGAGCGCCATAATTACCCCTGAATTCTGATATTCCGGAATAACTCCGGCCATTAATACACGATTGCGTTTGATGGTTTTCCCATTCTTCAGCCACATGAATTTCATAGCTTTCCAAAAATTAAGCCTGCCCTTGAAATGCACAAGTAGCTGATTAACATCAGGAAAAGCTGCCACCACCCCGACAGGCTTGCCGTCTTTGTAGGCAAACCAGATAAACTCTTCTATCAAAATAGGTTTTGCATCCCTGATAATACCATCAAGATCGCTTTCCCTGAATGGCTCAAATCCTTCGAGGTAATTTGACCAGGTAAGGTTTACCACCTCCACCAGATCGCGCACATATTTTTCAATATTCTTCTTATCCAGATGCTCAAAAGTATATCCCGGTCGGGATGCCAGGTAATCGGCAAACTTCACCATTCGCTCTGGTAACGGACCTGAAATATCAAAATGATAGGAAAATTGCTGAAAGTAATCCTTGAACCCGTAATCCTCGAATAATTTCTGGTAATAGGGTTTGTTGTATGGCATTCCATAGCCTTGCTGCATGAATCCTTCGACCAGCAAACCCCAATTGGAAAAGTTTTCGCCAAAATTCACGCTGCCATCCATGGCAACCGCACCCCTTTCTTTCAGCCATTTGCGGGCTGACTCAAAAAGTGTAAATGCGGCAACCTTGTCATTGATGCATTCAAAAAAGCCCATGCCACCTGCCGGAACCGACGATTTTGCTGCTTTTTGATGATCGATAAAGGCTGCTACGCGGCCAATAACAGTACCGGTATCATCCTGAAGCACCCACCGGATAGCTTCGCCATGGGTAAATAAATTATTTTTCGAGGGAGTGAAAATATTCTCCACCTCCATATCCAGCGGAGCAATCCAATTTGCATCATCCCGATAAAGGATGCGCCCCGCATCGTGAAAGGTGCGGAAATTTTCAGGTGTTATCTCGATGAGCCTCAATGGAATTTATTCTGCTATCTATTAATTACGACTGTTGATCTTCGATAAAAGTCGCAGAATTTCGAGATATAACCAAACTAAAGTAACCATCAGTGCAAAAGCACCATACCACTCCATAAATTTCGGGAGACGGTTTTCGGAACCCTGGTGAATAAAATCAAAATCAAGAACGAGGTTAAGTGCGGCAACACCGCAAATAACTACACTGATGCCGATACTCAACAAACCATTTCCGTGCAGCCATGGAAGGCTGACACCAAACAGGCCAACAATAAAACTGATCAGATAAAGCAGTGCGATGCCTCCGGTGGCAGCAAATACGCCCATCCGGAATTTATCGGTTACCTTGATGATCCCGCTGCGGTATAAAAACAACATGACAAAAAGGGTGAGAAAGGTTAATCCGGCTGCCTGCATAACCAGACCCGGCAT
>CAIXHD010000106.1 GCA_903919065.1 uncultured Bacteroidota bacterium
CCCAGTCCCGATGGGTATTGGCAGCACCGGGTACATAGCTGGCGAACATATGATAAAGCCCCTGATCGTCGCGGATAATATCCGGAGCCCAAAAAGAATAAGCCGAATCAGGGTGTGCAAGAGGTGCAGTACCGATATAATCCCAGGTCATCCCCAGATCCTTCGACTCTGCTATTCCAATTTCAGTTCCATGACACCACTCCACCCCCGGCACATCAATTTTTGCCCGGCGCTGGGTATAAAACATCAGCCAGCTCTTTTTAAACGGATTCCATACCAATACCGGATCAGCGGCACCGTCATAAACAGGATCACGGAATAGTGGCGCCGGTGTGCTGCCCGAAATCACAGCAGGATCGGTGGTTTGAACCTTCGATAATAATTTTTGCGCCAACGCCGGGTAAAGTCCGGACATCAACAAGGCAAACAGGAAGATGTATAATCGTAGGGGAGGACCCGCGGGTCCTCCCCTACGATTATTACAATTTCCACCCATTCCTGTACTCCCGCTGGATATATTTGTTTGCCTCCTCATCGTTGGTAACCTTCATATTATCACCATCCCACAACAGGCGTTTGCCGGAAACGCGCAATGACAGATTGCCCATCAGAACCATTTCCGTCAGCGGTCCGGAATAATCGAAGTTTGAGCAAGGCAGCTCACCACCCTTACAAGCATTTACCCAGTTCATCTCATGACTGGTTTCTATTCGCTTCAGGGTTTTCGGCAGATCCTTATATTCCAGGAACCGCTCTTCGGGGAACATCTGCACACCACCACCATAAGTTTCGCAAACAATAATACCCTTATCACCGATGAACATGGATCCGCCTTCAGCAGGAATCTTTTTGGGATCCACTTCAGCAGGCCAGGTAGGCATCAGGCCACCATCATACCAGGTAAGCCGTACCGGAGGCATATTTTCACGGGCCGGGAACTGATAAGTTATCATGGATGCACTCGGGTAGGTTTCCTGATTGTCAACGCGCTTCCACATCTCGCGAACATCATATGAATGGGATCCCTGAACCCAGATCGGGTACTTAAGCTTCAACGCATGAAAAACAGGGTCAAGCACATGGCATCCCATATCACCAAGGGCCCCTGCACCGAAATCATACCATGCCCTCCAGTTAAATGGCAGGTATGCTGAATTATAAGGACGCTCCGGAGCCGGTCCGAGCCAAAGATTCCAGTCGAGACCTGCCGGAACAGTCATGATCTCAGTCGGCCTGCCAATACCCTGCGGCCAAACCGGACGGTTAGTCCAACTGTGCACTTCCTTGATTTCACCGATCGCTCCAGCCCAAATCCATTCAGCTAAACGGCGTGTTCCTTCGCCCGATCGTCCCTGGTTACCCATCTGGCTTACCACTTTATATTCCCTGACAGCTTCAGTCAGTTTCCTGGCTTCAAATACGGAATGAGTTAAAGGCTTTTGAACATAAACATGTTTGCCCAGTCTGATGGCAGCCATGGCAGCAGGAGCATGCGAATGATCCGGAGTAGCCACGATAACTGCATCAATGCCCTTCTCCTTTTCAAGCATCACACGATAATCCTTGTACTGCGGTGCATTTGGGAATTTTTTGAAAGTTCCCGCAGCCTGATTAAAATCGACATCACAAAGGGCCACTATATTCTGTGAACTGACGTTTCCTATATTTCCGGCACCCATGCCACCAGATCCGATGGCCGCAATATTCAATTTATCACTGGGAGCAATATATCCCTTGCCACCCATAACATGGCGTGGTATAACTACCATACCTGCTCCGGCAACAGCCGACCTGGTAAGGAATGAACGACGGTCAAATGTTTTTTTCATACTGGGGTTTAAGTTTCTTATGAGAAGGGTAAATTTACAGATCTTTGCATAAAACTATACAGCATGCGTACACGCATTATCATTTTAATTCTGATTCTTTTTCCAGCCGGCAAAATAGTTCTGGCTCAGGCACCAGAATTATCGCCCGAATCAACCATAAGCCTGCTAACCTGCGGCCCCGGACCAGAAGTGTACACCTACTTTGGCCACAGCGCATTGCGCGTTACAGATCCCGTTCTAAACCTGGACAGGGTATACAATTACGGCACTTTCGATTTTAATGTACCGGATTTCTATGGCCAGTTTATCGATGGAAAGCTCTGGTACATGCTGTCGGTGGTCCGTTTCAGGGGATTCATACCGGATTATATGGCGGAAAAGCGTTTTATTAAGGAACTGACACTCAACCTATCAAAAGAAGATCGGCAAGAATTGTTTAATTTACTGGAAATCAACTATCTACCCGAAAACCGTCACTATTGGTATGATTTCTTCAAGGATAACTGCTCCTCGAGAATCCGCGATATTGTGGTAAAAGCAACCGGCGGAAAATTCCTCTGGCCTCCGGAACCTGCTGAACACTTATCCTATCGCCAGCTGATCATGCCATACATCAGTCTGAACACCTGGGCAAGGACAGGTATTTTATTGATGCTCACTGCGGGTGCCGATGAAAAGGCAAGCCAGGAAGGATACATGTTCCTGCCCGATCAAATGCACCGGCTGTTTGCACAGGCCCGTCAGGCTGATGGCACTCCCCTCTGCCAGCCTGAAAAAGTCCTCTTTATGCCTGAATACCCCAGGCAGAAAGGCACAGGGTTACTCCACCCAATTACCATCCTTAGCTTATTATTGGTCATATCCCTAGCCATTTTCTTTTATAAAAAAACACCGGAGAAGCTTGCGAAATCATTCTTCTCCCTGATATTCGCAATGGCGGGCCTTTTAGGTATGGTCTTCACCTATATGTGGTTCTTTTCCGGACACATGGTTTGTCATGGCAATCTCAATATCGCATGGGCGTTCCCCTTAACTCTTTTCCTGGCCGCAACAATCTGGATCACTAAAGCAACTCCTCTAAACCGGATTTACAGCAAGGTTATGATTATTCTTACCCTGCTCTTTCTGATCACCTTTCCACTCTGGAAGCAACGGGTTCCTTTCGAAGCAATTCTATTCAGCCTCACCCTTCTCACTGGATTTTTTCGATTTTCGGGATTCAATGTATTCGGCAATCGTAAAACCAAGGATCAGACTAATTAATAACGGTTCCATATTCAACCTCCTGTTTCATAATTACTTCACGGATTTCATCCAAAATATCACCCACCTCTTCACCAATCAGATACATCGCCTCAGAATCCGATTTCATCATCATGATATCCTGAAAAGCCCTGTTTAAAACGGATCTGAAATTCAAACGGATTTCGGTCGTTTTCCAGGCAATCCAGCCCGGTGCCTCAAAATCCCATGGCCGTCCGGTATCTCCCAGCATTCCCATCAGCGACCGCATGGTATCTACTGTCACATCCAGCCTGTTATCGGTGGAATCATCAACCTGTATGCCGACAATCAGCTCCTTCTGATTCTCGATCAGCAGGTTCAGATTCAATCCGTTATACTCCCCAAGAGGTATTCTTAACCCATAAAAGCCCGGAAAGGAGGGGTCACCATGAAATCTTTCCATCAATTCACCAATTCTTTTCCTTGAGCAGGAATAACCCAGGTATTCCCAACCCGGTTCCATGCCCGAATCAACAGCAACCTTCAACATTGTTTGCCAGAATCTCTTCTCAGCACTTGCGCGTTCTTCTTTCATTTTGTTCATATTTTATGATTCAAAAGAATTACTCCGGAACGTAACCTATTTACGTTCCGGGTTTTTTTATATTTAGATGCATGAAATAGCTCAAAATGGAAAAATGGCTCTAAATAAATACGCTGCGATACGATACCGAATTATCGATGAATGCATTCGAAGCCGGTCGAAACCATATCCTACCAAAGAAGAATTGCGATCCGCCTGCGAAGAGGCCCTGTATGGTTCAGGCAATGGGGCAAATATCTCCATGTCAACTATCGAGAAGGATATCTGGGCATTAAAGAATGAATCGGTTTTTGGCTATGCCCCGATAGCTTTCAACCATCTGCATAAAGGATATTACTACACTGATTCAGGATTCAGCCTCGATTTGCCTCTTACTCCGGAAGACATCGACATGATCAGGCTCGCAATGCATACCCTCAACCATTTTAAACAAAGCCAGATTTTTCAGGATCTGGAAACAGCAGTCAATAAAATCCAGGGCAGAATTATCCTCGCCGACCGGTTAGCCGAATCCAACCTCGAAAAAGTTATTCAGTTTGAGGCGGTGCCTGAAAGTAAGGGGCATGAATACCTGCCATTCCTGTTGGATGCGATCCGGAATAATCAGGAAACAGAATTCGATTACATCCCGTATGTCGATGGCCGGTCACGTCATTACATCTACCATCCTTACCTGCTTAAAGAGAATAAGAATCGATGGTACCTGGTTGGCAAGGACATGGTTAACGATAAAATCCGGACGCTGGGACTCGACAGGATAGCAAATATCAGTTTAACAGGAAACACCTTTTTAACGGAAAAAAGCTTCGATCCCGATCTGTTTTTTAAATATAGCTTTGGGATAGGAACCTACTCAGGCATTCCCGAAGAGATTATTCTACGGCTCGATGAGGTCCAGTCGCAATACATTATTTCCAATCCGTTGCACCCCTCTCAGGAAATCATTCAGCAAACGCCAACTTCTTATCAGGTTAAGCTTTTCGTGATTCCTTCAGAGGAACTCAAAATGCAGGTTCTAAGCTATGGAGCAAAAGTTGAAGTGATTAAGCCGGCTTGGCTTCGCGAAGAAATTCTCAGTACATTAAAGAAGGCGATCAAAAACTATTAATCACTTTATATCAAGCTTCTGTACCCGGGTCTCTGTTAGCCCTTCCCTGTCTCTTACCTGAATCTTGATTATATAAGTACCGGCTTCAGCGTATATTTTGGTATAGACTTTCGTGGTGCTCCAGGGGGTATCATAAATATTATCATTGTTCCAGTCCCAGCGAACCTCCAGCAGATCGAGACTGTCTTCCTTATCGGAGGATAATGAAGCATTGAAAGTGATGATCTGATCAACCAGCCCCGGGTTCGGATTAACTGAAAAATCAGCCGACGGTGGAACATTCAGATCAGAAACATGAACCTCTTTGATATAAGTCGACCCATATCCCTCAGTGTCTATAACTTCCATCAAAACGCTATATCTTCCGGATAAAGAAAAGATATGATGAATGGTTTTCACCGTGCTGTAATCGGTATCAAAAACTCCATCATTCTCCCAATCCCAGCGAACTTGCAGATCGGCAGCAGCATCCTCCGGATCTGATGACCCCGATCCGTTAAAGAAAAATCTGGTTTCAATAGTTCCACTTTCAGGTTCCACCGTAAATAGCGCTGTTGGCTTGATATTGGCAGCCGCAACATCAATAATTCTGGTAGTGGATCCCGAAAGTCCCTGAGTATCCAATACTTCAAGTTTTGCAACATACTTTCCCGGTTCACGGAAAACATAAACGACGGACTTGGTCAGCGACCAGCCGGTTTCCCATACTCCATCACCATTAAAATCCCAACGAACTTTCAGCATAGAACTTGGATCCTGAGAATCGTAGCAACCTTCCCCATTAAAAATAAAGAAATCGCTCACCCTTCCAGATTCAGGAGTAACGGTAAAATAAGCAACCGGTGCCGATGACGACAGGCTTACATCGATGGAACCTGTAATGCGGGACACGAGCCCACCTTCATCCCTCACTTCCAGAACCGGCAGGTAGGTTCCTGGTATTGGATATTTATAATAAGTCACCCGTGCATTATTGAATTCCGTATCGAAATGGTTATCCGCATCAAAGTCCCATCGATATTGAAGCAGGTCTGACGGGGTTTCAAGATCGGATGATAATGAAGCATCAAACTGAAAATTTGTATCCGTAAAGCCAACTTTTGGAGTGACTTTGAACGAAGCTTTCGGTGACTGATTTTCAAGAACTCCGTCCTGCGACTCCAGAAAAAGCACAGTTTCAGCCGTCAGAAGCTTGTCGGGCACCTCCGCCCCAAAAACATTGCCGGTCCGCAACATGAGTCCCTTTTCCGTAATAGTTTGTGAAGCTTGCCATTCGGGTATACTGACATCATATTTCAGATCTGCAGAGAAACGGTTCCCAACTGTTAATGATGGTTCGCCGCAAAAATAGGGAGTAACCATTTGGGTTATAAACATTCCACCTGAATAAGAAGCTGTTCTTGGACCGCTTACAGGAACGATGTCCGCGGTTTTAGCTGTACCGGTCCTGATAAATTTCCAATCATCCCAATAGTTGTATTTTAAGGAAAGTATCCCACTGGTATTCCCTGCAATATTCATGGAAAGAACAGTATCACCCGCGGTCACAACATGGTAACCCATCCAGGTATCAACATGGTAAAAAACCGGAAAACCATTAACAAGGAACGGACCATAAACAGCATCCTCCAAAAGCAGGCTATCTCTGGCATTCATTGCGTTGCTGGTTTTAATGGTGACTGAGCCGTTCAGGTTCAGTGAATACCGGAAGGTAAGGCCCAACCGGTCGAACCACGGTTCCGATCCCTGAGCAGCAAAGCTGAACTGATCGATAATTGACGTCGCCGATAACTTTCCCGATTTAAATTTAACCTGCAGAGTTCCGGTAGCCATGAATCCATCGTAGATCACAAAATCACTTAGATTGAGAGTATCAGACTTCCAGCTGTCAGGCTGAACTCTGACTCTGGATTTCAACAGAGATTTACTGTTTTCATCCTGAACGGAAATACTTTTAAATACTTTATCGATACCTGATGTTTCGAGCTGAAGGATCATTCTTGAACCAACAATGGCCGAGGAGGTCACCCTACCGTAAAGGTTTCCATTGGCGGGATAAAGGATTATGTCCCCGGATTTTATCTGTGGTGGTGTTCCAATAAGATCGAACCTGACCTGACCATTGCTCCGGACCGGATTTGAAAAAACCAGCGTATCCAGCAAGATTACATTGGGTTGAAAGGCGGAAACATTCATACCCGGCGTTATATCTTCTTCCACAACAGGATCTCTCTTGCACCCAATAACTGCAAGCAATACTCCAAAGACTACTGTTAAGATCCTGATATTTAATGATATTCTTTTCATATTCAACAATAACTACCGGATATGCACCGTCATAACTTTTCTTTTATTAACGGTCAGGGGTTCAAAGGTTGATATATCGTCGAGGCTATTATCTTTTCCATCAAATCTAACGTAAACGTAATATTCTATCTCCTGAAGATCAACGAACAATAC
>CAIXHD010000107.1 GCA_903919065.1 uncultured Bacteroidota bacterium
AGATGCAGAAAGATGGTGTTGTGCTCGAGGCTTGCGTAGCCTGCGCAAACATGCTTGGCGTGACCGAGCAACTTAAAAAGCTTGGAATCGATGTAAAAGGGATGGGTGGCCCGCTAACAGACTACCTTAAAAGCGGAGCCAAAGTCCTCACCTTCTAACCCGACACCCGTCACCCGTCACCCGTCACCCCATACCCCATACCTCAAACCCCATACCCGATACCCGACACCCGATACCTGATACCCGACACCCTTTTTTCCTATCTTTGCCCAAAACCGCATCGCCATGAAAAATCTTTGCAGCTTCCTCATAGCCCTTACCATCCTGGTTAGCCTGACTGCCTCTGCTCAGGCACAGAATGCAGCTGATACCACTTCACTGAGATTTAAGGTTGTCAAGCAAAACGGAGTCTCCTTCAGCGGAAAAATCCTTTCGCAGAATGCTCGTGAAATTTTGATGGAAACAGCAGAACTTGGTCTGGTGTATATTCCGAAGCATGAGGTGAGAGAGATTATGACAATTACCAGCAATGGAAAAAACAATGCAGGAGAACTTTTCTCTACCCGTTACTTTCTTACCACAAACGGATTTCCGGTTGAAAAGGGAGATAATTATGTTCAGTGGAACCTTTTCGGACCGGATTTTCAATTTGGGATTGCCGATAATTTCGGGGTGGGAATCATGACCTCTTGGGTAGGAATGCCGGTTATCGGAACGGCTAAATACAGCTTTAAAATTGCTGAAAACTTTCATGGAGGATTGGGATTCCTCGGCGGCACGGGTTCATGGGCTTTCCCGAAATACGGATTGGTATTGCCATTTGGATTCCTTACGGTGGGCAACAGGGTAAATAACATCAATATTTCTGCAGGCTACGGAGCCGTATTTGCCGAAAGAACAGAAGAAGTATACACTTTAATTGATAAGCCAACGGATTATTCCACCAACAGTTTTACCTCCGTAGGCACCACAAGCAATGATGCAGAAGGCAGGGTATTGTTGTCACTGGCTGGTACGTTCCGGTTGAACAAAAAGTTCAGCTTTGTATTCGACTCATTTATCATGCTCCCGGGAAAAGCAACTACTGAGCAAATATTAAAGGAAACTTACAATCAAACTGGAAAAGGGGTTACCTATTCCCTGGAGATGATTACACGCAAGCGAAATCCGCTGATTGTATTAGCACCGGGAATTCGTTTTCAGGCCACTGAAAACAGCTCATTCCAGTTCGGCTTCACCGGCGTCCATTTCGAAGGGGAGTTTATTCAGGTCCCGATACCTCTGGTTCAGTGGTTTATAAGGATCTGATGTCTTAGAGTTTCCCCGGCTCTTACCTTGGTTTTTGGCCATTTCAGGAACGCCAGGTTACCCATTGGCTTCAGGGCATTGGCTGAGGTTTCGGAAAATATCGAAATTTCAGCATCATATTTGGTCGGGTTAGTAATGTCAATTTCAATTTCCTTTGAGGTCCTGCTGATCACCCTTGCCTCAACGTGGTCAAAAACACAGATAACCTCTTTATCCGTCTGAAGGTATATGCCAGGCAACTCCATAGCCATCAGGCTACCGTTCAGTTCATTCCATCCGGTCTTCCAGCCTGTGCCTCTGGAACCCCTGCTGTCGGCATCACAGTAAGTAAGTCTTTCAGATATCGTACCATCTGGTTGAACTCCCTCAGCCCAGGCATGCGCAATATCCCTCATCAGTTCTGCATATCTGCGGTCGCCGGTGGCACGAAAAATTTTAAAAAGCGGATCCCCGGATGAAGTACATAATCCGGGTGCCCCGTGCTTATTCTGGGTACTCGCCCAGTAGGCCCCAGCCACTTTGGCGCCAAGTACAGCCAGTTCAGTTTGAGGAGGCATTTCGTAATCGTAGGATACTGTCCACGAAGCAACAAGATTGGCTACATTTCTTGATTTTTCGAGCCACATTCTATCCCCGGTGAATTCGTACAAAACTATCAGAGAGGTCATGAGCGCGGCAGCTGATTCGGAATCTGCATTTTGAAGAATATCGGCACAGGCGCCGGTTGTCATTCCATTGGCAACAAAATCGCGGTTGTAATAAAAATCCGCAGCTTCAACTGCCACCTTCAGATATTCGGGATTTTTAAAATATTCCGATGCCAGTACCATACCACCGACTGCGCTTGCGCCACTGGTGGTATTATACACAGCCACTTCACCGGTATTGATGTTTACGAAGTTTCCCCACTGACCGTATTTCTTCCAGGTATCTGAAAATGCCTGCGCAAGCCTGCGGATATTTGTTTCCCATTCAGGCTTGATAAACTCCTTCTTACCCTGCAATCTTAGCAACTGGAATTGCTTGATCATCCAGTAAAGCACATCGCCGTTTTTGCGCGTAAGGGTGATCTCGGGGAATTCATCGTAACCCTCGCGGCCAAAACATTTCCCGTCGAAATTGAGGGCGCCATAAAAATATCCGACGCTGCCCTGCGCCCTCGGAATGGCAAAATCAAAAGTATTCGCCACGCGCTCCCGGTGCAGGTCATCTCCCAGAACCAGCATTGGATAGGTGTTCATCAGGCCTCCAACCCATCCGAAAGATATCCAGTCGGCATTCTCGGGACAGTAGAAACGGAAAGGGCTTTTATCAAAATAACGATTGTCGATATTCTTTGCCATCACCTTTGCAACTTCACTGAATGGCATCAGATTCCGCGGCTGATTAGGTCCGGTAATGTCCTTGCGTACCGACATGAATTTTTCCAGAAGACCCGGAATGCCTGGTGTTTCAAACGAAAAGATCCGAAATCTTAAAGTGATCTCATCGCCTTCTTTCCAGTCGATGCCCCGATCCGGACTCGGGCTGAATCCTACAAATTCGGGCTTGAGTTCCCGAACACCGGGAGCGCTCACCATGATCGTGGCTTTCGACCGGTCGGCACTCTCACTCACAATCAATCCATTGTCGATTATGCCATTTGGTGTCCTGATTCCCTGTTCGGCCAGCAAAATGAATCCGCGCTGATGGCTTTTACTGTAAAAACAGATGGCTGGTGTGGTAGCATTGCATGCCGTCACCATGATTTTCGATGGTTTTCCCAAATCAGGTGATAGCTGCGGCAGGCCAGTGGTGGTAAGAGGAAGATCCTTTTTGTAAAGATCACCACGGTCCAGGCCGGCAGCATAATTTCGGTCAACTATCCTGTTTCGGTTCCCGTTGTACACCGACGCCGGAATCATCACATAATTATCCGTGCTCCAGCCTTCAAAATCAAAAGCCACAGCAATGCCTGCCGAGCGGCGGAACCCCTGCCGGAGTCTGAACTTTACAATCATCTCCATGCCAT
>CAIXHD010000108.1 GCA_903919065.1 uncultured Bacteroidota bacterium
CCTGTCAGATGTTGGCTCAATTTTAACCAACAGCAAAAGCTCATCCGCACCTTTAATTACCATTTCCGATCCTACCGCCTGGCAGGAACCGCCGCTGTTGATAACCCGCATGACGCCAGCCAAACCTTTCAGGCTCCCTTCCCACTCCTTATCAAAGGATCCCTGGTAAAAAAGCCATCCCCTCTCAGAAGTCAGGATGGTTGTACGATTAGTTTTATTGTAGAGCCCCTGCCACCACGAATTATCCTTTGGTCGGTCGGCCAGGCCAATTTTACAGTTCAATAAACCTTTTCCCGGACCTTTAACCGATATCACCACAACGGTATCCTGTCGGGAGGCAAAAACATCCCTCGAGTATGCTCCCAGATTCCCTTTCCATTTTACCGAAGCTTCACCGGTGGAGAAATTCACCGACCGGCGATAATCTGAAACCAGGGTATCGCCATCCATTTTTATAATAACATCAAAGGCAGGGACAAATGGATCGGTCCATCTCTTACCTCCCCAACCTTCTCTATGCGACAGGTCAACAATAAATTGCGATGCTTCCCCATACCTCCCGGCAAACATCATCTGGCGGATGGAATCGAGTTTCTCCCCTGAATTAACTGGCGGTAAAGGCTCATGCAATGGCATATATAGCTTTACGTGACTCATGATCAGCGTATCGGAAAGGGGCTTCCCCATCACCAGCACACCCATGGTTCCGTTACCGGTAACGAGAGACTGTTCCCAGGTTTGTGCCGGCTTTTCCGACCAGAATCCACGATTTTGAAAATCATTGTTTTCGTGATTGCTGCTGCACGCGAAAAGTGCCGGTAAAACACAAACAAACAGTAGGACCAGGCTCTTGCAAAAAGCTGATTTCATTGAAGAATTAATAATCATCAGGGAATGATATAAGTGTTGATTTGACACTAAACTTATTCAGTATATTTGGATTATCAAAACAAAGCCATCTCCATGAAAGCAAGAATCAGTGTAATTTTATTTCTATCATTAGTCCTGTCATTTTCCCTTCAGGGCCAGAACGCAAATTCAACCTATTTTTCCAAAGGTGTGATTCACATCATCCCGTCAAGCCATCAGGACATTGCGTGGATGGACTCTCCTGCAAATTGCATGCTGCAAAGGGACACCATGATGATTGCCCCGGCGATCAAACTGATGGAAAAGAATCCCAAATATGTTTTCTCCGTGGAACAGGTGCTTAATCTGGAGGAATTCCTCTCCCTGCACCCTGACAAGAAGGCGCAGTTAGAGCAGTTCACCCGTGAAGGCAAGTTTGAATGGGGCGGCACCTATATTCAGCCTTATGAGAACATGTATTCAGGGGAAGCACTGATTCGCCAGACCTATTTCGGCCGCAAGTATCTTCACCAGATATTCCCGGGCTGCGATACCCGTATTTACTGGAATCCCGATGTTCCATCCCGTTCCATCCAAATGGCTCAGATTCTGAAAAAATCAGGAATCGACTTTATGTCTTTCAGCAGGGTAAGCGAAGGTTTTTACGATTGGAAAAGTCCTGACGGAACCGGCATCCTATGCTATTCGCCTGGTCATTACACCAATATGATCAACTTCCTTTTCAAGGACAACATGAGCTCACTCAGAGATATCAATGAAGTAAATAAGCTTCTCAAAGTCAAATTTGATGAGCTGGCCAAGTATTATAAACTTCATAACATCCCGCCACATATCTGTTTCATTCTCTCAACTGATGCCATCAAACCAGTTGACATGAATGATTTCATTGCTGCATGGAACAAAAATATTGCTCCAAAATTTAACATGCCGGTGATGCAGTATTCCACTGTCAACACATTTATGTCTGAAATTGCCAAAGGCAAGCTTAAACTGGAGACAACCATTGGTGAGCGGCCGAATGTGTGGTTTTATAAAACCGGTCCGAGCCACCATCAGACCCTCGAAGCCGGTCGCGATGCCTGGAGGATGTTAACCGAAGCTGAAGAATTCTCCTCGTTTAATTCAATCCAGCGAAAATCCAATGATCCGGGGCAAGCCAGTCGGATCCATACCGCATGGAAAGAGGCTATATATCCGGATCACGGCTGGGGCGGTCAGCGCGGTGCAATCACCGACAGTACCTTCTTCGCCAAGTTTCTGTTCGCAAGAAAAGAAGCCTCTGATATCAGGAATTCTTCAATGACTTCTATCAATCAGAATATCGGGTTCAACGGCAAGGGATATCCGGTAGTTGTATATAATACACTCTCATGGCAACGCTCCGACCTGGTAAAAGCATCGTTCAATGCAATGGGAAAATCATATGTGTTTAATAAAACCGACCTGAACTTCAAGCTGGTCGATCAGGAAGGCAGCGAAATTCCGATTCAGGTGATCAGCCTTAAAACTGATAATCCGGAACCGGCCGAACGGTTCAATTTTCTTTTTCTGGCAAAAGATGTTCCCCCGATGGGTTACAAAACCTATTACCTGGTTTTGAAAGATGGCAAGGATATCGACAATACAATTAAAAAAGGATTTCTGGAAACAACGTCCTATAAAGTTACCCTTGGCAAAGGAGGGATATCCTCCATCATCGATAAAGATCTTAATAAGGAATTGCTGAATACCGGAAAATTCCTTGGGGGCGAGTTGTTTACGATGCACTCTGAAGGTTACGGAGCAGGTGAGTTCACTCAAATTCAGCAACCTGATATGCAAGGATTTGCTAAACTCAGCGAAACAGATGCCAATTGGAATTGCGTTGAATCGGGAAAAGTTCGCTCGGTATGGGAAACGTCGCAGGCTTTCAGTCATTGCACTGCCAGGGTGCGCGTTATATTGTATAAGGATATCAAGCGGATTGATGTGGAAACCGATCTGCTTGGCTGGGATGGAACCATATACAGGGAGTTCCGGCTGGCTTTTCCGCTTAACCTGAAAAATGGGAAAGTAGTTTATGAGGGCACCATGTGTGCAGTGGAGGTCAACAAGGATGAGCCGAAAGGAGCAGCAGGATTTTCTTATCCGGGGGTGGATTACAACCAGCCTTATAATTTAGTGAGGCCACGTGAATTCCAGAACTGGTTTGCCGGTTATGATTCTACCGGTGTTGTTATGATTACTTCAGATGTGATGGGCTTCGACTATATCGATCCAACAACAAATCCGGTAAGTTACCCGATGCTTCAGCCGGTGCTGCTTGCCAGCCGCAGAAGCTGCCATGGATTGGGCAACTGGTTCCTTGATCCGGGCGATCATTATTATCATTTCTCAATCACTTC
>CAIXHD010000109.1 GCA_903919065.1 uncultured Bacteroidota bacterium
GAAGAATATATTGTTTTTACAGCTCATTATGATGGTTACGGATCATACGGTGAGGGTAACTATAATGCTGCAGCTGAGGATAATGGCAGCGGGACGGCAATGGTCATGGACCTGGCCAGGCATTACATGCAGGGCAAAAAGCCTTATTATTCAGTAGCTTTTATGCTATTCAGCGGTGAAGAAGTCGGGTTGATGGGCTCAAAGAATTATGTCAGTAATCCTTTATTTCCACTGAATAAGATCAAGCTGGTTATCAACCTCGATATGGTGATGACCGGTCAGGATGGCGTTATCCTTTTCGGCGGCGTCGGCCGGCCAAACGAAGCATCGATAATTCAGAAAATCAATGAGGAACACAAATACATGAAAAATGTTGAGAATAAAGAGGGTACTGCAAACAGCGACCATTATCCTTTCCAGGAAAAAGGTGTTCCCGCTATATTCTTCCTGACAAAGGGTCCTTCCGGACGTGGTCATGGTCCGGACGATACCTACGATAAGCTTCCTCTTTTTGCATACGAAAATCTTTTCAAACTGGTTGTAGCGATCCCGGAAGAGCTCCGTAAGCAAGAGGTAAAATAGTCTGCAGTCTTCAGTCTGCAGTGGGCAGGAGAATGATGCTAAATGCCTATATCAATAGCCTCCATTTTCAAATGGAGGAGCTAGATTTTGAGCAGTTTGACGATCTTGGAGAAAAGAATCTCGGGCTCGAACGGTTTGGTTATATAATCGTTCATGCCGGCTGCAAGGCACTCCTGAACTTTTTCCAGTTGTGCATCCGCGGTTAGTGCGATAATAGGGATGTCACTTTTCAGGACCTCGCGGATATAACGAGTGGATTCCACTCCGTCCATGACAGGCATTTGCTTGTCCATAAGAATGATATCATATGTCTGTTCGGTTAGTAGAACTATAGCCTTCTGGCCGTTCCTCGCCTGGTAAATATCCATATTCCACATTTTCAGGATGGATTTGGCGACGAACTGGTTCATCTCGTTATCTTCAACAATAAGGACCTTCCGACCCCTTAGTTTCTCAAAGTCGATAACCACTTTTTTATCTGAGCTTGAAATTGAAGAAGCTGAATCTGTTTCGAGATTAAGCGAGAAATAAAACCGGCTTCCCAGATATTTCTTGCTTTCCACCTTGAGTTCACCACCCATGAGTTCAACAAGTTGCCTGCTTATAGAAAGACCTAAACCAGTTCCCCCGAATTGTCGGGTTGTGCTTACACTTTCTTGCTCAAAACTCTGGAAGATTATATCCAGCCTATCCTTGTCGATACCGATACCCGTGTCTGCAACGGAGAATTCAATCGTATTACCCGATTCAGAGGAAGAAACCAGTTTGGCTGATAATGTTATGCTTCCTTTTTCCGTAAATTTTATTGAGTTATTCACCAGGTTGAGCAGTACCTGATTCAATCGTGTCGGATCACCCTTGAGCACCGGGGCGATGCGCTCATCAATGGAATGAATGAGTGTCAGTGATTTTTGTCTTGCTTTTACGTCCATGGGTCCGGATAGCCGTTTGAAAATCTGGGCTAATCCAAAGGGTGTTGTTTCCAGAGACATTAGTCCAGCTTCAATTTTGGAAAAGTCGAGAATGTCATTGATGATGGCCAGCATGGATTCGGAGGAATCCAGCAACCGCTGGTGAAGGTCTGCCTGCTCGGGTAGTTGGGGAGCCTCACTCAGCAGTCTGATAATCCCATGAATGGCATTCATCGGCGTACGGATCTCATGACTCATGTTGGCAAGGAAGGAGCTCTTGGCGCGGTTGGCTTCCTCGGCTGCAATCTTCGACTGCTCGAGGATCTTGTCATTTTTCTTCCTCTGTGTGATATCCTTGTATTGCCAAAGGTTGCCCAGAAAGGTTCCGCCAGAAATTACAGGAATGTAATCCCGTTCAAAGAACCTTCCATCGGCGAGCATAATCTCTTCATTCAGGCTGATTTCCCGTATGGAGAGGAGTTCATCGATGCGGTTGATGAATTTTTCCGGATTTTCAAATAAATTCTTTGATTGCTCGGCGGAATTGGTGCAATCTGTTCCGATCAGAAATTCGGGATTCACCGGTATTCCGAACATATCACAGAATAGCTGGTTAATCAGGGCAATGTTCCTATTCTCGTCTTCTACCAAAATCCCGGAATTCAAAGTGGAAATGAGTGCAGATAATCTCGAAGTCATGGATTTCAGGTTATTCAAGGCTTCCTTAGCCTTAGAAATATCCCGAATAAAAGCACTGAAAACAAGCTTGTCGTCTTTTTTTATAGGGGTGATGGTTAGTTCGATCGACAGTTCTGCTCCGCTTTTATTCTTGCCGGTAATCTCGATCCGCTGATTAAGTATCCTGGGAATTCCGGTGGATAAGTACCTCTTCATTCCTGCCATGTGCTGGTCGCGCATTCTTTCCGGAACAATAAAATTGCCTAAAGGTTTGCCGATAACTTCCTCGGCTGTCCATCCAAATATAACTTCTGATTGCCGTGTCCAGGTTAAAACAAGACTTTGATCGTCGATAATGATTACCCCATCGAGTGCAGATTCAAGGATCATCCGGAGCCTTTGCTCCGAATCTTTTATTTCTTGCTGAAGTAACTTCTCTGAAGAGACATTTTTCTGGATAGAAATAAAATTGACCAGTTTGCCCGTTGGATCAAAAACCGGCTGTATCTGAAGATGCACCCAATATGGAATGCCTGATTTGGTATAGTTAATTACATCCTGCTCAATAGAATGCTGGTTTTTTAAGGCTTCACTTAAATTGATTATCGCTTGCGGATCGGTATCGGGTCCCTGCAATAATTGCCCGGGGATCTTTCCGTTTACCTCATGAAAGGAATAACCGGTTAATTTTTCAAATCCCTGGTTTATCCACTGAACACATCCATCAGGATCCGTTATTACGACCGCATTATCAGTTTCGCGGGCGATTAGTGCCATTTGCCTGAGTTCCTTCTCAGCATTTCTTCTTATGGTAATATCACGTCCGTAAAGAAATACATTTTCGATATCAGGTACAGGTACAAGATTGAATAAGAATACCTTGTCACCGTCGAAAATTTCAGTGTCCATGGAAAGGAGTGATTCCACCACCTCCATAACCGGACCATTTAATGACTGACTTACCGGTTGACCAACCCTTTCGTCTTTGAAACAGTCGAGCTTATAAAAAGCATCATTAGCCCATAAAAGTGTGCCGTTAAAGCCAATTCGAAGAATTGGATTCGGATTTTCATTCGGTATCCTTGAAAGGAGGAGTAAATCTTCTTTCGACATTCTTGAATTTATTTAATATTTTATTGATCACTGTTTTTTCAACAGAATAGATTCCAGCTCTTCTAATGAGCGACCTTTGGTTTCCACAAGATATTTCCAGAAAAAGAAAAAACTCAGAAGTGTTGCCAGGCAATAGAATCCGAAAACCGGAGCTGTACCGAATTTACCCATGACAATAGGAAAAAGAAAAGCAGTGGCACAATTTATTACCCATACCGAAAAAGAGCTGATTGAAGTGCCGCGCGACCGGATGCTGTTGGGAAACATCTCAGAAAGGTA
>CAIXHD010000110.1 GCA_903919065.1 uncultured Bacteroidota bacterium
GGGATTGTCTTTGAGGAAATAAGCGCATCCGAATATGGATGGTGCACTTGTTGATAGGCAGGAGGCAGAACGGATAATTCATCGGTTGAAATTTCCAGTTTTATCTTTGTAAGCCATCTGTCTGGAGGCAATGGTTGCTGGTTTCTCAGATGATTTGCACCCCAGTATTTGATCTTAACCTGGTAGCCTTTTTTCTCGTTTTGATGTATAAGAACTATTATGTCTTCAGGGATGAAAGTAATCCCGGTGTGTAGTTCGATTGATTTGCATACCGTTGTGAGGTCATCTGGCTCTAATTTGAATGCACCAACTGAAGTAAAATCCAAATCCTCTGAAAATCGGTAATCGGGGAAATAGCATTTACGTAAACAAGTCCCGCCTTTGAAGATCAGCTTATCTCCGAATTGTTGGTGCAAGGCAACCAGGAAATGTCCTAAAACATAGTCTTTATCAACCGTATCCGGATGCACTCCCCAGGCGATTGATCTTTCGCGTATTTCTTTTTGTATAATCAATTTAATATGAGGTTTCTATGATTTGCATGATAGCTGCTTCCGTCATATTCATACGCAGCATCCAGTCTGAATTAAAAATACCGGAGTCTTCTCCACCTGGTTCAAAAAGCGCGTATTTCTTACCAAGGTTCTGTTTTGCAAATTCAATAAATGGATCCATTTCTTTCTTTTTCAGCAATTCGGCCAGATAACCCATTCGCTTGATCAAAGAAGCGTTGTCATAGAGTTTTGCCGTTTCTATCAGGTTTTGAACATCCAAATTTGCCTGAGACAAAGCTTTCAACAAATCAGGCCAATCTCCTGCATAGCGCGGTTGATCAAAACAATCCAGGATCGTGACCTCTAGATTCGTAATGCTGAAACTCCTGTCCCCGTAGCCATTCGTGACAATCCCAGATAATTTATAAGGTCTTACGGTAACAAAATGGATTGGAGTACCAAACAACTGAATATTCCGTTTTCTGGCGGTAGTTTTCACAAATACCTTATTGGGGAACCGATCCGTATACCCATGCAAGTGTAAAGCCGACCAATAAGCAACGACACCATCTTTCGAAATAAAGGTGCCCAGTACATAAGGGTCATGAAATTGCGGACGTGCGTATTTTCCTCGCTCAATACGTTTAAGTAAGCCTTTGTGATTGAGGTTTTCAACTAATTCATTCAAATTTGCATGAAATACACCGAGTCGATTTCCAATATCGTCTAAACTGAAATACAAGATCTCATGTTCGTCAAGGAGTTGAAGGAATTCAATCTGGCTCTCGTTGAGATTGGATGATATGTACGTGCTTTTTGCCATTGCTAAGCGAGTAACGTTAAACCCTAATTAATGGGGTCTTCAGATACATGAATAGCAAATGTATGGTATTTATTCCATTTTGCCATAATCTATTCAATATTCAAATGTTCACTGGCTACACTCAGAACATCATTACCGAAAGCTTTCAGGTAGATCTCGGTGGTCTGCTCGTTGGCATGACCCATCATTTCTTTAATTACCGAAGCCGGAACTTCCTTGCTTTTCAGGGTTGAAGCAAATGTATGTCGTGCCACATAAGTCGTCAGTGGCGTCGAAATTCCCAGGTGAATACCCATCTTGTCCAACGAATCATTTACTTTCTTCAATGCGGTTTGAACCCTGGTTTTCTGTCTGGTCGGGGTGTTATGGTACTCATTGAAAATCGGAAAGACATATTTTCCGAAGCTGTAGCTTTTGAAATGAGCAAGAATGGCTGCCAGCTGAGGCTTGATAGGAATCTTGAAGTTTTTTGTATGCCGGGTTTTTGCTCGTGTATATTCAAGAAAATCGCCTTTTATGTTCTTATCCCAGGTAAGATAGGCCATATCGACAAAGTTGATCCCCCAGGCATAGTAACTGAAAAGAAAATAGAGTTTGGCATCCTGTTCATGTGAAAGTTCGGCCGGCTGATAGTCCTGAATTTTTTTCAGATCAGCCATGGAGATCGCACGTTTTGAAGTTGCCGTCTTCAGTTTACCAATCTGATATCCGCTGCGGGTATAATTATTGTAAAATGGATAAAGTTCCCGCTTTGCGGCACCTTGTTGAATCGCAATATTGTATAGCGACCGGAAAGTTCTGATATAAAGATCAATAGTATTGTTGGCGCATCCGGATTGTCGTAGGTATGATTCATAGCGGACCAGAAACTGAACATCAGCCTCATGAAAGTAAATGGATTTATTCTCAAGGAATCTGTTAATTCCACTTTGTGCCTGCTTGTAGGCAATTGAGTTTCCGATCCTTCCCAATTTTACCAACTCTTCAACTTTTTTATCGAAGAATTCCGAAACCGTGAGCCTTTCCTTTTTATTGAGCAGCTCCTCTCTAAAGACTTCAATATTGAACGGGTTCCCGGCGGATTCCATATCAAAGAGAATCTTTTCCGCTTTGGAAAGTTGCAGGTCCATCGTGTGATTGAGGTCCTTATAATTTTTAGGATTGTACGAACGCTTAAGCTGCCCCTTGGCGTCATCCCAGGATTTTGGCGGGCAGGTTATCTCCATATTAATATAATGTCGTTTCCGTTGATGGGTTACACGGAGGACAACACTTTTTGTCCCATCTTTCCGGAGCGGAAGAGTCGGGTGAAGCATGAGGGTTAAACTTGCCATTTGGTTGTTTTAACTGAAATTTCGATACACATTTCGATACACACCTTAACACATTTCGATACACAAGTATAGCAAATTTCAGTAAATAACCACAAACTAAATTTTGTAACTAACTGGTATACAATGACAATAAATTATAGCAGCAAACTGTAGCAAATAGATTCTTCTGCCTTACAAGCAGAGGGTCACTGGTTCGAATCCAGTAGCGCCCACGAAAAAAGCGGCTATATCAAATGCGATGTAGCCGCTTTTTTTTGGTACAATTCAGTCAACAGAAAAATCAAATAGGCAATGGGGCCTTTTGAAAAATTTTTCCTCGTACAGGAATTCAAGGTCTGAGGATGTGAGCTGGGCCGCAAGTTCTTCTGTTATAGCCATCATGGCCTTTTTTCTTTCGCATGAGCCTCTCCAGGGCTTTCGATGGTCGCCCGTATTTACCATGTTGTCGTGATAACAACCGCCGGCACAATGATACCTTATTGCGCATTCATTGCAGATGGGTATTTCGTCTACGGTATTCCATTGATTGAAAGCCCTATCAATCGCAGATGAGCTTATATTACCAATTTTATAGGCGGGATAGCCGGTAAAACGATGGCATGGGTAGAGGTCGCCATTTGCTGATACAGCAGCCAGTTCGAGGCCTGCGCCGCATGGCGTAAACTTTTTAATTTTTCCAACAACTCTTTCGGTCAGGTTCCACAAAACTGTGTCTGTGATGACTTGTCTTATCGCTTCCGGATCACGGTCTTTAATAAAACGGAGGAAATCACCCGACTCTCTGGCAAAGGTCTGGATAAATGGCAGGTATTCGTCAGAATCGCTATCTGAATGAATGGTACAATTTAAATCCGGAGCCATGGATACCGGGATTAGCATGATTTTCCTGAATCCGATTTCTCTTAACTCCTGCATAACGATGGCAGGATCGGTACCTTCAAGCCAGGTGGCCCTGCAGGATGCTTCGGGAATCGTCTCCAATAACCGACGTATCCGTGGAACTGTTGGAGCATAAGAACCCCTGCCATTGATAAAAGGTCTTTGAAGATCCTGAACTTCCCTAGGACCGTCGAAACTTATGCACGGAACAATGTTATACTTTTTGAAAAAGCGGATAACTTCTTCTGTAATCAGCGTGCCATTGGTGGTGATTTCGAATCCAACTGACTTATGACAAACCTCAGCCTGTCTTTTGGAATAAGCAGCAACCGCTTTCATAAGAGGGTAATTCATGAGAGGTTCCCCCCCCAAAAATACTATACGCAGTTTCTTTTCATCTCCGGCATGCTCAATAAACCAATCAATAGCCTGAAAAGCAATTTCCTGATCCATTTGCATTTCATTGCCATAGGATCCGTCAGTTCCATAACAATAAGTACAACGAAGATTGCACTTTTGGGAAATCATCAGCACGATGGCCGAAATTGGCTTCGGCTGAAAGTTTGATGGCATCCGTTCAGAAATACCAGCAACTACCACCACCAACAGCCCGGGCAACTGCCATCAGCACTCATAGTGTCAGCAGTGACTCCTCCGGAAACCGCATCCAGGTCCTGATCGCTTAAAGGAAAATCCGACAAAACCTCATTGATCTCACTTAACGAAAATTCAAAACCGGCACTTTTTGCAATGGCCATTTTTTCATTTCCGGTCTTGGCAGCACTAAATGCCTGGGCATAGGCTTTATCCAAATTCATTTTTTCCAGAAATGCTTTAGCTGACTGTACTGACATATGGATTGTTGTTAGGGGTTTAACACCCAAAAGTTAAAATTTATTATTCAAATCAACAAAAAATTACGTCAATGGATTTAAAGAAAATTCGCATAGTCGTTAACGAGCATACTTTTTGTTCCCACGCCAATTGATGTCCTGATCTTTCGAATCCGCATGACAGGCATAATCGAAATTCTTGTCCCACCAGACCACCAAAATCAGAAGAAGGATTTTGTTAATGAGTCTTCATTTTGAGTTCATGTTGGCGAGTTACCATTGTAGCGAAATCAACATAATTAAAAAGTAAAAAGATGAAATCAACAAATGCAAAATTCGGTCTGCTCCTTTTCCTGGCAGGTGGAATTTCTTTAAGTTCCTGCACAACTGATGCAGAACTATTCGCAGGAATAAATTCCAACATGGTTACGGTTGATGCCGAAGGCTCCACTCTGATCACGGATATCGGATTAAAATCATTAAGCACCGGCACGGATGCCCTAACAGCAGACCAGTCTGACTGGCTGAAATTTATGCGTGAAGAAGAGAAGGTGGCACACGACCTTTATCTTACTCTTAGCGAATATTATGCTACCACCCCGGCATTTAAGAACATTGCCCGTGCAGAACAGAATCACATGGCTGCTATTTTGACCGTACTAACGAGCTATGCAATTGAAGATCCTGCTTCTTCTGAAAATGGAGTCTTCAACAATGCGGATTTGCAAGCCCTTTACGACACCCTGCTTGAAAAAGGAAAAGTCAGTCTGGTTGAGGCTCTCACGGTTGGAGCCCTGGTGGAAGAGACTGACATTCTCGATTTGGAAAAGGTTTATGAGACGAATCCCGGTGATGACCTGAAAATTCTGGCAGAAGCACTGAATCTTGGCTCAAGAAACCATCTGAGAGCATTTGCCCGGGTTCTGAATACGAACGGAGTTGTTTATGTTCCTGTTGCGCTCAGCGCTGACGATTACACAGCAATAATAAGCTCTGGCTGGGAAAAAGGCAATGCTCTATGCACTGGGGACCAGATCGGATCAGGTAAAAAATATGGCAAAGGATCAGGCAAAGGATCAGGCAAAGGATTCATGGGCGGAAAATAGCAGAATTAATTAGTTTTTGCGGATAGTTCAGGCTGTCCATAGTCAGGGTTGACACCTTGATTATGGGCAGTTTTATTTTCAACCCAATGTTAAAATCGCAGACTATCCGAATCAAAGAAAATTCGCATAGTCGTTAACAAGCAGGTGAACAGGCAATTCATCCTCTTCAATAACCGGAAACCGCCCTACCCCGTCGTAAAAATAGTTATCGGTTGCATCATCGTTGACCATGCTCACTTCACCCACCAGCACTTTCCCATGACCAGCCTCTCCATAAAAACGGTGATATAAAAATTGCTCCAGACAGATGCTTTCGCCGGGGGCAAGAATTACTTTTCCACCAGCAGGGACCGTACGACTGATGCCATCGGTTTTAAAATGCACCTCCGTGGGTTCCAGAATACCAACAGATTTTGCTGCATAAAGATCAATGACCAGATTTCCGCCTCCGCGATTGATAATATCTTCCATTTTGTATACATGGCAATGAAACGGGGTCTCCTGATTTTCCTCCACGATCATGATTTTCTCAGCGTACGGCTTTTTATCAGCATGGAGTTTGCCGTTGCGAATGGTGAATAAAAACAGGCCTTTGGAATAATAATCGCCCAATCCAAAATCAGTGATATCCCAACCCAGCATATTATCGATGACTTCCTGTGCACTTGCTTTGTTTTCTTTCCAGTCGTCGAGGCTCCAGAAAGCCCAGGGAGGTAAACAGAATTGCTTTTCGGCCATAAAAGCCTTTGATTTTATCAGGATTTGATTGATTTCGCTACGTTTCATAGATTTTCTCTTTAATTGCCGTAAATGTAAATAATACCAAATGTCCTTGTTCGACGACGCAAAGCAGTTTTCCTTGCAACGGCTAAATATAGTTAAATCCATGCGTACGGCATTTATCACAATGCTCTTTCTGGCACTCATTAACGGTGCATTCAGTCAAAGTTCGTGGAAAAACGATCTCACCAATCCTCTTAAAACTAAAAGAGACATTGTCAATTCGTTTAACCTCGGCCACCCGGGTATTGAAGCACGCTATTTTGCAGCCATGAAGGAGGCTTACAACAAGGGGTTGGATTTTTTTCGAAGTCCCCAATCCGCCCAATTTCAAGAGTATATTCAGTTTCAACGGTACAGCGATCGCGTTCTCAACAATCTGAATGACGAGGATCCTATAGGCCTGTATTACGAATCGCAGAACATCTGGCAGGAATATGAATTCGAAAGGCTAAAGAACACTCCGGTCCTGAGCCTTAAATCCGGATCACCAGAATGGAAAGCAGTCGGTCCGGCAGGCAATGTTACCATGTCGACCACCCCACGCGACGGAGGAGGAAGGATCGACCGGTTACGATTCGACCCCCGAAATGTAAACATGATGTATGCGTGTTCACCCGGAGGCGGATTATGGAAAACAACGGATGGTGGAATCAACTGGACTCCGCTCACAGATTTCCTTAATATCAGTGCTGTCTCTGATGTCCTTATTGATCATTCCCATCCGGATCACCTTTATCTGGCAACCGGCGAGAGCGATACCTGGTGGATGAACGGCAGTTTTGGAGTATTGGAATCATTTGACGGAGGAGTTAACTGGGATAAAACCGGGCTTGTTTTCAATTTAAGTGCCAAAGTCAGGATTCAGCGTCTGCTGATGCACCCGGCTGACCCAAATACTCTCTATGCGGCAACCAGCATCGGGCTCTATCGGTCAATGGATGCAGGAGTTACCTGGACCAAGCTGAACTCTTTGGAAATATGGAATGCTGAATTTAAACCAGGAAACGCAGAAATCATGTTCCTCGCCTCGACAAACGGTTTTTACAAATCGACGAACAGCGGAACGAATTTTAACCGCATCTCAGCCGGTATTCCAACGCAATCCATCAGCAACATGAACATCGGTATTTCGGCCGCTGATCCCGAGCGGGTTTACGCCATGATTATTGGCACAAGTGCAGTAAATACCCTACTGGGCATCTATCGGTCGAAAGATTCCGGTACTTCTTTTGAGATGGTTTTTAATACAAAAAACCTCCTATCCTGGACCGATACCGATCTGAAGGAAGGTGCCGGCGGATGTGAGCTGGCCGTATCAGATGTTAATGCTGATTATTTGTTAGTGGGAGGAATTCACAACTGGAGGAGTGCAGATGGAGGGGTTTCCTGGGAGCGGGTTGGTACACATGATGACAATGTCCCCCAAAACAAATGGACACACTGCGATGTTCATTCCCAGCATTTTCAACCGGGAATAGCCACAACCTACTATTCATGCAATGATGGCGGCATCTATAAAACCAGTGATGACGGAGCCAACTGGACCACCATCATTGGAAACATGGGTACTTTTCTGACTAACTGGGTTGGATCATCGGGATTATCGCAAAATAAATTCATTACCGGAACCCAGGACAATTCCTGTGTATTGTGTCTCGATGGTGTATATAAAAAGGTAGGTTCCGGTGACGGACAGCACTGTTTCTTCGATCGTACCAATGACAATTATGTGTATTTAACCGCTCAGAATGGGTGGATGCAGATGTCGTCGAATGGAGGTACGACCTGGAAATATATTGGCAGCAATGAAGGGACCGCGGCGTGGGCGGCTCCATTTCTGCAGGATCCTGCAGATCCTTCTCTGGTTTACCATGCCCGGCAAAAAATATACCGGTCGAAAAGCCAGACCGTGAGCTGGGCCTCAGTATCCACACTGAATGCAGCCAATCCGATCATCAGCCTGACTATTTGTGAAGTCGCCAATAATATCCTTTATGCAGTAGAATCTGTCACCTCTAAGATTTATCGGATTGATGTTAATGACGGAACCTATTCGACCGGGAATAACCCATCCGGGAATACTATAAAGCAAATCATGGTTAATCCGGTAAATCCAGAGCAGGTTTATATAGTTTGCCAGGGATTCGCCAATGAAAAAAAGGTTTATGTTTCCAATAATTCAGGGAAAGTCTGGGTGAATATTTCGAAAGGTTTGCCAAACCTGCCGGTTAACTGTATTGCTTATGAGAAAGGAAGTCCGGAACGGATATTTATTGGCATGAATGCCGGCATTTATTACCGCGATTCGCTGAACAAATTCTGGGTTCCTTACTCTGATGGACTGCCACACACACAGGTTACCGATCTTGAGTTTATCCGGCCCTCAAAAACCCTGAGGGCGTCCGTTTATGGTCGGGGCATCTGGGAAATACCGGTTGGGAATACCTTATCTGTACCGGATCAAAACGAAATCGCTGGAGTCCGGGTATATCCGAATCCGACAAGTGACATACTGAATATAGAATCTGGAATCCATGCTTCCTTTGCAGTACAGATTTGCGATCTGGCCGGGCGACAGATTATAAATACCCGGATCACAGGCGAAATTGGGCAAATAGTATTGACGGAACTGCCCCCTGGAATCTATATCCTTCGGCTGACCAGTGAAAGCAAGGTTCTATCCTCAAAATTCATCAAGGAATAAAGAGGATAGCCAATATTA
>CAIXHD010000111.1 GCA_903919065.1 uncultured Bacteroidota bacterium
AAATAATTGTTTTGCCGGGTAACCAGGAAAAGAGGGCAATAACCAGATTAGTGCCCTTATTAAATGAACTGTATTTAATGAAGGACAGGTATCGCTTAAATTTCCACTGCTTAATTCTGGTTGGTCGGGCCATGGTGGGGTTCCGGATATGTATCGAAGTTAATCCATTTTTGTAATAATCAAATCTGCAAATGTTTAACTTTGAGAAAACCGCTGCCTGTGTCTGCCACTTTTCACTTTACCGTTGATTGCGACTGGATTCCGAATACCGAAAGAAATCTGCCACGGATTTTTGAATTGATAGAGAAATTCGGCATCGAGCCCACGTTTTTCATCACGGGAAAATTCGCGGAAGATTATGGTGATTATGTTCTGGAGATGAAGAGGCGGAATTGGGAGATCGGGAGTCACGGACTTAAACATGGGCTGGATCCGGAGGAAAATTTCAGCGAGCGGGTATCGTATGATAAGCAGTGGCGGCTATTATCGGATTCGACCGGAATCATTGAAAAAGTTACGGGAATGATGCCGGTAATTTTCAGGGCACCGCGACTGAAAATATCGGACCACACCTTTAAAATCCTGACGGAGCTGAAATACAAGATTGATTCCTCGATACCGGTGCGGCGTTTTGATTTCGGATTCGGGAGCATCAGCAATACCAAACATCTGAATAAGGGCAATTCATCGTTTTACATTAATGATTCCTTGCTGGAGATACCGCCATCGGCACTGTTTTTCCCGATGAACATGCGTTTGGTAAGGTTAATCGGCGCCATGGCCACAGCGAATCTTATCAGCCTGATTAAGAGATCGTCGGATGTGGTGGTTTTTTATGTGCATCCGCTGGAATTTTTGAAAAGTTCGGACCTGAATTATGTCCCGATAGATTGCAAACAGTATCTGAAGAGTTGCGGACCGCAGAATTTTGGGCTGCTGGAGGAGTTTTTGGGGAAGGTGATGGATGGCGGGATGAAAACGACAAAGATGATGGACCACCTTGATCGGAATGAAGGAGGAAAGATGAGATTCGAGGACCAATGTTGAATTCTGAAATTACAGGATCAAATGTGCCAGAAGGGCACATGACTTGTTACTGGACTTCAGACCTGACTTGCCAGATAACTTGTTACTTGACTTGTTACATAACTTATAACCTGGCTCCTAATTCTTGTGCCCAATTTCTGCCTTTTGACCTCTGCGCTCTGCCCTATTTGAGAAATTGCTGGCAGTGCCTGGTCAGGGTTGTTTTGAGCTTTGCGGGATTAAGGTTTTTCTCCAAGATCAAGTTAGGCCAACCCGCAAGATCCATATCATCAAAATATATCAAACTTTTAACTGCATGATAATCATTTCTCTGACTATATTTTTTATTATAAGAATCGATGATATCGGAGAAGGCCATTTCCTTTAAGAGGAAATAAATATCCACAAAATCTTTAGCACGCGTGCCATTTCCGGTTATCGCGTTGACCTTAAAGGCTGCAATATCCCTCTTTGACAACATTCGGATTCCATCAATACTTATGGGTTCACTCACAAAAGGATAATCATGTCGCAGTAAATCGAGAAGCACCTCTCCAATATAACCCTTCAGCGTATTAGAAGCGGAGTATTGCAGCTTGAATTCATACAATTCTTCAAGGTGTTCGATTAAAAATGCAGTATCGAATGGATCCCGGGTAAAAAAATCAATGTCGATTGAGATTCTGTGTCCAATCTGGAGAGAAAGAGCTGTGCCACCAACCAGATAGAACCCGTTTAATAATGGATCTTTCTGAAGTGTGTATATCAGATCCAGTGTTGCTGGCGTGACTGTTTCAGTATGTAACATTTCATCTCCTTCTTTGGAATCCTAAGATAACTCACAGCAAATTGAAAGGTCTTGGGATCGAGATATCCGACATTTTTGATTTCCTCGCGTACGGTTTGACGGCCGTAATATTCCATTATCGTTCTGAATTCCTTAAGATTTCCTAAAGAAAATACGCGCTCTATAATCAACCGTTTATGAAGGTTCATATCAAGATTATTGATATTGACATCCCAGAATAATTCCTTTCGTAAGGGTAGTTCCATTAATTGAATTTGACACTAAGGTAATGAAAAAAAGTCTTCAGTCCATAGCCGGCAGACCATAGTCACCCGTCACCCGTCACTTGTCACCAAACAGAAAATCCTACATTTGTAGAAAATTCATGCATTATGTTTTCGGGAATTGTTGAAGAAACGGCCAAAGTGGTTGGTCTGGTGAAGGATCAGGATAACCTGCATATCACCATGGCGTGTAGTTTTACAGATGAGTTGAAAATCGACCAGAGCGTGTCGCACAACGGGGTGTGCCTGACGGTGGTGATGAAGGAAAATAATACCTATACCGTGACAGCGATACGGGAAACGCTGGAGAAATCGAACCTTGGTTTACTGAAGCTGGGCGATGAAGTGAACCTGGAGCGGAGCATGCGCATGGATGGGCGGCTCGACGGGCATATCGTGCAAGGGCATGTGGACCAGACTGCTACGTGCACGAAAGTGGAGGAAGCTGACGGCAGCTGGTATTATACTTTTGAGTTTGTGCCAATCAGCGATCAGCCCGGATACATGGTGGTGGAGAAGGGATCAGTATGCGTGAACGGCGTGAGTCTGACGGTGGTGAATGCCCAGAATAACAGCTTTCAGGTAGCGATCATTCCATTCACTCATCAGGTAACGAATTTCCATTGTTTTCAGCCAGGCAGCATCGTTAATCTTGAGTTCGATATTCTGGGGAAATATATTGCGAGGATTTTGCAAGCACAAGGGCTTGTTTGAAGGCTAAAGGCTCCAGTAAAGGCACAAGGCTCAAGGCTCAAGGCGCAAGTAAAGGCAAAAGGCTCAAGGCGCAAGGCACAAGTTGCTCTCAATTAACTTAGTACGGCAGCGTAAAGGTCCCCGCGTTCGCGAGGATGACAGAGAAGGGCTTCCTAATTAGGGTAGCTTGAAAAA
>CAIXHD010000112.1 GCA_903919065.1 uncultured Bacteroidota bacterium
AATGCCAATGAGGCTATTATTGTTGCACAGGACGGACTGCTGAAGTTTGCAAATCCCATGATGGCAACACTGACCGGTTATTCCGCAGAAGAACTCACAACACTTCCCTATATCGAAATTATCCACCCCGATGATCGTATGATTTTACGGGACCGGCACCAGCAACAGATTTTGGGTGAAAAAAATTCCTCCCGGTATATGTTCCGGATAAATACAAAGGACAACAGCACCCGATGGGTAGAGAGCAATGCGGTTAACATCGACTGGAAAGGACGTCCGGCAACCTTAAATTTATTAATAGATATCTCCGAGCGGAAACAGGCTGAAGACGGGCTATTGGAAACTGAGGAGCGGTACCGGAATATTGTAGAAGACCAGACCGAGTTCATCTGCCGCTTTTTACCTGACGGGACTCATGTCTTTGTCAATGATGCCTATTGCCGTTACTTTGGTGTAGCCAGAGAAGTGATCCTTGGTCATAAGTTCAGCCCGGTTCTTTATGCCGATGACCAAAAAGCGGTTGCCGCTTTTTTTGCCACGCTTACTCCGGAAAAACCTATCGGAACCATTGACCACCGGATCATTATGCCGGATGGAACCATCCGTTGGCAGCGCTGGAGTGACCGGGCAATCTTTAATGACAAAGGAAATGTGGTAGAGTACCAGTCAGTGGGCAGGGATATCACCGAACATAAAGAGGTGGAAGCACAGCTGCAAACAGCATCAAAGGAATATCAGAAACTACTCGAAAATATCACCGATGTCTATTACCGGAGCGATGCACAAGGAAGGCTGATCCTGGCAAGCCAGTCCTGGGCAACCCTGCTGGATTATACCGATATGTCAGAGTGTATCGGTAAGAATATCGCTGGAGATTTTTATGCAAATCCCGGTGATCGCACTCAGTTCCTTGAAGCAGTGTACCAGAACGGGTACGTAACCGATTACGAGATCACGTTAAAAAAGAAAGACGGAACTCCGGTTACTGTTGCAACGAGCAGCTACTTGTATTTCGATGCAGCAGGACATGTGCTTGGGGTGGAAGGAACATTCAGGGATATTTCAGAACGGAAACGGATCACGGAAGTGCTCAAAGAGACCGAACAAAGACTTACTGATATCATCAGTTTCCTTCCTGATGCAACATTTGCCATTGATAGTGAAGGAAAAGTTATTGCCTGGAACCATGCAATCGAAGAATTGACCGGTGTGCCTGCCGGAGATATGATAGGAAAGGGAAATTACGAATATGCATTACCATTCTATGGCGTTAGACGCCCGATCTTGATCGATCTCATTGATACTCCTGATGCAGAACTTGAAACGAATTATTCCTCTGTCCGCAGACATGGCAAAATCCTGACAGCCGAAACCGGTATGGCGCATGTTGGCGGAACGAATCGCATTCTCTGGGGCAAGGCAAGTCCGCTGTACAATTTCCGGAACGAAGTTGTCGGTGCGATCGAATCCATCCGGGACTTTACAGAACAGAGAATACTTGAGGATTCCTTAAAACAGGTAAACAAGAAACTCAACCTGATGAGTTCAATCACAAGGCACGATGTCTCAAAC
>CAIXHD010000113.1 GCA_903919065.1 uncultured Bacteroidota bacterium
GATGGTCTGGATTTGTCCGGCCTTTGAAAAAGCACGTGCTGAGGAAGTTATCGATTATGGAAAGGATATCCGGGTATGGCATGAACATGAGGGCCCCTACTCTCTTTTCGCTGATTACCTGAAGTCAATCGGTAAGCCGGGTGGCAAAATCGGGATCGATCCGAATGCCCGGAGTTTTGTGAATGAAGGTATCCGCCGGGCTGGCGGCGTTCAGGTGGTGGATGGCTCTGTGATTACCGAAAATACCCGGGCCGTGAAAACAGCCAAGGAAATCCAGCTGATGGATGTAGCCAACCGCATTACAAAGCTGGCATTCAAAAAGGGATTCGCTCAGCTTCATGAAGGAATGACTACCGGTGAGTTCAGCAAGATAGTATCGCAGGCACATACCGAAATGGGCGTTTCAGGCGGCGGCGGTCCGCTGTTCGGAACCAACGCTGCTTTTCCGCACGGAACAAAATTTATCAAAACCCTCGAGCAGGGCGATGTGGTTTTAGTGGATGGCGGATGTTCGTTGAAGGGATATAAATCAGATGTTACCAGAACTGCCATATTGGGTAAGCCATCGGATGAGCTGAAAAAGGTGTATGAAACCGTATGGAATGCACAGCAGGCAGCCTTCAAGGCAATACATAACGGTGCTATCTGCGGTGATGTGGATGCTGCTGCACGCAAAGAAATGGCCAAAGGCGGATATGGCGCGGACTATGAATATTTTACCCACCGGCTAGGTCATGGTATCGGCACCGAAGGCCACGAATTCCCTTATCTGGTAAGAAATAATAAGCTGAAAATGACTACCGGAATGACTTTTACCAATGAGCCGGGACTATACCTTTACGGCAAGTTTGGCGTGAGAATAGAGGATTCATTGGTGGTGACCGACGACGGCTGCAAAATTCTTGGTGGAATGCCTTGTTTGTCAATGGACAATATACTCAGTGATTCTCTGTAGATTCTTCCTAAATTTGGCCCCATAATATTAACGGTCAATTAAGGGGTCAATTGAATCAGGTAAAAAAACTCGCGGGTCAAACGATGGTCTACGGATTGGGAAGTATCCTCCCCAGGGTGCTGAATTTCCTGATCCTCACAAAATTCTATACCTGGATTTTTGGGACTAACCCTTACGGCATACTGAGTGAAATGTATGCATGGCTTGCCATTGTATTGGTTGTGATTGAATTTGGAATGGAATCCGGATTTTTCCGGTTTGCAAAGGACAAAGAGCTCGTCCGTAAAGTTTTCAGTCATGCCACAGGTTTGGTTGGGATATTGGCCCTGATCTGGATGGCTGTTGTTTATGTTTATATCGATCCGATCTCCAATGCAATTCACTACAATAACAATCAGAATTACATCATCTGGATGGCCTGGATCGTAGCCATTGATTCTATTGCCCTGGTGCCTTTTGCTAAAATTCGTCAGGATGGCAAGGCGCGAAGATTTGCCCTGCTAAAAATGGCAAATGTGCTGATTAACATTGGATTGGTGATATTCTTTCTGGTCATTTTACCCTGGATAAATAAAAGTACTACCCTCCCCGGTTGGCTCTACGACCCGGATCTTGGGGTTGGCTATGTATTCCTTTGTAACCTGATAACCAGTGCTCTGATGTTTTTATTTCTGATCCCTGAATTGCGGTTTTTCCAGTTTAAGTTCGACCGGAAATTCATGGGGAAATTGCTGATGTATTCTGCTCCGCTGGTGATTGTTGGATTGGCAGGTTCCATTAATGATTCAGGCGATAAGATTTTTGTAAAGATGCTTACCGGTGATCAGGGGCAGGTGGGAATTTATGCAGCCAACTACCGGCTGGCTGTGCTGATGACCCTGTTTATCCAGATGTTCCGCTATGCCTTTGAGCCTTTCCTTTTTAAAGTTTCGAAGGATAAGGATTCCGGTGAAACCTACGCCCTGGTGATGCGGTATTTTGTGATTACCGGTCTGTTACTCTTTCTGGTTACCGCTTTGAATATCGATATTTTCACCTCTGCCCTGCTCGGCAATAAGGACTTTTTTGAAGGTCAGGCTGTGGTGCCGATTGTACTTATGGGTAATTTCTTTTTGGGCATATATTACAATCTTTCCGTTTGGTACAAGGTTAAGGATCTTACCCGCTATGCCGCGGTGATGGCACTCACTGGTGCCCTGGTAACCATTGTGCTTAACTGGACTCTGGTGCCCAAAATCGGGTATATGGGGGCTGCCTGGGCTACTCTCGCCTGTTATACCTCCATGATGGTGATTTCCTTTTTCTGGGGACGAAAAGTATACCCGATACCCTATCAGACAGGACTTTTAGTGGCCTGGACAGCGCTGGCTGTTGGCTTGTATGTGGTATCTGCATTCATCAAACCGGAAAGCTTTTTTATCCGGATAACATGGGATGCCTTGCTGCTGCTGATTTTCGTTGTAGTGGTGGGTTTAAAGGAAAAGGCAATGGTGCTTTCGATCTGGCAGCAGGTCAGAAATCGTGGCCGTAAATAACTTATGATCAAATTGAACGTTTTATGAAGGTGAAAATTGTTAATCATTCGAAGCATGAACTGCCGGCGTACAGCACAGAGCTGTCGGCTGGCATGGATATCCGGGCAAATCTTGAAGCGCCTTTAACTATGAAGCACATGGAACGAAAACTAATTCCTACGGGACTGTTTATCGAGCTTCCGCAAGGCTATGAGGCACAGATTCGTCCACGCAGTGGTCTTGCCCTGAAAAGAGGAATTACTGTACTGAATACTCCCGGAACCATCGATGCCGATTATCGCGGTGAGGTAGGGATTATACTGATAAACCTGTCGGGAGGCGATGTCATAATCGAGGATGGCGAAAGGATTTGTCAGATGATTATCAGCAAACACGAAACAATAAGCTGGGAGGCCGTTGAAACGCTCGCAGTGAGCGACCGTGGCGCAGGAGGATTCGGCCACACCGGGGTGAAGTAGGGGAGCGACCCGCGGGTCCTCCCTCTTAAATGAAGGCACAAGAAATATGTAGGGGAGCGACCCGCGGGTCCTCCCTCTTGCAATGAAGGCAGAAGAAATATGTAGGGGAGGGACCCGTGGGTCCTCCCTCTTGAAATGAAGGCAGAAGAAATATGTAGGGGAGGGACCCGCGGGTCCTCCCTTTTAAAATGAAGGCAGAAGAAATATGTAGGGGAGGGACCCGCGGGTCCTCCCTTTTAAAATGAAGGCAGAAATTAGTATGAAGTATAAAATAATAGTGTTGGGATTGGCGGTGCTGCTGGTGGTAGGCTGGTCGCAGGAGGTTAAGGCGCAGGAACTTGCAGTGTCGGATACCACGCAACCGGCCATGGTGAAGTATAAATACTATTTCGCCGAAGGCCTTAGATTTAAGATGCTGGGAAATCAGGAACAGGCGATGCAGATGTTTCAGAAGGCAGCCGAACTGAACCAGGTTTCA
>CAIXHD010000114.1 GCA_903919065.1 uncultured Bacteroidota bacterium
ACACATTATAATAGTATCCGGCGAGGGGATTCGGAGGATCAGACATGTGATAAGTGCTGATGCAGTCGTTCTGCACATCAATCAGGGTATTCAGCAGTTCATTGGCCTGCTTGCTGTAATCATAGGTTTTATCCCACCATACAATATAAATGCCGCCTGTAACATAATTACAGTTTTCAATTGTTGAATACGTGGATTTGATGGTGTAGGACTTACTTTCCTGAGCCGGGCAAATACTTTTAGGGCCCAGCATCAAAAATACCAGACTAATGAAAAACAGTTTTCGCATGATATGAAATTAGCAGGTGAAAATACGTCTGGAATGAGTAGCCGCGCCTCAATATGTTACCCCCAATGGATACTAAATTCTCAGTGCCAGCTTTTCTTTCCTTGCTGAAAGGAACATGGTGATCGAGGTATAGAGCACCACCGCACATACGAGCCATTTCATCACCTCCAGAGGAAGGGATTTAACCACAAATGCTGCCAGAAAAACTCCCAGGATACCGGCAGTAGTCAGTGCAATGGCTACTTTGCGGTCATAAGCTGCCTCCTTAATGAATTTCGATCCACCGGCTGCCATGAGCATACCTGTGGCGGTCATCATGATTGGGAATGCTGTTTTTGGATCCATTCCGAAAGTGTAAACCATCGCCATACAGGGTGCATAAAATCCTACACCGATAGTTTGCAGGGCGCCAAAGACAAAACACATGACAATAATGGTTGCCAGTTTCCAGCCGGTAAGGCCGATTTCCATGCCACCCACCGGCATCAGCTTAAGCAATCCGGCCAGTATGGTAACTGCCACCGCAAGCAGTCCGATCCCCATGCCCAGCTGAATCTTGCGTCGCGCCATTTTTGCAACCACGCCCGCACCCAACACTGCACCCAGCGGAGCTGCCACCGACATCGATACCAGAGTGACCGGATCAACCTTTACCGCAGTCATGAAAATGAAAGCCTGGGTAACAGTTGCCAGCGTATTTCCAACGTTCATGGTGCCCGGAATCAGCCGGTCGTCCACCAGCTTGAAAATTTTAAATATTGCTGTCTGCTGGGCAAAACTTCCTATACCCAGCGTATCCAGAAAATTCGTAAAAAAACCGGTAGCTGCCAGTCCGGGCCAGGGCTTATCTGAAAATGTATTTTGATTTTTATAAACATCTCTGAGATAATAGGCACCAAAAAGAGCTGACATAACTCCAAGTACGGCTTTCAGGATTAACACCATGGGTCTTGATATTTTCGGGATTAATTACATGCTCTAAATTTAGCAGAATCTTTTTCAATACATTTGGTTTTTTAAATTAATGGACTCATTGAAAATGAAGAAACTAATTGCAATCCTATTTGTCGCTGCCTCACTGGCTGCGGGTGCTCAGACCAAATCGCTGAACAAATCACTTCCCCTATCGGAAGGTACTCCTGAGAGCGTAGGCATGTCGGCTGAGCGACTTGCAAAAATCGATGCCATGTGCCAGAAAGCAGTGTCAGACGGCTCCTTGCCTGGTGCGATTACTCTGGTAGCCCGCAATGGCAAAATAGTCTACTACAAGGCTTTCGGAATGGCCGACAATCAGACTAAAAAAGCTTTGAAACGAGATGATATTTTCCGCATAGCCTCACAGTCCAAAGCTATCACCTCAACAGCAGTCATGATGCTCTGGGAAGATGGCAAATTTAGGCTGGATGATCCAATATCAAAATATATCCCTGAATTTAAGAATCCGCAGGTTCTTACCGGTTTTACTTTCAGCGACACAACTTTTAGTGCTGTACCAGCTAATAAAGAAATCACGATCAGGCACCTTCTTACCCATACTTCGGGCCTTGGTTACGGCGAAATCGATGGTGATGAGCGTTTTCAGATGATCTATAAAAAAGCTGGGGTGATGGACCTGTTTACCACGGAGGATATTACCATTGAGCAAAGCGTTAAAAGACTGGCCAAGTTGCCGTTACACCATAATCCCGGAGAAAAATACACTTATTGTGAAGGGCTGGATGTGCTGGGATATTTCATCGAGGTGGTTTCGGGAATGCCGTTTGATGTGTTTCTGAAAACCAGAATTTTCGAACCGCTGGGCATGTATGACACCGGTTTCTATCTACCTGCAGATAAGGCAAACAGATTGGTCTCCGTCCAGAAACCATCTGATACTGGCTGGGTCCGCTATCCGGTGACTTTCTATGATCCCGATTACCCAATTAAGGGAGCAAAGAAGTTTTTCTCCGGCGGCGCAGGGCTCTGCAGCACAGCTAAGGATTATGCCACTTTCCTTCAGATGTACCTGAACAGCGGCGAACTTAATGGCGTGAGAATCCTCAGCCGAAAAACCGTTGAGGTAATTATGGGCAACCAATTCCCGGCCTTATGGGAAAATAAGGGTGAACATTACGGACTGGCTTTCGGTGTTGTGGAACAGAAAAACCAGGACCTTGGTGGCCAGGGAAGTGCCGGTACCTTTTACTGGGGCGGCTATTTCAACACCCAGTATTTTGCTGATCCGAAGGAAAAGCTTATCGGCATAATATTCAAGCAGACTCAGGAAACCCGGAAGGATAATACCGGCTCGATGTATAAGATCCTGATTGAATCCGCAATCGACGACTGATCCTCGCTCAGTTCTTATTTATTTTACTGATATCCAGAATAAAAATACTCCTGCCGTGGGTTGCGGCAACCAGCTCCAGGTCCCTGGCCTGTATCGCCAGGTCGTGAACCGGAGTAGTTGGCAGGTTATTGCATAAAGAAATCCAGTCTTTTCCCTTGTTGCGGCTCACATAAACACCCAGATCGGTACCGATATAAAGTATGTTGGCACTCCTCGGATCCTCCAGAATGACATTGATTGACTCATTCGGAAGATTGCCGGTTATTGAGGTCCATGAATTCCCGTAATCCGCTGATGCATAGAGATAACAGGTAAAGTCATCCTCGCGATAGCCGGTTAAGGAAACGTAAACTGTTCCGGCATCATGCTGTGAAGCACGTACGCGGGTAACCCACTTTTCCGGCAGTGTCTGGTTGATTTTCTTCCAACTTTTACCGTCGTCGCGGGTAACATGAATGTTTCCGTCATCGGTTCCCACATACAAGACTCCCTGTTGGAAGGGAGATTCTGACACCGTTGTTATGGTTCCGTAAGGGACATTCCCCTGCTTCTCCGGTCCGGGGTTTGAAGTAAGATCCGGACTGATCGTTTCCCAATGGTCGCCGCGATCCATCGATTTGAGCAATTTTTGGGTTCCATAATAAAGCACATGGCCATCATAATTGGAGAGAATATACGGGGTCATCCAGTTAAACCTCAGTTTGGCTTCATCTTTTCCCGCCTGGGGTTGTATATGTACTCCTTCACCCGTGACCATATTTTTTCGGATGAGCTCACCAAACTGATGTTCATAGTAGATCACATTGGTATCTGTATGGTCAAGTTCGGTGAAATAGCTGTCACCGCCACCCCATTGATCAAGATAAACATCTTTCCATGCATTTCCATCCGATGGGCCGTAAATGGCAGCATTATCCTGTGTACCTCCATATATATTATACGGCTTTGCGTCGTCAACTGATACAGCATAAAATTCACCGATAGGAATATTGTTGAGGTGAAGCCAGCTTTCTCCGCGGTCATAGGAAGTGTATAATCCACCATCATTTCCCAGTATCAATCTTTCTGGTTGAGCCGGATCGATCCACATGGCGTGCATATCCAGGTGCATTACCCGGATAGCATGGGGAAGCAGGTGAACAATTGTTTCCCCTGTCGGAAGGTAAGATTCCCCTCCATCAATTGACCTTATCAACTTATTTCCAAGCAGATAAATTTCTTCCGAATTATCTGGAGATACCTGCACAATGCAATAATCGGAATTGATGGCAGTAGGGATAATGGAGTCGTTCATTTTTGTCCATTTATTACCGCGGTCCATCGACCGATACAATTCACCCCCAACTTTCTTTTTGCTCAACGGCCTGTTTGACTGGTTATCAACAATTGCATATACCATATCCGGGTTTGAAGGAGCAAAGGCCAGCCCTGAACGCCCAACCTGATCGCCAACCGGGAGTCCGTTGGTCAGCCGAACCCAATTTTCCCCTGCATCAGTTGATTTATATATTCCGCTCCCTGCCCCGTAAGTCAGGTTATTCCAGGGTTTTCTGTCGCGCTCCCAGCTCACTGCCAGAAGCGTCCGATTGTCATCCGGCGACATGACAATATCCACCACCCCTGCCCGGTCTGAAACAAAAAGAACTTTCTTCCATGATTTACCCCCATCAATCGTTTTATACAAACCCCGTTCTTCATTTTGACCGAAATTTCGACCAATCGCAGCAACGTAAACAACATCAGGATTTTTAGGATCGATGATAATCTTACCGATATGATTCGTTCCTACCAGCCCCATGTGCTGCCAATTCTTGCCGCCGTCAACCGATTTAAACACTCCTTTACCGGAGTAGGAACTGCGCGCCATTAACACTTCTCCGGTACCTGCCCAAACGATGTCGGGATCCGATGGAGCTATTGTTACACAACCGATGGCAAAAGCAGATTCATTTTCGAAGATGGGTTCCCAGGTAGTACCATTATTAACGGTTTTCCAAAGATTGCCGGAGCCTACTCCCACATAAATGGTATAAGGTTGGCGCGGGTGACATGCGATAGATTGAATTCTGCCACCCTGGAATTCCGGGCCGGCTGCACGCCATTTCAGGTCAGTGAAAATCGAACTGTTTTTCAGGTTCTGATGCTGATCCCAGGCTTTCATTCGCCCTCCTGAATCAGCAGTGGTTTGCGATCTTGAGCTATTTATCGGCCATCCCAACAGGGCACAGATAATTAAAACCAGGTGACTGTATTTTGCTATCATTTCTTAAGATTTCCTTTTACTCCAACAGTGATTTGCACATCTTTCTGTATTCTATCTGCTTTGCCGATCCATCAGGCAATTCGCTTCCGTGTTTCCAGGCAGCCAGCGCCTCTTTTGATTTCCCTAACGCCAGCAGGGTTTTGCCTTTCCAGAACCAGGCCAAGGCTTCCTCAGTTCTCACTGAATGACCTACGCCCAGGTTTTCCGGCCAGGTAAGTGCCGTTTCAAAATGCTCCAGCGCCTCCTTGTATTTCTTCTGATTAAATAGTTCCGCGCCTTGGCCCACATGCGCCTGGTTGAACATATCCCAGGTCAGCGTCGATCCTTCCCAGTTTACAAAATAGGGCGTGGATATCAGCAAACGGTATGTCTCTTCAAATCTTTTTTCATCCAGATAATATTGAGCCAGATCCTGAATAATATCTGAACGTCGCGCACCTTTGAACGACATATTCTCCAGCAACGTAATAGCTTCGGGACGCCGGCCATTATCCAGCAGCACCCGGGCCAGATCGCGATATAACGTTTGATCAAAAGGCCTTGAGCTGATGGCATTCCGGAAACAGGCTTCCGATTTTGCATGGTCGTTCTTCACCGCCCAATAATACAAACCCAGGTTTCGCCATGGGATGCTCATTGATGGTTTCAGCCTGACTGCCAGATCCCAATTCACTGCAGCCTCATCCAACCGGCCGAAATTCCCTAAAAGGTTACCAAGCTGATACCAGGCCTGAGCGTCATCCGGATTTTCCCTGACTGCAAATTCCAGAACTTCAATTGTTTCCGGTCGCGATGCCATGA
>CAIXHD010000115.1 GCA_903919065.1 uncultured Bacteroidota bacterium
ATGAACACCTGGTTTGGGCGGCTGATCTGAAAACATTTTACCGGATCACAGACACGGCTGGTCTCTCCGCCAAGATCCGGTCGAAATTTGAAAAAATGAAAAACCGCCTGCTGGAAAAACGCGGCGGGGATTCCGTTTTCACCCTTTATCTCCAGGTGGACGAACCGTTGGAGCATTTTCAGGCTATTGCAAACGGACACTTCTTTTATTCTCCTTCGAAAGAGGGATTGGGAGAAACCCATTGGAGCGAGCTGGACAGGATTTTGACAACAACTGTGGAATCCGACAGGGAACAGATTCTGGCGTGGCTCGACAGGTTCATTGACCTGAATACCTTCGAGATTTCCATTCCGGGCCTCAAGGATCCCGACCTTGTGCCCGAAGGCAAGACAGGCCTGATTGTGAGTATACTGGCCGAATATGACCTGTTTAAAAAGATTGCCGATGCAGGCTGGTACAAGGAGTTTATAACAGAAATGGAGGACCGTATCATCAAGGCACTTGCCGGTTCGGTTTATCCCATGTTGAAGGACAAGATCATTGGCCGTTTCTCCTTCTCACCCCTGAGCTATGCGAACAGGGTTGGCAGTTCGGAAGGGGCGATCACCGGATGGTCGTTCCAGGAACCCATTCCGGTGATCCATAAGATCCAGGCTGCAAACAGTGCAGTTGTGACACCGATTCCTTCCATCTTTCAGGCCGGACAGTGGACTTACAGCCCTGCGGGTGTGCCCATGTCGATTCTTACGGGCAGGCTGGCTGCGAAAAGAATCCTAAGTGTTAGCGCCAAATAACTTCAGAAACGATCAGTGCATGGTGAATTTCTTCAACAAATGGGTGCATATCATATTCTTGATAATTCCGCTCGCCGCCTGCACCACTCCAAAAACCGATCTGGTAATTTATGGAAATAATTCTTCCGGAATCGCTGCCGCCGTAGTTGCAGCCAGACAAGGTCTTTCAGTGGTGTTGGTTGGCCCTGATCAACATCTGGGGGGACTAACGGCTAGTGGGTTAGGGTGGACTGATTCCGGTAACAAATCGGTTATTGGAGGATTGGCGAGGGAGTTTTATCAACGAGTCAAATCGGAATATGTTAAGGATGAAACCTGGAAATATGAAAAAAAGGAAGAATGTCGACTTTTTAAAGCTGATCAGGATGCGGTTTGGGTGTTTGAACCCCATGTGGCTGAAAAAGTCTTCGAGGATCTGGTTGCAGAAAATTCGATCCGGGTACTTCGCGATCATTGGCTTGACCGGGAAAACGGAGTTGTGGTAAAAAATGGCAGAATCCAATCAATCCGAATGCTCAATGGTAGAATATTAAGTGGAAAAATGTTCATTGACGCCACTTATGAGGGAGATTTAATGGCTGCAGCGGGAGTTTCATACGCTGTAGGGAGGGAAGGCAATGAGCGCTACCAGGAGACACTGAATGGGGTGAACACGAAAGCGGCAATCTATCACAATTTTGATTTACCAGTAGATCCCTATCTAACTCCGGGGGACTCAACGAGTGGTTTACTGCCCCGGATCCACAACGCCGGGCCTGGAGAGGAAGGATCCGGAGATAACCGCATTCAGGCCTATTGCTTCCGGATGTGCTTAACTCAGGTTACAGAAAATCAAGTGCCTTTCCCAAAACCCGAAAACTACGATCCCCTGCAATATGAGCTCCTAGCCCGGTATTTGGATGCCGGTTACCGGCGTCTTTTCCAAAAATTTGATGCCATCCCCAACAGAAAAACCGACACCAACAATTATGGCGGTTTTTCGACGGATAACATCGGCATGAATTATGGCTATCCGGATGGAAGCTTTGAAGAGCGGGCAGCAATCATCAAAGAGCATGAGGAATACCAAAAGGGCCTGATGTGGTTTTTGGCCAATGACCCCAGAGTCCCGGAGGATGTCAGACTCCAGATGAGCAGCTGGGGATTGGCGAAAGATGAATTTCTTGACAATCACAATTGGCCGCATCAAATCTACGTGCGGGAAACCCGACGCATGGTTAGTGATTTTGTAATGACCGAGAATCATTTAAGAAGAACTGTCCCAACACCCGATCCCATCGGTATGGGATCCTACAATATGGATTCTCATCACGTACAACGCTATGTCGACAAGAATGGCTTAGCCCGTAATGAAGGCGATGTTGAAGTAAGTCCCGGAGGACCTTACCCCATCAGTTACAGAGCCATCATACCGAAAAAAGAAGAATTGCAAAATCTACTTGTTCCCGTTTGCCTCTCCTCCTCACATATCGCCTATGGCTCCATCCGGATGGAGCCCGTATTTATGATTTTAGGACAAGCCGCAGCCACTGCCGCAGCCATAGCCATAAAGAACAACTATTCAGTACAAAATATTGATTATGATACAATTAAAAAACTATTACAAGATCAGGGAATGATCCTGGGATTATGAACGCAAATTGCTTTTACACCCAGATCCATCCGGCCTGTCATGGTCATATTTTTCTATTTTAAGGCTTAAAGAGACAATACCGGTGGGTTGAGCGGGAGGTGATCCAACGAACCAAATAGGCCGCTTTCTTCAGGAACAGTTCCTGGACACTTTGTTCGAGGGTTTTCTCTGTTGGGGGCACCTTTTGCTTGCTCATTAATCCGTGGGCACAATTATTTCCGGCTAATATTTCTTGTTGATCAGTAAAGACACTGATGAAGGGGTGAAACCGGTTGCCGAAGTGACCGGTTTACTGTTTTTGAATTTTTCAGTATAGGTACCCTGGAAGTCAGGGTTAAGGCGATACCGGCGCATGCCTGACGATGGGAAAAAAGTCTTGGGGTCAAAAGTCAGGGTAACTTCAACAATCCCGGAATTATCCTGACTCCAGGTGAATTCGGGTGCATAGCCTCCTTCGCCGTACTGCTCTTCTGTAATTTTCGGGATGCTTTCAATCTGGTACGACTGTGACATTCGGGTGGTCTGATCAATGAAATCCCAAACCCATGCATAGCTGCCTAATGCCCAGCGCAGCCTGAAAGAGGCTGTTACGGGGCTGTCCGTATAGACGTCCATCTGCAAGGTAACCAGTGAACTTATACTGGCGTTATCGAGAAAGCTGCCGGAGAGGTAAAACTTATTTTTAACCGATTGAGTCATCTGTCCGCTGAAATCCAATTCGGAGTTGATGGTAGGCCCTGTTCGGGTGGTTCCCGGGGCATAAAACCGGGTGACATATATTTTGGTAACGGTCTTGGTTTCCATCTTATCCTTAAATTCCACAACCAGCGTACCCAGGTCAACTATTTCATTGGTGACAAGAACCGGATTGATATAAATGTCAAGATCCGTGGAATCCTTCGGTAGACTGTTGACAAAATTGGAGTAAACGCGTATTTTCGAATTACCCGGAGGCAGCCTGTTTACCGTAAATTCGCCTTTGGATCTGCTGGCTCCGCCCTGCGGTCCGGGATATTCCTTGTCAGCGACTACCAGGGAGCGCACCTCAGCGCCGGCAATAGGCTGTCCCTTCTCATCCACGAGAATACCGTTGGCATAATATGACCAGCCCAGTGGCTCCAGGATAGCAGGTAATTTTGCAAGTTCTCCTTCCCCCTTGCCTTCCAGATAATCCCCGACATAATTATATAATTCGTTCACATTCACCGGCCCCTTCTTCAGGATTTTTCCAATGATATCGCCGAGGGGAGCATTGATTACCGGAACAGAAACCTTTGCCTTATTGGTCAGGTCGAAGGTATGTATGGCGCCCTGTGTCCTCATCAGTGAGGCTAAAAATAATGTCCCGAATCCTTCGCTGCTCGGATAATCCACTTTGGTGGGGTCTGCAGCAATGGCCTGTGAAAAATAGTTGACATCGCTGGCATTATACAGATCATAATTCTCAACCGTCCCGGTTGCCAAAAATTCAGTGAAATGGGAATATTCCTCCAATACATACAGCCGTCCAGGGATATTTATCCCTATCATGTGTTCGATAGAACCACCCAAACCCCAGTAAGATTTAGGGATGGCATTGTAGATTTCGCAATACTTTGTGTAACCACAAAGCAAATGAGTCAGGTAATGACCGGTCTCATGGGCAACGCTGCTTAAAGAAGATGAAGGTCTCAAGTAGAATACCGCATTCTTTCCGACAAACCAATTATTAAAATGCTGATAATAATTAGAGGACGACGTCATGACATCATACTTCATTTCCTTATCCATCAGCTTTTTATAGCTCAGGCGTTCTGTCTCCGGCAAGGCATCCAGCCAAAGGTCGGCTACTTGCCTGATTGTTTGATACAAGGCCTGTAACTTCTTGTAATCATCTGAATCAAAGGCTAACCTGGAAACTGCAAAATACTGGGAAGGTGGCGCTTTATATTTGGTTGAACCCGATTTTAACGGGTCCGCCAATCCGCCGGTTTGTATTTCATACCGCAGATTGCCGTCAATTGTATCCTGTTCAACCATGGTACCCCAGGAATTTTCACCAAGATTTGTCTTGATGGCGGCGCCGGTGATGGGCCCGTATACAAAAGCCTGGACATAGGTCCCGTTAATCGGCACCAGCAGATCAATGGTTCCCGTTCCTTCATATTTCAACATGAACCGCTCAGCCTGAATCTCATTCAATTCAGGTCCCCCGGTAACCGGTGAAATAACAAGGTCACCGCTTCCTCCTGTCGGAAACCTGAATACGCATCCACTCTCCTTATCAGTCAAAGCAAACCCGGGGGTGCTTTCCACGGGGAATGTCCTGGATTTGCCTGTCTGGAATACTTCGCCATTGGGGTCAGGAGTCTTTTTACAGGATGACAGGAAAAAGATCGGGACAAGGAAAATGAGAGTGGTGAAGTTGAATTTCATATACAAGAAAGGTTTAGATGTGTCAAAAGGCAACAGGTAAGGCTTCAGTCGACGATTTGCAGCTAAGATGCTCAAATAAAACGATTGTGCAAAAATCAAGAGGCAATGGAAGGATAAATAGTCCGGTATTCCGGAAGGGCCATTTCCATGGCTTCTTCGTCGCCGATAGCGCTGACCTCAGTCGGGGAGCCCAGGTCAAGGGGTTACTTTGGATTACTTTCCGTTCATGGAGATTTCGTGCCGGGATTCGTGCTCGGTTTTCCTTGTCAATTACTTCTTGAAATTGATGATGCAGTGAACAGACACCCGTCTTTTTAAAGAGAATTCTTGCAGCAATAGGCGACAATATGTACCAGGGGATCTGGCAATATTTTATTTAATACACCGAACCGAAAATCCGGCGGCCTTGTCATTCGTCCATCTTTCCAGGGAACCGGTCAGGTTCATCATTTCATAATACCAGGCTTCGTCGTTGTTTTCCTGAGTTGCAGTCCAAAACCAGGCATATTCGTGGATGGTTTGAAATGCCCCATAGCTTCCCAATGATCCTCCCGGCATACCAGTGAACCCAACCTCATTGGTGGCCCCAATATTGGGGCTCGACCAATAGTTGATTCCGGTCGCCTTCAACTTGCCACCGGCTGCCTGGAAATTGTTTTCAAAAGGATTTTCTGCGAGTAAAAGAGCCAGAGTTTCCCACTCAGGTTCTGCGGGCAAGTGCCATCCCGCAGGGCATGCCTTAGTTGCCGCCCCCCAGTTATAAAGTACACCGTAGGTGCTGAAATTATAAAGGCCTTTAGCCTGATTAGTGTTTTCTCCTTGATAATCATAAATATAATATCGGTAAGCAGTACCCGACCTGTCATTAGAGGGATACACAGATGGTAAGTAAGCCAGATTTTCAGCCATCCAGAATTTGTTACCAATTTTGACAACGGGGTATTGTCTGCCATCTCCGTCCCTGCAATCCACAAAGTCAATTTCCTTTCGTCTGTCGCCATTGGAGGTGGGTGCATCGGCTAAAACAGTGATATACTTTATACCGGAAATCGTATCCACACCCTCAAAGCGATAAAGAACAATATCTCCCCAATTGAATTTAAGGTACTGTTTTGTCTTCATTGTCTTGAGGAGGGAAGGGCCTGTCTCTATATTTGGACTGCCGGCAATCCCACGATACCTAATTTGGTTGTATTTCTCACCTGCCCGCAAATTTATGATCCTTTCGGAAAAATACCAGTCCTCAGTTTTGATCGTTAACACGAAAATACCAACGTGTCCCAGGTTAATATCAAGATCATGAATACCAGGTTGTAACCGCTGCACAAATTCCGAAATCAAATGGCCATCCATCGAAAGTACCCGCAATACTACCTGCTGGTTCCTATCCAGGCTAATCCGGGCGGATGCTGCCCCATCAGAAGGATTAGGGAATAACGAAAATGCGGGAAAATACTCCGGATCGGAATGGATAGGTGTATCGGTAGTGAGGATCAGTGTATCCCGGCCTGGAAACAACAAGGTGTCATTGGTTGTGAGATTCACAGCCCTGACGGTAACACTACCATTCTCGGCAAGGGCTCCCGTCCAGGAAAAAATCATCCTTACGTTTTGCGCTAGCAAACCGGCGGACGAGAATACCAGCAGAATCATGCAGACAAATTTCAACATACGGAATAGGTATTAGCAATAATCAGAGTATTCCTTTTATGTTTCTACTAATCTGGTGTTTCTATACTTACGAATTTATGAAAACCAAATGAATTAACCAAATCTATTATCATTCTCACCTAAAAATCACCTACACGAAATGGAACGATAAACCTGAGAGTGTTGCCCTAGCCGGGTGTATTTACACTCAAAAAGTGGGACAAGCCATTCCAATTGGACAAAACACTTACGGTTTCCGGACAAATAATAATACTTGGATAGTCAGGTGATGGAGCCAATGTAAGGAGGAAAATTCAATCCACTAATTTCGAAAAATTATGAAATTCTAATGTATGATTTGGAATCCGTAATTTCCCCCTTCTCCTGTACCCCAACCCCGACAACTGTTTCATAAATTGAAAAATTTTATATCTTTGCAAACCCTGTCCCGAAAGGGACGTGGATCGGGCCCATAGCTCAGTTGGTTAGCAGCATCTGACTCATAATCAGAGGGTCGCTGGTTCAAGCCCAGCTGGGCCCACGAATGAAGACGAAAAAAGACAGGAGACTGTCAGACGGGAAGACATTAAGAGGTCAGGTTCAGAAATGAATCTGGCCTTTTTCATTTAAAGTCAAGAAAAATACCGCCAGTACAGCAGCTTACTTTATCCTGACCATGGTTCGCCCGCTAATACGTTTGCCGTTTTGGAGGACAGTCTGCACATACCTGTTGGGCGACTGGATGTCGATTTCCACCCGCAAGGCTGATTTGTCGGGATCGAGGCGGTTGGCGTAAGGCACTCCCACCATTAAATTGTCGCGCGTGAACCAGCAGGCAAAAAGTACCATATCAGACCCCTGGGTCACTTCGGCTTCGATGAACTGATTTCCTTTCGTGTCATAACCAAACAGCTGACGCCTTTCCGAAATTACCTTCCCGTTGGCTTTTACCCGGGCATAACCATCCAGGCCGGTGCCGAACGGTTTCAGCTCCGTCACCAGGAGGGTATCTTTTCCCAGATCCGCCTGCCAGGTGCCGGCCAGCTGCCGGAGAAGCTTCACCTGATCGGGTTTCGGGGAACCTGTTTGAGCCACAGTTCCTGATGTAATGGCAAAAAGAAAAACAAGCATGAATGCAGATGTCGGAATAGTTTTCATGACATTGGTATATTTTATGTTGTTAAGTCGTGCACCAAAATACTGCTATCCGTGGGCATGGGGTTTGAGGGTGTTTGGTCCATTCAAAAATAGCAAAAAGTGTGGCATGGTTTTCGAGAGTATGAAATGATACATACAACCAGAATGCAGGGCAAAGATCTGAAAGAGACAGCAAAACAGTCGAACCGGTATCCGTTTATTGCCGAGCATCGCGGAGGTCCGCTGACAAAGGAGCACCATCAAAAGCTAATCAAATGGGCACGGGAATGCTCGGAACATGTATTAAATCTGATCGACAAGCAGATTGATGAAAGACTGCTTTATGCTTTGGATGTTGCTAAAGAATGGGAAAATACCAAGGTGGCAACTGGTATGGCAATGAAAGCTTCATTAGGTGCACATGCAGTTGCCAGACAATCTGAAGATCCTGTATACAAAGCAGTTGCCCGCTCCATCGGGCAAACGGTTGCTACGGCGCACATGGCAGATCAAAAAATTAGAAGAATTACCACCCGCGATAAGAGAAATAATTCTGAATTTCTGGATAATAAAGGAATTAGACCGAAGGATTTAGAAAATAAATCGACCAGGCAAAAAGGATAACTAGTGTTTCATAACCCCGTTCGCTTTTCACAATAATAGGCTATTCGCGTTCATTTTTCATATTCGGCGCTCTATTTGTGCACTTTAATGCTCTTTTTGATTGTATTTTATAAAATAGATGTATATTTGCATAAATAAGAGCAGTATAATGCACTCTGAGAAGTTAATACAGACCATTAAGGAACGCAGGGAGATGATGCACGTAACGCAAGCGACCCTTGCGGAGCTTGCGGGAGTAGGATTAAGAACTTTGAAACAGCTGGAAAGCGGAAAAGGTAATCCCACACTGGAAACTCTTCAAAAGCTGGCCGATGTGCTGGGAATGGAAATCAGTTTACAAATCAGGAAGACCCTGGAGATTGAATGAGAAGTGCTGAAATTTTATATAAAGACCAGGAGGCGGGACTGTTGACTCAACGGGATGATGGAACGTTTACCTTCCGGTATCATGATGCCTGGATGATCGACAGCAATAAACCAGATATCTGTCTGGGTCTGCCTAAATCGAAACAAGAATACCACTCCCCCAACCTATTCCCATTTTTCTTCCACATGCTGCCTGAAGGATCCAATAAGCTCACCGTTTGCAAAATGATGAGGATTGATCCGGATGACCATTTCGGCTTGCTATTGACAACCGCCAAAAATGATACGATCGGAGCCGTAAAAGTCATTAAAACAGAACCCGCAAAATGAGCTTGCCAGAAATAAAACATTGTCCAGGGACGCTGAAAGAAGGTTACAGCACCTACAGCAGAACTTGTTTAAACAGGGTTTTCGACGGACGCCGGGTACACCACATTTTACCTTACGATTCTCCCTCAACCAATGAGGAGACGGATGACCAGTTTAACGAAAATCGAAAAAGCATATCGATCTCCGGCGTGCAGGAAAAGTTTTCCATGCTGTTGGAAAAGAATAAACTCCGGCTGATCAGGGAGGGCGAACGGGGAACCTACATTTTGAAACCCATTCCCGGTAACGGAAAGAATGCCGCTGAAATGCCGGCGAATGAGCATCTGACGATGCAGATTGCCCGTCAATTGTTTAAAATGGAGACCGCTGAAAATGCAATGATCTTTTTTAAAAACGGAGCACCGGCATACCTCACCAAACGTTTTGACGTAAGAGAAGATGGGAGCAAGTGGGCCCAGGAGGACTTTGCTTCCTTAGCGGGCAGGACACCGCAAACCCATGGCGAGCACTATAAATATCAGGGTAATTATTTGGAGTTGTTTGAATTAATGAGAATCCATTTACCGGCTTACCGATTGGAAGCTCCGAAATTATTTAAGCTATTGGTATTCAATTACCTTTTTTCCAATGGAGATGCACATTTTAAAAACTTTTCCCTGCTGGAAACACCCCTGGGTGATTTTCGGTTAAGTCCGGCTTATGATTTGCTGAATAGCCGTATCCATATAGAGGATAAAGATTTTGCTTTGGAGGAGGGGTTGTTGCCTGGAAATCTGGCAGGGGGTAAGATAAGGCAGCAATTCCAAACCCTGGCACATCATGCCGGGTTAAGCGAAAAGCAGGTGAATGATATTTTTATCACGCTAACTGCTGAAACAGCCGGGGTTTCCTCCCTGGTGAAGGCATCATTTCTGAGTGAAAAAATCCAGCGCAACTATTGGCAGGCCTATCAAACCAGGTTAAAGAAATTAACCGAGTGGTGAATTATAAATAACCAGCCGGGCCCACAGTGATTCAAAAGAAGAAACCCACTCAAAAGGTGGGTTTCTTCTTTTAATCTACATGGTTGCCGTTTAGGTTACTGAAAAACAGCAATTCCCAGGTTACTTCCTGACTAAAAAATAACCCGACAGATCTTTATAGTAAGGAATCGTAGGTAGAAATTTTTTGCTCTCTGCAGTATACAGGCTGGCATACTTCTTCGCCATAATCTGAAAGAATACTATATCGATTTTCTTGCTGGCAAGAGCCACAAATTTAGCCTGGCTATCAATCGATACCACCTCGAAATTCACATTCAGCACTTTCCCCATCTCGGCCAGCATGGCAACATTAAAACCTGCCGGACGCCCGTCTGATGCAATATAATCGAGTGGAGCAAAATCTCCTGACACCCCGACATAAATAGTCCTTGCACCATCAATTTTAGGAATTGCCTTAAATGCAGGTTCGTTATTTGCAGGCAGATTTGTGATCCATTCATCCTCCAGGCTCTTTAATTTGCCATTCCCCTGTAAAATGGTTAAAGCTGAATCAAGTTCCGATTTTAATTTTTCGTCATCATTGCGAACTGCCATTACAATTTCTGTTTCAAAGTGATCTTTTGTCTCAATAATTTTTAGTTTACTATTCCGCTTTGCATAGTATTCCGAAATGCTTTTGGGCGCCCCTGCTCCATCGATTTTTCCGGATATTAGCGCTGCCAGAATATCTGATCTGTTGTTGAACTGAAGAATTTCTTTTGGCTCAGCACCAATTAAGAGTGTTGTCTGGTCAAGTTTGGTTTTTTCCGAAATTCCTGTTGAAATACTGCCAATTACCTTTCCTTGCAAATCAGAAACGGAATTTATTCTTCCCTGATTACCGCCAGCGCACCCGGCCATAACTAATGACCCAATGGCAATGGCAAAAATTGTTGATCTAGTGTTCATAATCATTTATATTGTTTAAAAGTAAAAGAATCATAGAATCTCCTTTCTTAAATAAACCCCGAAATTACTTTCAACTGAAGGATCAGGGCCCTTTTCATCGAGGTTAACCGCCAGTCCGAATTGGGTTCCTTTTATATCCAGGCCAATACGCATCCACTGGTTACTCCTTATATTCCCTGCTGCATTAAAGGAACTATTCAGTTGAACTTTTCCAACGAGTTTTATGCGATCATTTATTTCCTGCTTGTATTGAAGAATGGTTAGTATGCTGTATGAAGGATTTATATTGATCCGGACTTGCGGGACCATAAGAAAGAATAACTTTTTGCTGCTGTAAACATATTGCAATCCTGCAGTTGGCATCAAACCACCACTATTATATGATACTCCTCCTGCAACCCGAATGTTTTTGAATATTTTCACATACACCAGGTTTTGAAGGGAGAAACTGTTTTTAGCCGCATCCTTATAATCGAACCGAATTGTATTCATATTGAATACTCCGAGCCGGGAATTCGGAGAGAAATTTTTGCTGATGATAAAATTTAAACTTCCATATTTGTTTCCCAACATCAATTCTAACGGCATAGACTGTCCCTTAACCAAAAGACCATTCAGCAGAATGATGAATGCAAGGCAGCATGTTCTTAACAACCTCATCTTTTCATGAATCATGATTAATTCCCGCAGTCAATCGACAAGCTGATGGATCTGGAATATGGGTTGTATACATCATCCGACGGTCTCAGGGTATATTCATAAGGTGATGCCGGGGTCCATTCTTCATCATAAAGAATCTGGACTTCATAGGTCTTATCGATAATCATTCCGGGTAAAACTACCTGCCTGCCATTTGTGGCGACTGTTGTCCATTGGGAAGTGCCCTTCTCCCGGAAATGCAGGAGGGTTCCGGAGGGGACAGTCATTTCACCGGTACGGTTGGTACATGAGACAACAGCATTGAAAGTAATGGAACGACCGACAGCCGGATTGAGCTCCAATTGTATTCTTGGTCGAACAGGCCCGCAGAAATAGACGGGTTCATTGTTTGCAGTTATCCATGCGGAATTTGTGAGTTGCCGGTCTCCATTATAACTGAACTGGATGGTATGGTATCCCATCTTCATATTGCCAAATTCAGTGGCCGCGTAGGGTCCAGCAACGATATGGCCAGAATAGACCCACAATCCGTCGGGTCCGGTGATCTCTACATCGAATTCAGCTGACTCGCCGGAACTAATAAAGACATTAGTATTGACAAAGTCAAATGTTATCGTACCCGCGCAGGTGACCGGTTCATCCATTGCAAATAAAAAATAACTTCCAAATCCTGATTCCCGGCTGGACAGGTTTGATTTTATTTCCCGGGGGTCAAGTCCTACGGTAATATTTTCGACAAAATTCCATTGACCGGTTTTTTCTTCCAGATTCCAAAATCCGATCTTATCGCCGGTATTATAAGGCTGACCGGTTTCGGGGTTAATTACCGATGGACCAATTTTTGTATTGACTTCCATGGTGCCCTCTGAGAAGAAAGCACCGTGCCGGCCAGATTCATCGGAGATATCAATCTTGAAAAACCCGGCGGGAGCAAAAGATGTGTTTATTTTGGAACCGGTTTCCGTTGTTGCTTCACATGCAAGTCCACCCGGAAAAGATCGCGCGGCTCCGATTTTGGTTGGATCTGCCTGAACAAAGGTCAGATCGAGCTTGCCCTGTAAGGGGTTGCCTTTGGCATCGAGGATTGTCATCCCTGCAGGAACGTTAACCTCCACGCTTTTGTCGGGTGTGGAAGCAGTAAACGCATTGGAAACTTTTCCACCACTTGCGCTTCCAACACTCATGTTGGGACTGATTGCGACTCCCGCAGGTGGCGTAACCTTATTGACCATAAAAACAGTAACATATTTTTGGCCTTCACTGGTGAAAACGATCGGCACGGAGGTTGAAACATACCCGTTCAGCTCAGCCATGAGTGTCACACGCACGGTATCTGCCCCGGAGGGTTTCGCCTGGTAGGGATCAAATCCGAAGGTAGCATAGCCACCTGCTGAGTTCGTTTCAGTGATACGATAGCCCTTGGAGTTTACCACCGACCGGCTGTCGTCGCCGATAATATAAATGCTGACCTTGCTGTTGTCATTTTCCCCGATCAGTAAGCCGGTTTTTGCATCGCGGAAGTCAGCGATCAGATGGGTTTTTACAATGCTCATATCCAGCGTGATATTCAGGTCGTCGGTATTGAGATTGAATTTCTGGCAGGA
>CAIXHD010000116.1 GCA_903919065.1 uncultured Bacteroidota bacterium
CGAGAAGAGGCGGAGGAATCAATAATAGCGCCGGGAGGCTGCGTGCCGCATCTGAAGAGAATCTCTATCAGGAGGCCATGGTGCGTATCCGCGAAATAATCAGTCAGGGCACCGGAGCGGTTGAGATTAAAAGCGGTTACGGCCTCAATACAGAATCCGAACTGAAAATGCTCCGGGTGATAAGGAGAATCAAAGATACTTCGCCTGTGACCGTAAAATCCACATTTCTGGGCGCTCATGCCGTGCCGGCTGAATTTTCAGGCAATCAGGATGGTTATGTTGATTATATATTGAATAATATGCTTCCCGGAGTAGCCACCGAAGGGTTGGCTGATTTTATTGATGTCTTTTGTGACCAGGGATTTTTTACGGTTGAAAACACGGCAAGAATACTGGAGGCAGGAGCATTGTTTGGCTTGCGACCAAAAATTCATGCAAACGAGCTTGCCTGTTCGGGCGGCATCCAAATCGGAGTAAAATATAATGCACTTTCTGTCGATCACCTTGAATGGACGGGAACAGAAGAGATACATGCTCTTCTTGGCAGCCTGACCATGCCTACCCTACTGCCCGGTGCCGCACTCTTTCTGGGTTTAAACTGGCCACCTGTCAGGTCTATGATTTCTTCAGGCCTTCCGGTAGCGCTTGCCTCCGACTTTAATCCGGGATCTTCCCCGACCGGGAATATGATGCTGATGGTAGCGCTTGGATGCATATCCATGAAGATGCTGCCGGAAGAGGCCATTCACGCCTCCACCATCAATGCAGCTTACGCCATGGGTGTTGAAAACGAGCTGGGTAGTATCACTTTAGGAAAGAAGGCTAATCTTATCATTAGCAAACAGATATCCGGATACAACTTTTTACCGTATGCCTATGGCTCCAACCTGATTGATACGGTAATTCTGAATGGAAAAAAAATGGAAACAAATAATTTATAATATGATTAAGCGGTTAATGGAATGTGTCCCCAACTTCAGCGAGGGAAATAATCTTTCAATTATCAAACAGATCACTGACCAGATAGAATCAGTTCCGGGAATCAGGTTATTGGATGTGGATCCGGGGAAAGCAACAAACCGCACTGTCGTCACATTCGTTGGTGCACCTGAAGCTGTCATTGAGGCGGCATTTTTGGCTATCCGAAAGGCATGCGAGGTCATTGACATGCGCCACCATAAAGGGGAGCATCCCAGGTTTGGTGCCACAGATGTATGTCCTTTTGTTCCGGTAAGCGGTGTTACCATGGAAGAAGCTGCTGAGTATTCAAGAATTCTGGCCAAACGCGTTGGCGAGGAGTTGCAGTTTCCGGTATACTGTTATGAATTTGCCGCATTTAATGAAAAGAGAGTAAATCTGGCAACGGTCCGCAGTGGTGAATATGAAGGGTTGGCTGAAAAGCTCAAAGATCCGGAGTGGAAACCAGATTTTGGTCCGGCAGAATTTGTACCAAAAACCGGATCCATAGCCATCGGAGCAAGGAATTTTTTAGTTGCTTATAATGTCAACCTCAATACCACATCTACCCGCAGGGCTAATTCGATAGCTTTTGATATCCGTGAAGCCGGCAGAATTCTTCGTGAGGGCGATCAGGTTACCGGACCTGTAGTAAAAGATGAAACCGGTGAGCCGGTAAGAATCCCCGGATCGCTGAAAAAAGTTAAAGCAATTGGTTGGTACATTGAAGAATATGGCATTGCCCAGATCTCCATCAACCTTACGGATATTTCTGTTACCCCAATCCATGTTGCATTTGAGGAAGTATGCAACAAAGCCGTCGAAAGAGGTATGCGGGTAACCGGATCGGAGCTGGTAGGATTGGTCCCGCTAAATGCCATGCTGGAAGCCGGTCGGTATTTTCTTAAAAAGCAACAGCGATCAACAGGTATTCCTCAAAAGGACATTCTGAAAATTGCAATAAAATCACTTGGTCTGGATGACCTGAAGCCGTTTAGGCCAGAAGAAAAGATCATCGAATATATTCTTGCTGATAATGACCATCATCCGCTGATCGACATGAACCTGGCATCCTTCATGGATGAAACTGCATCAGAATCTCCAGCACCGGGCGGCGGCTCTATTTCCGCCAGTATGGGAGCCATGGGTGCGGCACTCGGCACCATGGTAGCTAACCTATCATCGCATAAGCGGGGTTGGGACGATCGTTGGGAAGAGTTTTCCGATTGGGCAGATAAGGGCATGCTATATGTTCAGGAACTAACCAGAATGATTGATGAGGATACAAATGCATTCAATAAAGTTATGGATGCCTTTGCTTTGCCAAAAGGTAATGACGATGAAAAGAGAGTCAGAAAAGAAGCTATCCAAGCCGCCACACGATATGCCACTGAGGTACCTTTTCGCGTTATGAAGCTTGCTCTGGAATCCATGGAAGTCATCGAAGCCATGGCCAAAACCGGAAATCCAAACTCTGTTTCTGATGCAGGTGTTGGAGCTATTGCCGCCAGATCAGCTGTTTTAGGAGCTTTTCTTAACGTGAAAATCAATGCACGCGACTTGAATGACCGTGTATTTGCCGAAGATATCCTTCAACAAGCGCAAAAAATAGAAGTCTCAGCTATTGAAAAGGAAATCAAGATCCTGGATATGGTTAAGGCAAGAATTTAAAGTTGCAAACTTTAAAATGGTTGGCAGCAGCAGTAATAATTTTATAAAGTTGGCAACTTTAAAACGCATATTTAATCAGCGCCCACTTTTGAGTGGTTGTATCCTTAACGATACGCTCCAGCCAAAATTCAGTATACGCTAATCGCTTGATTTTCCATAGGTAAACTATCGAATCTGTCCTCATCAGGTTCTTATACAGAACCATCTGAAGTGAGTCGCGATCGGCAATGAATTTCCAGATACCACCCTGAAGCGGGTAATCATCCGCTGATGTGGCACGCAAATTATGGTTCCAGATAACAACACCTCCATCCATCTCCTTAATATAGGAGAATTCAAGTTGCTGGTAGGTATAGGCACTTGTTGAATCTTTAGATCCATATTGAACATTCTGAAAATACCATCTCCCGGAAACTCTCATTCCCTTGGAATACAGACTCATTAAAGGACCTTCATCATACTTCATGCAGCCCGCTAACACGAACGCAATTGCCAGAACCATTAACCAAATACGCTTATTCATACTTATGAGAAAATTATATCCAAAACATTTCCGGATCCAAAAGTAGTGTTTTATTCCTGTGCCGGATAGTTGTGTTAAAGATTAGTTAATCTCCGGAAAGGTTTGCCACGAATCGTTAAATTCGCACACGACTAACTGAAAATGAGATGAAAGCATTTATTTTACCATTCCTGCTGATCACGGTAATACTTTCGGGGTGTAAAAATCCGAAAGCAGCTCAAAATGAGGCTATTCCCGTTAGTCTGAGCGAAATTGTCACAAAAGCTCCCGAGCTGATGGGGAAACTGATTAAAATTGAAGGAATGGTTGAGCACATATGCCGCGAGAGCGGTAAAAGACTATTTCTTGGCGAAAATAGCTTTAAAGTATTAGCCACCAATGCCTTATCAACCTTCCGAGTTGAATGGGAAGGCTCTGATGTAATTATTACCGGGTACCTGAAGGAAGATCGTGTTGATGAAACCTACCTGGACAATTGGGAACAAGAATTGAAGGATGGTATTAAGCTTCAGTTAAAAGAAGCCACGCATACCTATGATGCTGAATCAAAGGGATTGGATGAATCAGCCATCACCACACAGTTTGATCAGATAAAAGGATACCGCGAACAGATTGCTGCAGGCGGTAAAGGATATATATCTTTTTATTCGCTTGAAATCGAAAGTCTTACAGAGAAATAATAAATCATGAAGTTAAGAAAGCTAAATTACATCCTGCATCGGGATCTGGGTTACCTGTTTTTCGGAATGTGTATCATCTATGCTGTATCCGGTATCGCACTAAATCATCTTCGCGATTGGAATCCAAACTATGTTATTGAGAAGTATGATGTTACACTGAGTGAAAAAATCAACCGCGACAGTATAAATAAGGAGTGGATCGTTTCTTTTCTTGAAGATATCGACATGAACAAGGAGTATAAGAAACACTACTTCCCATCAAACTCCACCTTAAAGGTTTTTCTGATGCACGGAAACGTTGAGGTAAATCTCGAGAGCGGCAAAGGGACTTTGGAAACTATTCGCAAACGGCCGGTTTTCAACGAGTTTAACTATCTGCATTATAATCCGGGCGTCGCATGGAAATGGTTTTCAGATATCTTCTGTGTTGCATTATTTATCTTAGCCGGCTCAGGATTATTCATAATCCGGTCAGGTAAAAACAGTATAAAAGGCTGGAGAGGAATTACCTATACCGCTATCGGCATTATAATCCCGCTGATACTTTTCCTGATGTACGTGTAACCGGGTGTCGGGTATCGGGTATCAGGTATGGGGTATGGGGTATGGGGTATCAGGTATCAGGTATCGGGTATCAGGTAAGAAAAGACCTTTCACCACTTCATCCTTAAACCTTTACTTGAGCCTTGCGCCTAGAGCCTTGAGCCTTAAGTTCTACCACTCCTCGGGCAAATTAGTGTCGAGGCATTTATTATAGAAGCCCATAACGCGCTCGCTCATGCCCATGCTCGAGAATCCTCCATCATGAAAGAGGTTCTGCATGGTTACTTTCTTAGTCAGATCAGAGAAAAGTGTCAGGCAGTAATCAGCACATTCATCAGCAGAGGCATTTCCCAGGGGTGACATCCGGTTAGAAAAATCGTATAATCCATCAAATCCACGAACACCTCCACCAGCGGTGGTATAGGTTGGCGATTGGGATATACTGTTTACCCGGACTCCCTTTGAACGGCCATAGATATAACCAAAGCTTCTCACTATGCTCTCCAACAGCGACTTAGCTTCTGCCATATCATTATAACCGTAGAATGTCCTTTGTGCGGCAATATAGGACAAGGCTACTACCGATGAGTATTCATTAAGTGCATCCAGTTTCTTAGCTGATTGCAATAACTTGTGAAAAGAAATGGCTGAGATATCCATGGTCTGCTGGAAATAGCGATAATCCAGGTCATCATACGACATCTTTTTGCGCACATTGGGCGACATACCAATGGAATGTAATACAAAATCCAGTTTACCTCCCAAAATCTCCTGCGATTTCACCAATAGATTTTGTAAATCTTCCACACTTGTTGCATCAGCAGGAATTACTTCACTGCCGGTTTTGGCAGCCAGCTGATCAATTTCACCAAGGCGAATGGCAAACGGAGCATTAGTCAATACAAATTTTGCACCTTCTTCATGTGCTTTTTCTGCCACCTTCCAGGCTATAGATTTATCGTTTAAAGCTCCAAAGATCAAGCCTTTTTTTCCTTCAAGTAAATGATGCGACATATAGTTAGTTTTATGGTTTACAAAGGTATAACAATTTTAAGCAAGGATTGTTATATTACCTTTTCAACAACACCCTGGCATTCTGGATTGCTTCAGGGGTAATGCTTTCACCAGAAAGCATCTGGGCCAGTTCGGTAACCCTCTCCTCGTCCGACAAAAGTTTCATGGTAGTATGAGTAGTTTTGGCATCATCATACTTATAAACCTTATAATGATGATCTCCTTTTGATGCTACCTGGGGTAGATGGGTGATATTCAACACCTGGCGGCCTGTGGAGATTCTGCTGATCAGGTTACCCACCTTATCGGCAATATCTCCGGAAACACCGGAATCAATTTCATCAAAAATCACGGTAGGAATAGCCAGTGAATTACTGATCAGCGACTTGATACTCAACATCAGTCTGCTGGTCTCCCCTCCTGATGCAACAAGTGAAAGCTCCTCTGCCGGTTGATTTTTATTCGCTGAGAAATAAAATCTGATCTCATCAATACCATCCTGAGAAAACTGTGAGGAAACTTCGTGATGAACCTCAAAACGGCCATTCGGCATTCCAAGTTCCCGAACCAGTCCCGAGACCTTTTTTTCAAAATCAGGAAAGATTTTCTTTCGCTCTTTCGAAAGATTCTGTGAAGCTACCGTCAGCTGACCGGTAAGTTTTTCAAGCTCCTCCTGCCTGGCTATTATTTCATCATCTGAAGTTTGAATAACATTAAGCCGTTCCCGGTATGACGCCTCCAGATCTAGCAATTCCATTACAGACGTTACCTGATGTTTTTTTTCCAGCCCATTAATGATATCCAGCCTTTCGATAATCTGGTGAAGCCGCGCGGGATCTGCCTCAACATGGCCCTGCAGCTGGTTTAATTCACGCGATAAATCCTGCAGTTCAATGTAAGCTGCCTGAAACCTGGACAGTGGCTCAGTAATTTCAGCATAGAAAGGAGCAATAGATTGAAGTCCCTGGTATATCTGCTTCAGACTGGAAAGAACGGAATCTTCTGATTCATGCAGAATTTGAACACCCTGAGTCAGTTGCAACTGAATTTCACCGGCATGCTCCTGCAGGAGCTGTTCTTGTTCCAGAAGCTCCTGCTCGTCAGCCGAGAGCTTTGCCTCCTCCAGCTGTGAAAGTTGAAACTCCAGATAATCCTGATCTGCCTTGGCCTTATTCACCTTATCCTGAAGCTGCTGCACTACTTGTTTCAGCTGCTTATAACTATTATAAATCGAAAGGTAACCATCAAGTTTATCCTTTAACCGTCCATATTGGTCAACAACATGAAGAGCATAAACCGGATCATTGATCAGGAGATTCTGATGTTGTGAATGGATATCGACCAGCTGCCCTCCGATTGCTTTAAGCACCGGAAGTGTTACCGGGGTATCATTAATGAATGCTCTCGATTTTCCCTGTGTATTAATTTCGCGCCGGAGGATGGTTGGACTATCATAATCGAGATCATTGGCAGCAAAGATCTGCTCCATTTTCAAACCCGATAAATCAAAGGTTCCTTCAACGAGGCATTTCTGATCTTTATCTTTCAGGACCTGGCTGTCGGCCCGGTTGCCAAGCAAAAGTGACAATGCGCCTAATAAAATAGACTTTCCGGCACCGGTTTCCCCGGTAATCATATTGAGGCCGGCCTTGAATTCAACATCAAGGCTGGTAATCAATGCATAATTTCGTATCGATAAAGATATTAGCATCTTATGAAAAAATACTCACATGCCCGCTTTGGCAATCTGGTCCCATTTACTGGTATTCGCGGGATCGATCTCCTTCAGGGCACTCACCACCCTATTCTTTTCATCAGGGAATGATTGAGAAAAAATATTGACAATCTCATCAGACTTTGAGGTAAAGAAAACCTGAAAAATCATGGCCGTGGGATTCTCCCGATAGGCGGGACGCAATTCAATCAGTGCATCAGCTATCACAGCTCTGGCTTCATCTATTCTGTCTACCATACGATCAAGGCCCATCCGGTGATAATTGTAACTGCATGAACGGACCGCACGGTATTTATCATTCATGATATTTTCGATCAGCCAATACCTGTTTCTCAGCCCCTCAAATGCCTTCCAGCCTGACTCTTGTGCATTCTGAGCGTTATTTTTTATGGCTTCAGCTCTTTGAAAGAAGAGGCTGCCTCCTTCAAGGGCAAAGGAATCATAATCAAGCCCTAAAATAATATTTACGTAATAAGCCAGGACAGAGACCAGGTTGGAAGTAAACTGGGTTTCATTAAACCGAAGGGGTTCAAAATCATTGTATTTAAAATGGATATCATTATCCCGATGATTAAACAGGATGGTTGTTTGCGAGGTTCCAAAAATCGGTCGGCTGGACTGAATCTGGAGAGTGCCCACGAATTCATTGTCCGAAACCTTGTCTGTTATATTAAACATCAGCTGGCACTGAATCCGCTCCTCATCCTTGAAGATATGATCAGTCCAATTCTGATTGTTAACAAATTCGGTCATTGCCTTTTGCATGTTATCGTAAATCTCGCGGTTCGAACCTTGAATCTGCTGAGAAACGACACTGATCATGCAATTAAGTTCCTGGCCCGATACTGTACGAAAAGCCAGAGTAATCAATAAAAGCAGAAATATTCTACGCATAGGAACGATTTATCATCAAATTAAAGATTTCATTAATAATGTCCTTTGCAACATCATCTTTAGACTTTAACTCGAATTCCTTTTGATTATTGTCTTTCCCGATAATCATAATCTTGTTGGTATCGACATCAAAGCCTGCTCCGGCAACATTAAGTTTATTCAGAACAATCATATCCAGATTCTTATCTGAAAGTTTTTTAGCGGCATTGATTTCACCGTTTTCTGATTCAAGAGCAAATCCAACCAGTACCTGATTTTCAGATCGCTGCCGGCCAAGTTTTCCCGCGATATCTTCATTGGGAACAAGCGTAAGAATCAGGTTGTTGCTGGTACGCTTAATCTTTGAATTGAGTTGATTTTCCGGCTTATAATCGGCCACTGCGGCGGCAAAAACGACGATATCCATATCTGGAAAAATTGCTGTCGCCCGCTCGTTCATCTCATCAGCCGAGGTTACCTTTTGGATATTTACAGCCGGATTATTGAGGGATATTTGTACCGGGCCGGAAACCAGTTCTACAGATGCTCCTTCGCTGGCAAAAGCTGCAGCAATGGCATAGCCCATTTTACCCGAGGAATAATTACCGATAAAACGTACCGGATCCAATTTCTCATGAGTGGGTCCGGCAGTAATCAGCACTCGTTTGCCGCTAAACCGGCTTTTTTTTTTAAAGTAGTCTTTCAGCCACTCAACTATTTTCTCCGGCTCCTCCATCCTTCCTTTACCTTCCAGTCCGCTGGCAAGCTCTCCCGTTGCAGGCTCGATTATCAAGTTCCCGTATGAACGGAGCAATTCAAGATTTCTAAGGGTTGCCGGATGACGAAACATGTCAAGATCCATAGCCGGAGCGACTATAACAGGACATCTTGCCGAGAAATAAGTGGTAAGTAAAAGATTATCAGCAATACCGTTAGCCATCTTGCCAATGGTATTGGCTGTGGCCGGAGCAATCAACATGGCATCGGCCCAAATTCCCAAATCTACATGGGAATTCCATGAACCATCATCGTGTTTAAAAAATTCGGTAAGGACCGTATTTTTTGAAAGTGTTGCGAGAGTAACGGGCGTAATAAACTCCTTACCATAAGGGGTAAGGATGATTTTCACCTCAGCACCTTCACGAACGAGCAATCTCGTAAGGAAAGCAGCTTTATAGGCAGCAATGCTGCCTGTAATACCGAGAATGATTTTTTTGCCCTGCAACATAACCAGGGGTGAATCTATACCTCTTCCGTTCCGGCGGCATCAGGCATCCGGTAATATACTTTACCTTCCATAAATTCCTGGATGGCGATGAGAGTCGGTTTTGGCAACCGTTCGTAAAATTTCGATATCTCGATTTGTTCGCGATTTTCAAAAACTTCTTCCAGGTTATCAGTAAATGAAGTGAATTCCTCCAATTTGGTATTCAATTCCTGCTTCATTTGAACACTGATCTGGTTTGCCCTTTTGGACACAATGGCCACAGATTGATAAAGGTTCCCGGTAGGATTATCCATATCATAAAGATTCCTGGTAACCGTAGTCAGGGGTGCATTACTTTTTTTGTAATCCATTATTTCAAATATTTAGATGCATTATTATAAATACGCTCAGCCTCCTTCAAATGTTTAGATTCAGGATATTCTTCCTTGAATCCAAGATAAGCCTCTGCAGTACTCTGGAACCGTTCTTTCATTTTATCATAGACCGACTTTACCGCATACTCATTGCTCGATTTCACAACCAGGAACAAAAGTTCTTCCCGATAATGAGTATCCGGAAATTCTTTCAAGGCATTATTCAGGGCTGTGATAGCAGCCTTATAATCGCCAAGTTTGTAGTAAAGGCTTGCGCTGTCGAATGATTTCTTGACCAATTTCTCTCTCAGCTCATCAATCAGCTTATTGCATTCTGCAGTCCGGGCACTTCCTGGATGCTGATTCATGAACATTTGCAATTCGTCCATTGCCTTATAGGTATTGGCCTGATCAAGACTGGAATTTGGCGAATCCTGGTAAAAGCAATATGCAACCATGAAGGAACACTCTTCGGCGAGTGGTGAATTCGGAAACGAAGTGACAAAATTCTTAAAATAATAACCGGCCATGGTATAGTCCTGCTGATGATAATAGCAGTATGCATATTTATAGTTCACGTCCTCCGCTTTTTCAGTTCCGCGAAAGATCGTTAAGAGCTCTGTAAAGAGAGTTGAAGCCCGGGTATAGTCCTTTTTATTGAAATACTCAATAGCCTTTGTATATTTCACTTCGTAATCAGTACTGGACAAAAGCTTCTGGTAATCACTGCATGACACCAGAATAAGTCCTAGTAATCCAATGGTTAAGAACCCTATACCAATTTTTTTAAACATGGCGCAAAGATACATTTTTTTGCGGTATTTATACTGAAAACTCCGGAGGCGGAAAAATAGTATTTTAGCGGGCAGTTAAAATCAAATAATTATAGCCGTGGACGTATTTGAAAAAGTCAAAGGTAATAAGGGGCCACTAGGTCAATATGCCAAAGAAGCAGATGGATATTTTGTATTTCCAAAATTGGAAGGGGAGATAAAACCGCGCATGATGTTTCGCGGAAAAGAAGTGTTAGCCTGGAGTTTAAATAATTATCTCGGTCTGGCCAATCATCCTGAAGTCAGAAAGGCTGATGCTCAGGCAGCTGCTGACTGGGGCCTTGGTTATCCAATGGGTGCCCGGGCTATGTCGGGCCATACCCGTAATCATGAGATTCTCGAAGAGCAGCTGGCAGAATTTGAACAAAAGGAAGCCTGCTACCTGTTGAATTATGGTTATCAGGGAATGGTTTCCATTATTGACTCGATCCTCGATCGTAAAGATGTTGTTGTTTATGATTCTGAAGCCCACGCCTGCATCATTGATGGGTTACGGATGCATATTGGCAAGCGCTTTGTTTTTCCTCATAATGATATCGAAAATCTCGAAAAGCAGCTGGTACGTGCGGTAAAGATCGCTGGCGAATCAGGCGGAGGTGTAATGGTGATCACTGAGGGTGTGTTTGGTATGTCGGGCGATCTTGGTAAGCTCGATGAAATCGTAGCACTTAAGAAAAAATATAATTTCCGCTTTCTCGTGGATGATGCACATGGTTTTGGAACCATGGGTGAAACTGGAGCCGGAGTTGGTGAACATCTGGGTGTTCAGGACGGAATTGACTTATATTTCGGAACATTCGCAAAATCGATGGCACTCATCGGTGGATTTGTATGCGGCGATCTGGATGTCATCAACTTCCTGAAATATAATATGCGTTCGCAGATCTTTGCAAAATCGCTTCCGATGCCTTGCGTTATCGGAGCCTTGAAGCGCCTCGAACTTCTCAGGAGCCAGCCGGAACTCAAGCATAAGCTTTGGACCATTGTGGAAGCTTTGCAAACCGGCCTAAAAGCCAAAGGGTTTAACCTTGGCAATACCCAATCTCCTGTAACGCCGGTATTCCTGAATGGAACCACACCTGAAGCCTCCAACCTGGTGTTCGACCTGCGTGAGAATTATGGAGTTTTCTGCTCAATCGTAGTTTATCCGGTAGTTCCGAAAGATGTGATCATGCTTCGTTTGATCCCGACTGCCGTTCATACACTCGAAGATGTTGAATACACAATTAATGCATTCTCGGCGATTCTTGGGAAACTGAATAATCACGAGTACAACCGCGATACGATTCCGACGGTTTAAAGAAGTTCTCAGTCCTCAGTTCTCAGTCTTCAGTCTTCAGTTCTCAGTCCTCAGTCTGCAGACTGAGGACTGCCGGCTGCAGACTCTTCTTATCATTGGTCCAGAATCAGCTTGCTGACTACTATCTCGTCGCCCAGGCAAAGCTGATCTTTCTTTTTCCACTCAACCTTTACTTTCAGCGGATAGGTGACCTTGCTGAAATCAATAGTGCAATCTACAGGTGCCTGATCAAACCGCCTAACCGAATCATTTACCATGATGAACCATCCTCCGCAGCACATACAGTCGCGGGGATCAAGGCCGGTAATAATACCTGAATCCAGCGACTTGTCCTCTTTTGAACAACCGGACAGCAATATTGCCATCAAAATCAAAATAATCGGGGTCTTCATTTCTTTAACTGCTATGACTCTAAAATTAGCTTAACTTCGATATAGATTATCCATTTTTCCGATGAAAAAAATTTTCGCGATCTCTTTAATTCTCTGTTTAGCCGGATTTACACATTCTGTTAACTGCCAGAATTCCGTTGCAAGCTACAAATGGAAAAAAGATTCCGTTTCCATTGCCCTGATTAAAATCAGTGCCGGCCATCCGGAATTTATTCTCTGGAAGATGAATTACAACCCGGATTTCAAGCCGTTTTTCCACCCGGTTTCCTCACCAGATGGCACGCTGCTGACAGCTGAAGCTCCAGACGATCATTTATGGCATCTGGGTCAGTGGTTTTGCTGGAAATACATCAACAAGCTGAATTACTGGGAATATGAGGGAGACCCGAAGAAAGCGGTGAGTGAGGGGCGCACGGAAATAAAGACAAGAGACATTAAGACAAAGAGACAGGGAGAAGCAAGGGTGGTCATGAAGATTGCGTACCATGCCTGGGACAAGCCGAAGGAGATAGTAATGGTTGAAAAGCGCACCATAAAAATGTCGGCCCCGGAGAAAGACGGGAGTTACTATTTTGAATATGATATGATTTTTGTTCCACTGGTGGATGTCGTGCTTGATCGCACCCCTGTCCAGACCAACGCCAGCGGAGTTACCTGGGGAGGATATGCCGGATTGTCCATGCGGTTTGACCAGAAACTCTCCGATCCAAAATATTTTAGTGATAAGCGTGATTCCGTCATCAATGGAGAAGGAAATCCATACGTGGCCGCCAATCTGAAGACTCCGGAGGGAAAAACTGTTCAGATGGTCATTATCGATCATCCTGACAACCCGCGTTATCCATCAGCCTGGTATACAATTAACCGCCCGAACGACAGATTTTGGTTTTTCAGCCCTGCCCTGCTCTATCACTCATCCATGGAAATAAAGGCAGGCAAGCCCATGCGACTGAGATACAGGGTGATGATGCCGGCGGTGCCGCTAACGAGTGAGCAAATAGGGCAGATGGCAGAGGGCAAAAGGCAGAAATTGGTAACAGGAATTAAGAAATAGATTAAAGAACTGATAATTAACTCAATACCTCTTTCTTCATTTAAACCAACCACGGGTTGAAACCCGCGGCTATTAATACCTGGAACTTGAACCTTATTACTAATTTCTGCCTTTTGCCCTCTGCCTTAGGTCCTATCCCAAAAATCTCTCGGCATCCAGCGCCGCCATGCATCCGGAGCCGGCCGCGGTTATTGCCTGGCGATAGTGTTTATCCTGAACATCGCCACAGGCGAATACCCCGGGAACATTCGTCTTGGAGGTACCGGGAATGGTGTTTATATATCCCGTTTCATCCATA
>CAIXHD010000117.1 GCA_903919065.1 uncultured Bacteroidota bacterium
ATGCCTCAGCGGACGGACAACCAAATGACATTGGTAAAACCGGACCTCCCGTTCGTTCAACATATTTGATAAAACCATGTACGGCCTCAAACTATTGAATATTATCCTGCAAAGCATATAATAACCTCTATGCTTGCTCCGGAGTTAGTATTACACGGCTCTTAACCTTTGCTTTTGGCAAGCCTGGCATGATCCTGACAAAATCAAGAACAAATTCTGAACTTGAATGTGTTATAATGGCAAGATTAGAATATACACCTTGCGCAATTTCTTCACTAAGCTCAATATTGATCTGATTTCCCAATTTTCCCTGATCTGACATCTTTTATCCTTTTTATTCGTTTAATGAGGATTTTCCATGCATTAGGGCCTGATAATCGTCCAGAGATCCGACAACAATCTTTTCAAAATTGCGGTTTCCGGTTCCGGCAGGAATCAGGTGACCTACGATAACGTTCTCCTTCAAACCTCTCAGCTCATCAACTTTTCCAAGAATAGCTGCTTCATTCAGCACCTTCGTTGTTTCCTGGAAGGAAGCGGCAGACAGCCAGCTGGCGGTCTGTAATGCAGCACGGGTAATACCCTGTAGTATCTGGCTTGAGGTGGCAGGAATGGTATCCCGGGATTCGATAACACGTAAATCCTTACGTTTAAGGAGAGAATTCTCATCACGGAGCTTACGGGCCGAAACAATCTGTCCCGGACGAACATTCTGGGAATCACCGGCTTCAAGGACAACCCTCTTACCGTAGATCCAATCGTTCTCTTCCATAACTTCCATCTTGTCAACAATCTGTTTTTCAAGGAATTTGGTATCACCCGGATCTTCAATAACCACCTTGCGCATCATCTGACGGACAATTACCTCAAAATGTTTATCGTTGATTTTAACACCCTGCATACGGTATACTTCCTGAACTTCGTTCACGATATATTCCTGAACAGCAGTAGGGCCTTTAATCGACAAGATATCTGATGGCGTGATGGAACCGTCTGATAGTGGTATACCTGCACGAACATAATCATTCGGCTGCACCAGAATCTGTTTTGATAGAGAAACCAGGTATTTCTTGATCTCTCCGGTTTTCGAAGTGATCACAATTTCACGGTTACCACGTTTTACTTTACCATAGGAAACCTCACCGTCGATTTCAGCAACAACAGCTGGATTCGATGGGTTACGTGCTTCGAAAAGCTCAGTCACCCTCGGCAAACCACCCGTGATATCACCAGCCTTACTTGCCGATCTTGGAATTTTTACCAGAATCTCGCCAGCCTTAACATTATCACCTTCGGATACAGAGATATGTGACCCTACCGGAAGGTTATAAATCTTCAGAGGCTCATTATTCTTAGCAAGAATTTTGATCTCGGCATTCTTGGTTTTATCCTTTGTTTCAATAATTACCTTCTCGCGGAAACCGGTTTGCTCATCTGATTCTTCACGGAAAGTAATCCCTTCAATTACACTGTCGAAAGCAACCTTACCGGCAGCCTCTGATACGATAACAGCGTTGAACGGATCCCATTCGCAAAGCAAAACTCCCTTCTCAACCTCTTCTCCCTCATTAGCAAACACTTTGGCACCATAAGGAATACTATGTGTAGTAAGAGTGATGCCGGTGTTTTTATCAACGATCCTCATTTCAGCCAAACGGCCGATAACCACTCTACCTTTTACTGTACCATCATTAAAATCAACAGTACGCAATTCATCAAATTCAAGGCGACCGTTATAACGAGCCAGAATGCTCGATTCCGTTGCAATGTTTGAAGCGGTACCCCCAACGTGGAACGTTCTCAAAGTCAGCTGCGTTCCAGGTTCACCAATGGACTGTGCGGCAATAACGCCAACAACATCTCCGTTCTGAGCCAGTCGGCCGGTAGCCAGACTTCTTCCGTAGCATCTTGTACAAACGCCAAATTTAGATTCACAGGTAAGAACTGAACGAATTTCAACCCTTTCGATTGGTGACTCGTCAATAATAATGGCTATAGCTTCGGTAATTTCTTCACCGGATTCAACAACCAATTCTCCTGATGTAGGATGATATATATCGTGCAGACTCACACGACCCAAAATACGGTCATACAAGCTTTCGACAACTTCTTCATTATTTTTCAGAGCAGTGGCAACCAATCCCCTGAGTGTACCGCAATCTTCTTCTGAAACAATCACGTCATGCGATACGTCAACCAAACGACGAGTCAGGTAACCAGCATCAGCCGTTTTAAGTGCAGTATCGGCAAGACCTTTACGAGCACCGTGCGTGGAGATAAAGTATTCAAGTACCGATAAACCCTCTTTGAAGTTTGACAAAATCGGGTTTTCAATAATTTCAGCACTGGTTGAACCGGATTTCTGCGGCTTGGCCATAAGACCCCTCATTCCGCATAACTGCCTGATCTGCTCCTTCGATCCGCGAGCACCTGAATCAAGCATCATATAAATGGAGTTGAAACCGTCACGGTCAGTTCTCAGTTTGTCGAGCACCGTTTGAGTCAACCTTGCATTTGTATGTGTCCAGATATCAATGATCTGATTATACCTTTCATTGTTGGTTATATAACCATTGTTATAGTCACCGAGAACTATGTCAACCTGGTCATAACCTTCTTTTATCATCAGATCCTTTTCCTTTGGAATGATAACATCATCAAGGTTAAACGAAAGTCCACCGCGGAAAGCAGCATGGAATCCGATTTCTTTAATGTCATCAAGGAATTTGGCAGTTTTTGCAGTACCGCATTCTTTCAGTACCCAACCGATAATCTCACGAAGTGATTTCTTAGTCAGAAGTGTATTCAAATATCCAACCTCTTCCGGAACAACCTCGTTAAAGATTACCCGCCCGACAGTGGTGTCAATGATACGAACAACCTGTTTTCCATCAACCATATCTTTGGCTTTCACCTTGATATTGGCGTGAAGGTCAACAACTCCCTCATTATATGCGATAATAACTTCCTCTGAAGAATAGAAGCTCAGTCCGTCGCCCCTGCCACGATTACCATCGGTGCTGATACGCCCTTTGGTAATATAGTACAAACCGAGAACCATGTCCTGTGAAGGAACAGTGATCGGAGCACCGTTAGCTGGATTTAGAATATTATGCGATGCCAGCATAAGCATTTGTGCCTCCAGAATGGCAGCATTGCCAAGCGGAAGATGCACAGCCATCTGGTCACCGTCGAAGTCAGCGTTGAAAGCGGTACACACCAAAGGATGCAACTGAATAGCCTTACCTTCGATCAGTTTAGGCTGGAAAGCCTGAATACCAAGTCTGTGAAGGGTTGGAGCCCTGTTTAAAAGAACCGGATGGCCCTTCAATACATTTTCCAGAATATCCCAAACAACAGGATCCCTGCGGTCGACAATTTTCTTGGCCGACTTAACAGTTTTTACGATTCCCCGCTCAATAAGCTTACGAATAATAAATGGCTTATAAAGTTCGGCAGCCATATCTTTTGGCAAGCCGCACTCATGCAATTTCAATTCAGGACCTACTACGATAACCGAACGAGCTGAATAATCGACACGTTTACCCAAAAGGTTCTGACGGAACCGTCCCTGCTTACCTTTAAGACTATCGCTTAAGGATTTCAGTGGGCGGTTTGCATCTGTTTTAACAGCATTTGATTTCCGACTGTTATCGAATAATGAATCAACAGCTTCCTGGAGCATACGTTTCTCGTTGCGGAGAATTACTTCAGGAGCTTTAATTTCGATAAGCCTTTTCAAACGGTTATTGCGGATGATTACCCTGCGGTATAGATCGTTTAAGTCGGAGGTTGCAAATCGTCCGCCATCCAAAGGAACCAGAGGACGAAGTTCCGGTGGAATAACCGGGACAACCTTTACAATCATCCATTCAGGATGATTGACAGCCTTGGAGGTACGGAATGATTCAACCACCTGCAAACGCTTTAAAGCTTCACTCTTGCGCTGCTGTGATGACTCATTATCGGCACGATGCCTCAGATCATATGAAAGATCATCAAGATCAATCCGCTCAAGAAGCTTATACAAGGCCTCAGCACCCATTCCGGCGATAAATTTCCTCGGATCAGTTTCATCCAGCAGATGATTTTCTTTTGGAAGAGACTCAATGATATCAAGATATTCCTCTTCACTGAGGAAGTCATACAATTTAATACCGTCAGCTTCTTTGATACCGGCATTGATTACCACATACTTTTCATAGTATATAATAGAATCAAGCTTTTTGGACGGTAGTCCCAGAAGGTAACCGATTTTATTCGGAAGGGAGCGGAAGTACCAGATATGTGCAACCGGAACAGTCAGGGAAATATGTCCCATACGTTCGCGGCGCACTTTCTTCTCAGTTACTTCAACACCGCATCGGTCGCAGATTATCCCCTTATAGCGGATTCTTTTGTATTTTCCGCAGTGACATTCATAATCCTTAACCGGTCCGAAAATCCTTTCGCAAAACAATCCATCTCTCTCCGGCTTATACGTCCGGTAATTAATTGTTTCGGGCTTCAGCACTTCACCGCTTGACCGTTCCAGGATCTCTTCCGGAGAAGCCAGACCCAGGGCGATTTTGGTAAAATTGATTTTTACCTTAGTTTCTTTCCTGAACGCCATAATATATAGAGATCTATATTTAACAAACCTGAATTAAATCAACTTAACACTCAATCCGAGTCCGCGCAGTTCATGCAGCAGAACATTCAAGGATTCCGGAATACCCGGCAACGGAAGTGGTTCGCCCTTAACAATTGCCTCATAGGCTTTTGCACGGCCGATAACATCATCCGATTTAACCGTTAGAATCTCCTGAAGGATGTGAGCAGCTCCGAAAGCTTCCAGCGCCCAAACCTCCATTTCACCAAATCTCTGGCCTCCAAATTGAGCTTTACCTCCAAGTGGTTGCTGTGTAATCAGTGAATAAGGTCCGATAGAACGTGCATGCATCTTGTCCTCAACCATATGGCCAAGTTTCAGCATATATATGATACCCACGGTTGCCGGCTGATCAAAACGATCTCCGGTACCTCCGTCATAAAGATAGGTACGTCCGAATTTGGGAATACCAGCCTTTTCAGTATAAGCAGAGATCTCATCAAGTGTTGCACCATCGAAAATCGGACTGGCGAATGTCAATCCAAGTTCCTTACCAGCCCAACCCAAAACGGTCTCATAAATCTGCCCAAGGTTCATACGGGAAGGTACACCCAGCGGGTTCAAAACAATATCAACAGGAGTTCCGTCTTCAAGGAAAGGCATATCTTCCTGTCTGACGATCTTGGCAACAATACCTTTGTTACCGTGGCGACCTGCCATTTTATCCCCAACTGTCAGCTTCCGTTTTTTAGCAATGGAAACCTTAGCAAGCTGTACAATACCTGCAGGAAGTTCATCCCCGATGGTAACATTGTATTTCTTGCGGCGATAATCACCTTCAAGTTCCTTATACTTTATCAGATAGTTCTGAAGTAGTTCCCTTATGGTATCATTCTTGTCTTTATCGGTTGTCCATTTATTTGGATTAACCTGCATAAAATCAATTGCCTGCAGTACCCTGAGCGAAAACTTGGTTCCCTTGGATACAATGTCTTCATTCAGGTAATTTTTCACTCCCTGTGAAGCTTTTCCATTGATCAGGTTAAAAAGTTTATCAACCAGGATATTGGAAAGATCATCGACCTGACGTTTGAATTCCTGTTCGAATTTATCGATGAGGGTTTTCTCGGCAGCGCGAATCTTTCTGTCCTTCATACTCTTGGAAAAGAGCTTTTTGTCGATCACGATACCGTGAAGCGATGGACCTGCTTTCAAACTGGCGTCCTTAACATCACCGGCTTTGTCACCGAAAATGGCACGGAGCAGTTTCTCTTCAGGTGAAGGATCAGATTCTCCCTTTGGAGTGATCTTACCGATAAGAATATCACCAGGACGGACTTCAGCACCAACGCGGATCAATCCGTTTTCGTCGAGGTTACGTGTTGCTTCCTCACTGACATTAGGAATATCAGCGGTAAGCTCTTCCAGTCCCCGCTTAGTATCGCGAACCTCTAAAAGATATTCGTCGATATGAACTGAACTGAAAAGATCTTCACGTACCACTCTTTCCGAGATTACAATAGCATCCTCAAAGTTGTAACCCTTCCATGGCATGAAAGCAACTTTAAGGTTTCGTCCGAGAGCCAGTTCTCCGCCTTTCGTTGAATAACCATCGGTCAGGATCTGATCCTTTACAACCCGGTCACCTTTACGAACAACCGGTTTAAGGTTGATGGTGGTATTCTGGTTCGTTTTGTTGAATTTAGGAAGTATATAAGTTTTAACTTCATTGTCAAACCTTACAAACTTCTGATATTCATCACGGTCATATTTTACGACGATGCGTTCAGCATCAGCATATTCAATAATTCCATTCTCCTCAGCAGTATAATGTATACGGCTATCCTGAATAACATCTCCTTCAATCCCTGTACCAACGATAGGTGCCTCGGGGTTAACGAGTGGAACAGCCTGCCTCATCATGTTTGATCCCATAAGGGCACGGTTGGCATCATCATGTTCCAGGAAAGGAATCAGGGAAGCAGCAATAGAGGCAATCTGGTTAGGAGCAACGTCCATCAGATGGATCGTCTCCGGTGCAGCAATCGGGAAGTCGCCTTCAAACCTTGATTTGATACGACTGTCGATAAACTTACCATCATCATCAAGCCGGGCATTAGCCTGGGCAATGATTTGCCCTTCTTCTTCCTCGGCTGTCAGATAGATAAGACCTTCATTTGTCAGATTAACAACACCGGAATCTACCTTGCGATAAGGAGTTTCAATGAAACCTAACTCATTCACTTTGGCATATACACAAAGAGAGGAGATAAGTCCGATGTTCGGTCCTTCAGGAGTTTCAATCGGGCAAAGGCGGCCATAGTGAGTGTAGTGAACGTCACGCACCTCAAATCCGGCACGTTCTCTCGACAAACCTCCTGGTCCGAGTGCCGACATACGACGTTTATGGGTCATCTCAGCCAAAGGATTGGTCTGATCCATAAATTGTGAGAGGGCATTGGTACCAAAGAATGAGTTGATAACAGATGACAGGGTTTTTGAATTAATCAGGTCAATCGGGGTGAAAACCTCGTTATCCCTGACGTTCATGCGTTCCCTGATGGTTCTTGACATACGGGCAAGGCCAACACCGAACTGGGCGTACAGCTGTTCACCGACGGTACGAACACGACGGTTGCTCAAATGGTCAATATCATCCACATCTGCCTTTGAATTGATCAGTTGGATCAAATATTTTATAATGCTTATGATATCTTGTTTAGTCAGGATTTTTACGTCCATTCCGATATCAAGACCCAATTTCTTATTTATCCGGTAGCGACCAACATCACCAAGATCATAACGCTTATCTGAGAAGAATAACTTATCGATAACGTCCCTGGCGGTAGCATCATCCGGTGGGTCAGCATTTCTTAGCTGGCGGTATATATGAATAACGGCTTCCTTTTCAGAGTTGCACGGATCCTTTTGCAAGGTATTGTAGATAATTGCAAAATCTGAAAGGTTGGTATCCTCCTTATGCAAGAGGATAGATTTGGCTCCGGATTCAACGATCGCATCAACGTGATCATTATCGAGAACGGTTTCCCTGTCTACGATAATTTCATTACGCTCGATCGATACAACTTCACCGGTATCCTCGTCCACAAAATCCTCAATCCAGGATTTCAGAACGCGGGCGGCAAGTTTCCTTCCGATCACCTTTTTGAGAGCAGCTTTTGAAACCTTGATTTCGTCGGCAAGGTCAAAGATTTCGAGAATATCCCGGTCGCCCTCAAATCCGATTGCCCTAAGCAGGGTTGTAACCGGCAATTTCTTTTTACGATCGATATAAGCATACATGACATTATTGATGTCAGTTGCAAATTCGATCCATGATCCCCTGAAAGGGATTACACGGGCAGAATAAAGTTTACTGCCGTTTGCATGGGTACTTTGTCCGAAGAAAACTCCGGGAGAACGATGAAGCTGAGAAACAACTACGCGTTCAGCACCATTAATTACAAAAGTACCTCTCCTGGTCATGTAAGGTACGGTACCAAGATATACATCCTGGATAACCATATCAAAATCCTCATGCTCCGGATCGGTGCAATACAATTTTAACTTAGCCTTTAGCGGTACGCTATAGGTGAGGCCGCGCTCAATGCACTCCTCAATTGTATATCTCGGCGGGTCGATATAGTAACCCAAAAATTCCAGGACGAAATTATTCCGTGTATCTGTAATCGGAAAATTTTCCTGAAAGACCTTATACAGGCCTTCATTTTTTCTTTGCTCTGGGGTAGTTTCCAGTTGGAAAAACTCGGTAAATGATTTTACCTGTACCTCCAGAAAATCAGGGTATTTTAGCTGACTTTTTGTGGAACCAAAATTGATTCGCTGTGTGCTTGTTTGTGCCATCGACCAAAGAAGAATTAATTAAAGCGGGTATTGGGAACAACAGCAAAAAGGCTTAGCATCCCGGTAGCCGGGATGCTAAACCTATAGAATCGGGTATGGAAGATTCGTACTTACTTAATTTCAACTTCAGCTCCTGCTTCAACAAGTTGTGACTTCAAAGCTTCTGCTTCTTCCTTTGTTACTTTTTCTTTAACTGCTTTCGGAGCAGCATCAACCAATTCTTTGGATTCTTTCAGACCGAGGCCGGTGAGTTCCTTAACCAATTTTACAATGGCAAGTTTTGCACCACCTGGAGCTAATAGAATAACATCAAATTCTGTTTTTTCCACTACTGCAGGACCATCATCGTTTGCAGCAGGTCCGGCATATGCAACAGCTGCAGCAGCAGCAGGTTCAATGCCATATTCATTTTTAAGGATACCAGCCAGTTCGTTGACATCCTTAACGGTTAGGTTAACCAATTCTTCAGCGAGCTTTTTTAAATCAGCCATTTTACTATAATTTTTACAAATGGATTCTACAATAAATTATACTTCTTTTTCTGACAGGGTCTTTACCAGACCAGCCAAAATATGTTTGCCGGACTGGAGTGATGCCATGACCGTATTCATCGGTGACTGCAGAGATGCAACCACGTCAGCAATAAGTTCCTGACGACTCTTGACAGCAATTAATTGGTCTACGAGGTTTTCACCAACATAAACGCATTCTTCTACATAAGCACCTTTGAGGTCCGGCTTCTTGTGCTTCCTGCGGAAGCTTTTGATCATTTTAGCCGGCTTATTTCCAATGTCACTGATCATAATGGAGGTTGGTCCATTCAGTATTGGATATAATTCCTCATAATTGCCATTGGCGCGTTCCAATGCTTTTTGAAGGAGGGTGTTTTTCACCACTAACAACTTCACGTCTTCTTTAAAACAAGTTCTCCTTAAAGCAACCGTATCACTTGCATTCAGTCCACCGATGTCGGCAATGTAAAAATGTTTTGCCTGATTAATCTCAGCGGTGAGCTGATCAACTATGACGTTTTTATCTTCCCGTTTCATGATTTACAAATTCTCATTTTAGGGTTAAGCGTCAATTGACCTTGGGTCAATCGGAATTCCAGGGCTCATAGTACTTGAAATGCAAACACTTTTCACATAAGTACCTTTAGCGGCGGACGGTTTCAGTTTGATAATCGTGGTCAAAAGTTCGCGGGCATTTTCCGCGATCATTTCCGGTTCAAATGAAACTTTCCCGACACCCGCATGAACAATACCGAATTTATCAACACGGAAGTCGATCTTACCTTTTTTAACATCGGTAATTGCTTTTCCAACTTCCATTGTAACTGTTCCGGTTTTAGGGTTCGGCATCAATCCGCGCGGACCGAGAATTCGGCCGAGAGGTCCGATTTTTGCCATGCAAGAAGGCATAGTAATGATCACGTCGATGTCAGTCCATCCTCCTTTGATCTTTTCGACAAAGTCGTCGAGACCAACAAAGTCTGCTCCTGCCTCTTTGGCTTCGGTTTCCTTATCCGGGGTGACTAATGCCAAAACCCGAATAACTTTACCTGTACCGTGTGGGAGGGTAACTACACCGCGGACCATTTGATTGGCCTTCCTGGGATCAACCCCAAGACGTACATCTATATCCACGGAAGCGTTAAACTTCGCTGTGGTAACCTGTTTAACCAGGGCAGATGCTTCGTTCAGGGTATACAATTTTTCGACCTCGATTTTTCCGAGGGCGAGCTTTCTGTTCTTAGTCAGTTTAGCCATGATATCTCCTTAATTATAAGGCTGCATCACCTTTAATGGTTATTCCCATGCTACGTGCTGTTCCGGCAATCATGTTCATTGCTGATTCAATCGTGAAAGCGTTTAAGTCTTCCATCTTTTCTTCAGCAATCAGACGAATCTGTTCCATAGTAACTGAACCAACCTTAACACGGTTAGGTTCTGCAGATCCCTTTTTGATTTTTGAAACTTCGATAAGCTGGACAGCTGCAGGTGGGGTTTTAGTAACAAATTCAAATGATTTGTCGCTGAAAACCTTTATCACCACAGGAATAATTTTTCCGGCTTTGTCCTGAGTACGGGCATTGAATTGCTTGCAGAAGTCCATAATGTTGACTCCTTTAGAACCCAACGCCGGGCCGACAGGAGGTGAGGGGTTTGCGGCCCCGCCCTTTATCTGCAATTTGATAATTCCCGTTACTTCTTTTGCCATACTATTTCTAAATTTATAATAAACACTCACACAGGTTCCGCAGCAGTAACTTCCTACGGATGAATTAAAACAGGGGGAAACATTGTTAACCAGCTCTTTGGAAGCAAGAACCAGTTAATGTCCCTATTCCTTTTCGACCTGCATAAAACTGAGTTCCAAAGGTGTTTTTCGTCCAAAAATTTTGACGATAACTTTCAATTTTTTCTTCTCATTGTTCACTTCTTCAATAACGCCGGAAAAACTATTAAACGGTCCATCAACCACCTTAACAGCCTCACCAACAAAGAAGGGAACATTTAGTTCCTCATCGGTTTCTGACAATTCGTCAACTTTTCCTAAAATCCTGTTGACTTCCGACTGTCTCATCGGAACAGCTATTCCACCACGTTCTTCGCCCAAAAAACCGATCACATTTGGGACATTCTTTAGAATATGTGGAACTTCACCAGTCAAAACCGCTTCTATTAAAACGTATCCGGGGAGATAACTTCTCTCTTTGGATACTTTTTTACCGTTGCGGATCTGATAGATTTTCTCGGTAGGGATCAGAACCTGGGTGATGTAATCCTGAAGGTTATGGTGAACTATTTCACTTTCAATGTATTCCTTCACCTTTTTTTCCTTACCGCCTATAGCTCTCAGGACATACCACTTCTTTTCATTCTGACTCATTGTTCGCCCAGTTTAAAAAAACATGTTGTAAATAGCATGCATAATGTTTCTGAACGAGAAATCCATCACTAATACTAAGAATGCGATAATAAGGGAAGCTGACAAGACAACAATAGCAGAACTCTGCAGTTCTGCCCAAGTTGGCCAGGATACCTTATGTACTAACTCGTCGTACGCTTCTTTTAAATAGACCTTTATAGTATTCATTGCTTAAGCACTTGGCACGGATGGAGAGGCTCGAACTCCCAACCTGCGGTTTTGGAGACCGCTGCTCTACCAATTGAGCTACGTCCGTGTATGATAAAGGTGATCCGGCTATTAACCGGATCATCCTTCAAAAATTATTATTCAATAATATCAGTAACCTGGCCGGCTCCAACGGTACGGCCACCTTCGCGAATTGCGAAACGAAGACCACGGTCGATAGCAACCGGAGTGATCAGGTGAATCGTAATCGTAAGGTTGTCACCTGGCATAACCATTTCAGTTCCCTCCGGAAGAAAAATCTCACCGGTAACGTCAAGAGTTCTGATATAGAACTGAGGACGATATTTGTTATGGAAAGGAGTATGACGACCGCCTTCTTCTTTTTTCAGGATATAAACCTCAGCCTTAACTTTGGTGTGAGGGGTAATTGAACCTGGCTTTGCAATAACCTGTCCACGGCGAATCTCTTCTTTGTCAACACCACGGAGCAATAAACCAACGTTATCACCAGCTTCTCCACGATCAAGAATCTTACGGAACATTTCAACACCGGTAACAATGGATTTACGTCCTTCTCCAAGGCCGATAATCTGAATTTCATCACCTGTGTTAACAACACCCGTTTCAATTCTGCCGGTAGCAACAGTACCACGTCCGGTAATTGAAAAAACGTCTTCAACCGGCATCAGGAAAGGCTTATCAATAGCCCGCGGAGGAAGTTCAATCCAAGTGTCAACTGCATCCATCAGGTCATATACTTTCTGAACCCATTCGGCCTCTTCATGCATTGCACCAAGTGCTGATCCGAAGATAACCGGGGTATTTTCACCATCAAATTTATAGAATGTGAGCAGTTCGCGGATTTCCATTTCAACGAGTTCCAGCAATTCCGGATCGTCAACGCTATCACATTTGTTAATGAATACAACGATTCTTGGAACGTTTACCTGGCGAGCGAGCAGAATGTGTTCGCGAGTCTGTGGCATAGGACCGTCGGTACCTGCAACAACCAGAATCGCACCGTCCATCTGGGCTGCACCTGTTACCATATTCTTTACATAGTCAGCATGTCCCGGACAGTCAACGTGCGCATAGTGACGTTTTTCAGTCTGATACTCAACGTGGGCAGTATTAATTGTAATACCCCTCTCCTTTTCTTCAGGAGCGTTATCAATAGAATCGAAACTCTTAACATCCGCAAAACCCTTTTTGTTAAGGGCCATCGTAATAGCAGAAGTCAAAGTGGTTTTACCGTGGTCGACATGGCCAATTGTGCCAATGTTGACGTGAGGTTTGTTCCTGTTAAATTTTTCCTTAGCCATGGCTACCTTTTTTTGATCCGTTTATTTATCTAATATAATGATTACACCGTTTATCATTTGAGCCAACGACGGGAATTGAACCCGTGACCTCATCCTTACCAAGGATGCGCTCTACCACCTGAGCTACGTCGGCAATCACTGAGCGGGAAACGAGATTCGAACCCGCGACCCTTAGCTTGGAAGGCTAATGCTCTACCGCTGAGCTATTCCCGCCTTAAATTGTGGGGAGAGGAGGATTCGAACCTCCGAAGTCGTACGACAGCAGATTTACAGTCTGCCCCAGTTGGCCACTTTGGTATCTCCCCATATTGTGATTGATGACTAAATTCGAGCCAATGGAGGGATTCGAACCCCCGACCAGCTGATTACAAATCAGCTGCTCTGGCCAACTGAGCTACATTGGCAAATTCAGTCTGAAAAAGCAAATAAT
>CAIXHD010000118.1 GCA_903919065.1 uncultured Bacteroidota bacterium
CATCATTATCAATCCCATGAAGAAAATGCGCAAACCATTTATTCATCATTTCTGCCGGTGGTTCCCCGCCATGACCGCCCTGGGTGTAATAGATCTTTGTCTGTAACCCTTTGGCTTTGACTGCTTCATAAATCCGGAGACTATGTTCCGGGACAACATTCCAGTCGTTAAATCCGTGTGCCATGAGCATTGCACATTTCATCGGGCCCAGGTCGTTCAGATAATCCCGACCGGCCCACCAATCATTATAGTCGCCTTTAACCCTGTCGTGATTGGCGAGCATTTGCCCAACTTTAACGACAGAATCACAATAGTCGCAATGCTCAGGCTGGCTATGAATAAAATCATACAATACATCGATATCCTCGCCAAGCCATCCCCCCGGATGCCTGATCAGGCCGTTGGTACGGTAATAATGATAATAAGAAGTATTCGGTGCTATCGGGATGATGACTTCGAGTCCTTCAACACCTGTGGTGGCTGCAGCAAGTGGCAGCGTACCATCATAGGAAGTGCCGGTCATACCCACTTTACCTGTTGTCCAATAGGCAATAACCTCTTCATTCCCGTCAGGGGTGGTATATCCCTTGGCGCGACCGTTGAGCCAGTCGATGACGGCTTTTGGTGCGAGTGATTCGTTGTCTCCGCCAACGGTAGGACATCCCTGCGAGAGACCTGTTCCAGGAGATTCGGAGTGAATAACGATATATCCTTGAGGAACCCATCGGCCTACCTGTGCTTTTGAAATCACCGGACGCTGAACCCGGGGAACGAACGGGGGAAATTTCTTACGGGGTACAGGGACCGTATTCAGTTCCTGACGCGGATTCCAGAAATACTGGAGATCACCGGTACCGGTACCCGCAAAATATGGGCTTGACTCATAGATTACAGGAAGCTTCAGCTTTTCCGTATCCGTCTGCTTAGGACGTGTAACATCAACATGCACACGGTCGGGCTTTCCATCGCCATCCGTATCAAAGGTTGTTTCAACCCATAAATCATGAATAATCCAATCAGCAGGATTATTAAATTCCGGAACCACCTGTGTCATGCCGTCGACGAAAACCGGGCCGGCCTTCTTTTGTGCATTTGCCTCCTGAATTCCCAGGAAACTGACTGTCGCGGCGATCGCTACCAAGCAGAAAACTTTCTTCATAATGTGATATTTAGGTAATTTAAAGTTCGCAATTCTTCCGTGTTTCGCGTTAAGCTTCGCTGAGCTCGCCTTCGGCTCGGTTCGTGTCACGTGTTCCGATCTTCTTCTTCGTCTTTCGATCTTTCGTCCCCCGGTCTCATGGGAGGACTCATGGGTCCTCCCCTACGGTCATTTGTCACTCGTCACGAATTTCTTAAACTGTTCTGCAATCGCCGCTGCTTTTGTATCGCCGCTATGAACCAGAACGCGGTACTTCATGTGGAGTGTATCGCCCTTTTTGAAAGTTGTACCGGCAGTTTCATCGGCTGGCCAGTACATGGGTGTCGGGGAAAAGAAGCCATAATCGCGGGTGAACCAAGGCGATGGATACCAGGCATTGGATGGGTGCTGAAGAATTGCCATGCCCTCGGGTTTACCGTTACGGGTACCGTAGCAATCCATCCAGGGGGATTTCTTACCAAAGGTGCCATTATCGCCTGTTTCGCCGCTGTTGCCTTCAGCATTCACGGCAGTACCTCCATTAACCACTGAAAGATCGGGTGCCATACGACCGCTGAAGAAAGAATGGTTGGTCTTCTCTATTTTAACATCCATGAGCATATCCATACGAATATTAAAATCAATCTGATAGAGATCTTTAGAAGGGGAGGTAATAGTAATGGTGCGGACATCCCTGATTGGAGATTCTGCCCCGGGACGGCTCCAGATACATTCATTTTCAATCACCACAGAATCTTTGCCGGTTTTCATTATTTCCGCCCGGAGGGTGCGTATCCTTCCTCTGTCGATACCTTCCTGCCAGTAGTTGCCGCCATTTACCCGGTCGCAGCCAAAAAACAGCGAGCTGTGGTGTGGATAAAGGCTGTTTCTCATTGAGGTGACACTGAATCCTGACGGACCATTTACCGGAAAGAAAAACGGGTACTTTTCATCCTCTGAAAAAATGTATTGAGTGAAAAGGTTCGGGCCAATACTAACATCGATGCGGTTACCCACTTTAACTGCAGTAACCTGTGAATGAGCTGAAAAACTTGTCAGAAACAATAAACCTGAAAAGCAGGCAAGTGAACAAAGTTTCATTTTATGTGGTTTAGTTAATTCCCGACGTCAAATTAGCAATAAAAAAGCTAAGCAATTATGTTACTTAATAACCGGAATCAAAAAAACGTTAACTGAATGGCCTGGCACCGAAACCGGGAAATCAGCTGAGCAATTATTGAGTTCCAATTCCACAGGCATGATTTTCTTCGGCTCAATAAGGTTGTTCTCATCAGTCACCTTTTCGGAGCGAATCAGGATATGCCGGCCTTTTGATCCGACGGATTCAGCTCCGGTGAGACGGATATCTGTTGTCATTGGTTCAGCATTATAGTTTACCAGTTTAACCACCAGCATTTTCTTTTCCCTGTCGTATCCGGCAATCGAAAACACAGATTCCATGGGTACCAGAGTGGCAGTCGAAAGCAACTGTCCATCGAGATACATATCAGCACGATTATGTCCGATAACGATTTTCAGATCGTACCAGCGGTCGTTTTCGATAGCCCCGCGGGTACTCTTCAATGACTTATAAGCATAACCCTCAGGTGCTCCCCAGGCTTGCATTTCGGAAAAGGAATTTCCCGCTGCGCCGTAATTGGCAAAGAAAAAACGATCGTTATTTTCGACATTCAGATAAACAACAAATCCTTCGGATCCTCCCGTGCGGCGAGCTTTTACCCGGATTTCACCCGTGGTAATTTTTACAGATTTCAAGAACATTCGGGCAGCGGCTACTTCAGGATCAGTTTGTTTAAGTACCCCACCCTCGAACTTCCAGTTCCCTTCCACCGGTTTTTCCCATTGTCCGGTATGCTGAAAATTATCCCTGAAGATAAGCTTGCCCTTTTCGTCCAGAACTTCCAGATTTTTAAATTCCGTTTGGGTATTCCATGATCCGAGACCAATTCGGCCACCAAGCATTGGACTGATTGTATCAGGCTTAGGCATAACGTCAATGGTCGACGCCAGGTTAACCGATGGGCGGGTTTCGTTGAAAACTTTCTGAACATAATAAGATGCGCGTGCATAGCTTCCGGAAGCATTGAATTCGATAAGATTAACATCCCAGCTCCGGTCGTTGAGGTTACAGAATAGCGGAGCATAACTGGCCATTTTCACGAGATCACCATTTTTCTCCATCATCATCTGAAATACAGCATCGCCCATATCACAGTACCAGTCGCCCTTGCCGCGCTGGGAGGCATATTCACCAATATAAATATCCCAGGGCGTACGTTTGTATTTATCAAAATAGTCAAATCGGGTTCTTACCCAGTTGGATTCACGATAGGCATGCTCATCTATCATGTCGATATTTGCGTCTCCGGCTTTGGCAATTGCCGGCCGGTTGATCCCACTCCAATACATGCTCATAATAACAACCATATCAGGATACTTAGCCTTGATAGCGGTTCTGAATTTCGCATAATAATCGCCATAAATAGCTGCATAGTGCTCATTGCCTATCTCCACATACTTCAACGGGAATATTTCCGGATGACCCATTTTCGCCCGCTGAGCACCCCACTTCGAAGTAACAGGACCGATTGCATACTCAATGGCATCGAGGGTCTGCTGAATAAGTGTGTCGAGGTTTTCCAACGGCCAGTTATTATCCGGATGGACTGTCAAGCCAGCAAATGCGACATCCATGGCTTGTGCTCCGATCTGCTCGCAAAACTGGAGAAACTCATGGTATCCAAATCCATCCGTCGAACGGTACTTCCAGTATCCCCAC
>CAIXHD010000119.1 GCA_903919065.1 uncultured Bacteroidota bacterium
CACCTGAACGAAGCGCTGATCGAAAAGGAATTCGACGCCGGCCGATATAATATCATCTCCTGCACCGATAAATATCCTCCGGTTTTGCAGGGCATCTGGGCTGGTACTTTTGTTCCCGACTGGGCCAGCGATTTTACCCATAACGGCAATGTTCCATCCGCAATTTCCAGTATGCTCATGGGCAACTACCCTGAACTTATGCTGGCCTATACTTCCTATATCGAATCAATAGTTCCCTGGCTGGAGATAAATGCAAAAAACATGTTTGGTGCCAGGGGCGTAGTATTACCTTCCAGATCAACAACTAACGGGTATAATAATGCACTGGCCGGCAGTTTTGCAGGAGGTTTCTGGGTAGGTGGGGCCGGATGGGCAGCACACTATTTCTACGATTATTACCTCTATACCGGCGATAAGAAATTCCTTGCCGAACACGCTCTTCCATTCATGCAGAAATGCGGCTTGTTTTTCGAGGATTACCTGTACGAGGGCACCGACGGAAAATATGTGTTTTCTCCCTGCCAATCCCCGGAAAATACTCCCGGGAACACCAACTCACAGGGAACTTTTAATGCAACAATGGATGTTGCTGTCGCCAAAGAAGTGTTCAACAACCTGATATCCGCCTCCAGAGAGCTTGGCGTAAACAAAGATAAGATTCTGCTCTGGCAGAAGATGCTGACCAAGATGCCTGATTATATGATCGATGAAAATGGAATGATCAAAGAATGGCTTACCCCGAAATTGACCAATAATGATGCTCACAGGCATTCATCCCAGTTTTACGCGCTTTTCGATGGCATGCCGGAAGAGATCGCCTCAGATCCAAAGCTGGTTGAATCGTTCAGAAAAAGCATTAACTATAAACTCGAAAAGCACTGGAAAGGTAAAGGATCCGGATTCATGTCTTTTGGTTTGGTGCAGCTCGGACAAGCCGGTGCCAGCATGGGCGATACAGCTATAGTTTATGAATCCCTGAAACATATGGTTAACCGATTTTGGCTGAATAATATGGCATCCATGCATAACCATAAATCGCTGTTTAATATGGATATCAGCGGGGGGATGCCTGCTGTAATCATCAAAATGCTCGTTGCCTCCGATCCGGGCCGCATAAAATTGCTGCCTGCCTTGCCGTCAGCATGGCCATCTGGTGAGATTAATGGAGTTCTCTGCCGCGGACAAATCGAAATATCAAGCCTTAAATGGGATAAAAACAGTGTTGTAGTTAGCCTGATCTCAGGCAAGGACCAGACCATTACCCTTGAATCTCCGGGAGGGAGCCGGAAGGTTACCCTTATTGCTGGAAAAGAATCTAAAATCGAAATCAAGAAATAAAAAATATCATGAACCGAACATTCATCAAGTCTTTCGCAGCTCTGGTTTGCTTATTAATCCCTGTTATGAGCCAGGGAAAGGATGTGCCGAAAAGTATAGAAGATAAAAGCTTTAATCCATCCACTTTGCTGTGGTATAAGGCTCCGGCAAAAGTATGGGAAGAAGCCCTGCCGGTTGGTAACGGCCGCTTGGGCGCCATGGTTTATGGTACCAACGGCGAAGAAAAAATCCAGTTAAATGAGGAAACATACTGGTCGGGCGGGCCATATTCGACCGTGGTAAAGGGTGGATATAAAGTGCTGCCCGATATCCAGAAAATGATTTTTGAAGGAAATCCCATCGGAGCTCACAAGCTTTTCGGACGATACCTCATGGGCTATCCGGTGGAACAAATGAAATATCAGCCGATCGGAAACCTCCATCTTTTCTTCGAAAATGAAAAGGAAGTAACGGGATATAAAAGATGGCTGGATCTGGCCACCGGAACAACAGGAACGGAATATACCGTGAATGGGGTAATTTTTCGGAGGGAAGTGCTGTCATCCGTGCCTGATCAGGTAATAGCGGTAAGATTAACTGCATCCAAACCGGGGAGCATATCCTTGAAGGCCAGCCTGAGAGGCTGCCGTAACGGAGCACACTCGAATTATGCCACTGATTATTTCAGAATGGATGGGGTTGGCAGCGACGGCCTGGTAATAAATGGAAAATCAGCTGATTATATGGGTGTAACCGGAGCATTGAGATACCGGGTTCAGCTTAAGGCGATTCCTGAAGGCGGGTCGATGAAACTGGACGATACAGATCTGATCATTGAAAAGGCAGATGCTGTTACGATCTATGTGGTGGCCGCAACAAATTTTGTCAATTATAAAGATGTGAGCGCCGATCAGAATACCCGGGTTGAAAAGTATCTCAGCCATTTGTCGGGGAAAGCATATCCTAAGGTATATAGTGATGCAGTAAATGATTATCAGGGCCTTTTCAACCGTGTTAAGCTTGATCTTCCCGTAACGGATAATTCATGGTTGCCCACTGATAAACGAATGACAGGATTTGCCACAG
>CAIXHD010000120.1 GCA_903919065.1 uncultured Bacteroidota bacterium
CCAAAAGAGGTACAGAGGGCGCCCCGAAAATTTCATTTTCGACCACTACCGGCTTGCAAGTGCCTACCCGAATACTCGAATTTGCCGACAGTTATACCTGGGCAAAAATGTATAATGAGGCGCAAAAAAATGATAATCCGGCTGCCGTTCTGAAATTCAGCAACGCTGTCCTTGAAAAATACCGCACACATTCTGATCCGCTGATTTATCCGGACTTCAATATCTGGAAGTATATGATGAAACCTTCGGCCCCTCAAACCCAGCAAAACATCAATATTTCGGGGGGTACAAAGAATGTGAAATATTTTATTTCTCTAGGCCATCTATCTCAGGATGGATTGTTGAGACAATTCGACACAGATTATAACTGGAACTTTACTTATCACCGGTATAATTACAGGGCCAATGTTGATATTAACGTTACCAAAACAACCAAACTTGGGTTAAGCATAGGTGGGCGAACTGAAATCAGGAATATACCCAATGACGCGACCGGATTATCATCGCCACTTCGCTATTTCTTTCAGCAGCCACCTTTTATCACCGCAGGTATTGTTGACGGTAAAAGAATACAAACAGCAACGAGATATCACAATGTCCCCAGTCTCCCTGCCGATGGCCTCGGGGTTTTGTACGGAAGGGGATTTATCAATTATCTTAAAAATATTCAGAATTTTGATATCAACCTGAATCAAAAGCTCGATATTATAACCAAAGGGCTGGAATTCAGGTCTAAAGCTTCGTACAACAGCGAATATAACCATAATAAGACACGGAGTACTTCATCAGCCTATTATGAGGCGTGGTATAAGACAGATCTGGATGCCACTGCTCCCGGTGATTCTACCGTTGTTTTAAGAAAATTCGGTACAGACGGTACCCTGGGTTATTCTGAGTCATTTGCAAAAGCCAGGAACTGGTATCTGGAGGGTGGGCTGACCTATAACCGGAGTTTCGGTGATCATACTGTTACGGGTTTATTGCTCTATAACGAAAGCAAAAATTATTATCCTGCTGTTAACCCGGAAATTCCAATGGGCTACGTGGGCCTGGTAGGCAGGGCTACCTATGATTATAAAACAAAATACCTCGCTGAAATCAACCTTGGATACAATGGCTCTGAGAATTTTGCCCCGGGCAAGCGATTTGGTTTATTTCCTTCTGTTTCAGGCGGATGGGTAGTCACGGAGGAGGATTTCATGAAGCGATTTAAGTTTATTAGTTTTCTGAAGCTCAGGGCATCCTATGGTGTCGTAGGGAATGACAGGCAGGGTAGCAACCGTTTCCTGTATCTGCCCAACAGCTATTCGGCTAATTCAGGAGGCTACAATTTTGGATCAGATAATCCTCAGAATCAAATCATTGCCTCTGAAATAAAAGTAGGAAACCCTGATGTTATATGGGAAAAAGCCAAAAAGCAAGACTATGGGATTGACATGAAATTTCTGAATGGCAAACTTGGTTTGAACTTTGATTATTTTTATGAATACCGGGATAATATCCTTACCACCCGCAATACAGTGCCCGGCATTATTGCAGTCACCTTACCGGCAGTAAATATTGGAATAGTTGAGAACCACGGGTATGAAATCGAATTGAGCTGGAAGGATAAATTGGGGGATTTCTCCTACTTCGTAAGGCCCAATATGTCTTTTGCGCGCAATAAAGTCATCTTTAAGGATGAAGTTCCTCAACCCTATGATTATCTTTATTCAACTGGACAGAGGGTGGGTCAGCCATTTGTTTATATTACGGATGGTTTCTGGACAGCTCAGGACATTGCACATATTTCAGATTTCCCCAAAGACGTGGGTGTTATAATACCCGGGACCTTAAGGTTTAAAGACCTGAACGGCGACGGGAAAATAGATACCTATGACAGAAAGCCTTATGGGTATCCCGATTATCCTGAATATATATTTAGTACCACTGTTGGTTTCAATTTCAAGGGTTTTGACTTCAGTATGCTTTGGACGGGGGTAACCAATGTATCGAGGCAATTGGGGGCAGAATTCCTAGTCCCTTTTAGTCCTGTGGGTTCAACTTCGCTTCTCCAATACATGGTTGATGAGAGGTGGACCCCTGAAACTGCTGCCACAGCTACATTCCCGAGTTTTTCATTTGCGACGTGGGGTAGCGCCGGAGTTAATACCAGGGTATCAGACTGGAGTCTGAAAGATGGTTCCTATCTGCGCCTGAAGAATGTAGAATTTGGATATACTATAGAACCAGCCCTGTTGAAACGACTTCGTCTTGGCATCAGCGCAGTCAGGATTTATGCCAATGGATATAATCTTCTGACATTCGACAAACTGAAGTTCTACGATCCTGAAGCCAAGGTTAGTGATAATAACCCTTATTATCCATTAACGCAGATATATAATGTTGGCGTCAATGTAACCTTCTAATAAATGAAATTATGAAAAACTATATAGTTAAGTTATTTGCAATTCTTTCCATGCTTTATGTAGTTGGATGCAAGGATTTGCCTCTGGGTGACAATTTTCTTGAGAAACCGCCCAGTGTAAGCGTGACCAATGATACCATTTTTTCAAAACTCGAATTTGCACAGCGGTATTTATTTTCAGGTTATGCGAATTTATATTATGGTATCCGGACGGATCTGGCAGCCCGCAACATGGTCAATGCATGTCTTCTGGAGTCGCTATCCGACCTTGACAACAGTTATCTGAGCTGGACAGGTGGTCCCAGCATTTATTACAGCGGGGTATACACTGGTGCGTCAGAGGATGCAGCGGCTATCAATACCAAATATCCTTTTTACAAAGTGCACATTTGGCAGAGCATCAGAATTGGGTATAATTTCCTGAAAAATATTGACCGTGTTCCCGACGCAGATGAAAACACCAGAAAAACGATGAAGGCTGAGGCTAGGATGATCATAGCCACGACCTATACCGACCTTTATCGCCATTACGGAGGGGGATTGCCCTGGCTAGGCCGCGCTGTGGATGTGAGTGAAGAGCTGAAATTTCCCCGACTTACCAGCCTGGCAACACTGGATTCGATTATAGGACTGATTGACAAGGCGATACCAGATCTTCCCTGGACCATTGCCGATCCAAGTAACTGGGATGGCCGCTTTACCCAGGCAGCTGCCATGGGATTAAAGGCCCGTCTGTTGCTTTTCGCAGCCAGTCCTGTATTAAATAGTGATACACCCTACCTCGATGGGGATGCTGCCCAGAAAAAAATGAGTTGGCACGGTAAATACGATGCCAATCTGTGGAAAATGGCTGCCGATGCTGCAAAAGTACTAATCGACAAGGCAGAATCGACCGGAAACTATAAACTGGTAAAAACCGGCAACCCAAGGGTTGATTTCAGAAACGCTTATACGCAGCGTATCAACGGTGAAGTACTTATCTCGACAAGAATCCAGTTCAGGTGCGCTACCAATCTGGCATGGGGCATGATTTCACAGATTCTGAATGAGGGGACTTCCAGCCCGAACAACAATTATGTCGAAATGTTTCCCATGGCCAACGGGCTTCCCATCACTGATCCGGGATCAGGTTTTTTGGCCACCAATCCTTATGTGAACAGGGATCCAAGGATGTACGAAACAATCCTGACCAACGGGGATGCTTTTCAGGGGAGGACGGCCGAATTATGGATCGGGGGAAGGGAGAGGCTGACTTCAACTGCTACTCGTGGCGCTTCTGGCTAC
>CAIXHD010000121.1 GCA_903919065.1 uncultured Bacteroidota bacterium
ATCTGCATTAATCATGAAAACCAAAATACTCCCCATTCTGGCTGTTATCATTCTTTTGATCTCCTGTGAGAAGGTCAATGTTGCTACCAAAACAGAGAAAACCCCTGTAATTGAGGCATTTATTATGCCACAAAAAGATACTATAACGGTTTCGGTAAAATATATGATACCCTATACCGGAACCGATACGATCCAGATGCCAGTCAGCGGCGTGCCTGTATTCCTGATTCATAAAAAAGATACCGTCCTGATGACCGAATATCCCGATTCATCAGGTGAATACCGGGTACTCTCTTCAAAGCTGAATTTTAAGCCAGGTGATTCCATCGGACTCTATGGCTTGTATGAGGATGCAGTTTTTCGGTCGGCCACCCGAATTCCTGATTCTATCCAGTCGCTGGCGATCAGTACCTCCAGTCTATTCTTCACCGGTGATCCGAAGGGCATGATGGACTCCGGCGGTCTCACCATTACCTGGAGCAACCCGGCGTCAGACTATTATTATGTGATCATAGAAAATACCGAAACCAGTCCAACACCGCTAAACGACATGGTTGCCGACCTGCCCAGCATGAGCTTTGCTGCACCTTCGCAGGCTGACCAGTTTCAGGTATCTATGCGAAACATCCGATACTATGGTAAGCACCGGGTAATCGTATTTCACATAAATCCCGAATTCGCCGACCTTTTTGATAATGCTGAACTCACTTCAAACGCTATAACGCAGCCGCCCGGTAATGTGGAAAATGCCATGGGTATTTTCACTGCCCTCACAGCCGATACAGTTTATTTTACTGTATACAAAAACTGAAATCAGATCAACATGGAATACGCGATCAAAGAAGCCAAGCCGGGGCCATAATTTCCCTACCTTTCATCGATTTTATTCAAGAACCCCAACCTGAAAAATCATGAAAGACCTTAACCGGGCATTATTGCTGATATTGCTTCCTTTGCTGGCCTTCGGCTGCAATGATGAGTATTTAAATTACAATGGGAACACCGGCAAAATTAAAACCGGCACAACCGTTGATGTTTCCTCAACATCCGTTGGGACCGGAGGTGGAACCGTCAGCGTTGATGAACCGGGCACTCCGGTGGATGGCATGGAAATAATAATCCCGGAATATTCATACGCTTCCGGTCAGACATTTAAGATTTCGTATGCCAAAGTTACCGGCCATGAATTCGGCGAAAACTTCAATCCGATATCTCCCCTGATTACCATTTCCTGCGATGGCGGATACGCTGCAGAATTGATGAGCGTAACCATTCCCGTTGTCATTCCTGAAGGATCTGTTGCCATTGGATTCTATTTTGATGAGGTAACCGGAAAATTGGAAGGTATTCCGGTTGAAAGTGCCACGTCAAATTCCATTACCCTTTTAACCCGCCATTTCTTATCGGGCAATATGCTGAGCAGCGGCAGTTCTTCCCTTAAAAGCAAAACAGCAGAAACAAACAAAGGTGCCAGCATAATTATCAGTTCCATCTCGGAAAGTGTATTGAAATTGAAAACGGTTATCTCCTCGGGATTTAAACCCGGCGTTGATGACTGGGAATTCGTTAACTATGGATCTTACATCGCCCCATACGGCCACTGTTTAGGTCAATCCATGACAGCCATGTGGTACTATTTTGAAAAGAAATCCAGCGACGGAAATTTGTTTAATAAATTCAGCGACAACGCAAATCTGTGGCAGGATAATGCGAGAGGATATCGTTTTAGCTCAGTCATTCAGAAAGATATCAAGGATGGAGATTTAGCTGAATTTTTCTGGAAACATATCGATAGAAACCAGGGGCTCGATAAGCTCAAGCTTTACTCTATTGCCGGAGCCATGCTGGTGACCGGGGAGCCGCAGGGGGTGAATATTTTTCGGCAAACCGGCAAAAATGCCATTGGAATTCCTAAATACAGCGGACATGCGGTGGTTTGTTACCAGGTAGCCATCAACGAAGGGCTGCTCTATATTTCCGATCCTAATAAACCCGGTATAGGGCAATCGATCGAATTCAAAAACAACAAATTTGAACCATACATCGCTAAGCAAAACGGCAATGCCGCTTCCGATCCGTATCCGTTTATTACCTGGTATGCCAAAACGGCCTGTATCGAATGGAATTTATTCGAAAATCGATATGCTGAATTGTCCGACAGCACCATTGGCAATAGGGCTCCAAATACATTCCCGGCGTATACCATCTGGGTAAAAGGGAAAGTTAACTCCGTACTGAAAGACGGTCTTTCCACGAATAACGACACCTTAATGTGTTTCGTTGAATGCCCTGCTGCTGCCGAGGGTTTTCAGGTTGAGGGAAAAAATTGTATTTCATTCGATTTGTTCGATACCAATGGCACAGATATCCGGAGATGGACAAATGGTAAGGGATGGGTTATTCTGAAGCCGGGACTTAACAAGATAGGTTTTTATATGCGCTATACGAACCCTGAGGTGGTTGACCCGGATGGGAGCCAACCCGATACGTTCATAGATTTTAAATGGTTCAATATCAACTATACCAAACTGGAAATCAGTCCAAGCCCGGTAACCGGTGAACCTGAACAGGAATTGACTATAACAGCAAGGCCTTACGGTTCGGCACCAAAAAATGCAAAATATGTCTGGAACTTTGGCGACGGCACTGCCGATGTTACCGTAAATAACGATAGCATAGTCAGACATACCTATCCGGTTGGAGGCGATTATAATGTGGATTTAAAGCTCTACGACAGTTCAACCGGTAAAATAGCAGGTACCGCCACTGCAAAAGCAATTATTGCACAGGCCCTCCATATTGGACAGAGTTATGGCGGTGGAATTATCTTCTATATTGACAGTACCGGCAAGCACGGTCTGATTGCTGCCCCATCCAATCAAAGCGCAGCGGCATTATGGGGTTGCTGGGGAACCACCATTGGCACGTCTGACGCAATTGGTACCGGACAGGCCAATACAACGGCTATTATAAATGGTTGCGGTGAGACAGGAATAGCAGCCCGACTTTGCAATGATCTGGTACTGGGTGGTTTCAGCGACTGGTTTTTACCATCGAAGGACGAGCTCGACCTGCTGTGGTGGAAGAAAGATAATGTTGGCGGTTTTCCGGAAGGTCAGGAAGTTTGGAGTTCCTCCGAAGATTCCCCGAATAATGCTTGGTGCATGACCTTCAAGGCTGGATCCGGTGCTTTCGTCTGGGGCAAGTCGAACCCAAAGGCTGTGCGGGCTGTAAGGGCTTTTTAAGTGTTGATGCCTATCTTTAAGTCAGAATTATTTTCCCAATGAAAACATCCCGTATCTTTTTCATCGCCTTAATCATCCTGCTGAATGCAGCCCTTTTACCGGTAACCGTTTTATCGCAAACAGGCGGAATTACACAGGATAAGGTCAATAAAACCATCAGCCTCACCGGCAGTAACGGAGATCTGAAAATCAGGATAAACTATAACCATGGTTGTACCCTGGATGAGATCGTGGTAAAAGGCACCGGGGTTACCGGAAAAGGTAACCTGGTTTATACAGGATTCAAATCAGGGGATTCCTTGTATTCATCGAAGCAATGCCTTCATCTTCCAGTTATTACAATTAAGGCTGATTTTGTTAATATCGATAATATCCAGTTTGGTCCTGCCGGATTTTCAGTTACGGAACAATGGATTTTTAAAATAACCGGGAACGATATCAGCTGGCGCATCAACCGGGAATACCTGAATGATGGGACCATTGCTGAAAATTATTTCCCACTCTGGCAGTTCAATAGTATGGAGACCTGGGATGGCGCCTTGCTTGACAACGGAGGGGTGGCCTGGAACCGGTTTCTCAACGTAACAGGTGATACTTACGGAGTGAATGCGGGAACCCTCACATTCTGGAGCAGGAGTCGGAACAGCTGCCTGAGAGTTTTATCAGAGGATCAGAAGGGATTCAAAACCGCAACCTTCAGTCACCGGAAGAATGATATCTATTCCGTAGCCCAGTCAACTTCAGATCAGACAGTGAATACAAAGTTCGGATTACGGAGATTTATAACGACAGGCGAAAGCGTTTTCGCTCCTTTCAAAGTGAGCAAATCCTCGATC
>CAIXHD010000122.1 GCA_903919065.1 uncultured Bacteroidota bacterium
GATCACCTCGAGGGGTACTGATTATGAATCAGGCACAGGCCTTGGACTAGTACTCGTCGATGAATTTATCAAGCATCACCAGGGACGCATACTGGTTGAGAGCGTTGAGGGTAAGGGAAGCACGTTTACCGTGCAACTGCCAGGGAAGAGGGTGACAGGTGACGAGTGACGGGTGACGAAGATCAGAGCAGCTCCAAAACTACAATTGCTTTTGACGGGATGGTGACCGAAAGGGATGAAGCATTGGTTTTCTTATAGTTTTTAAAATCAACCGGCTTCACCACCTCAGGCTTATCGAAGGAGTTGAAGGAGTTATATTCAGGAGCTGTCAGAACTGAAGCTGATTTAACTTTTTCAAAAGTCTTGCCAACCAGATCCACTGAAAGCGTAACTTCTTTATCAGGATTCAGGTTCGTTATGGTAACATGGACATTGCCATTTTTATCTTCCGATACTGAACTGCTGAGGGTTGGAATCTTTTTGCCATCCATCTCATAATCCTCGCAGATCAGCTTGCTTTCCAAAAGTTTGGCATCCTGATGCACGTTATACATTTTAAAAACATAATAGGTTGGTGTCAGCACCATTTTACTTCCTTCGGTAAGTATAACCGCCTGCAACACATTGATGGTCTGAGCAATATTCGCCATCTTAATCCGATCTGCGTGATTATTAAACACATCAAGCGTAACGGAGGCAATCAAGGCATCACGGATTGAATTCTGCTGGAAAAGAAATCCGGGTTCGGTGCCAGGTTCAACATCGGTCCATATACCCCACTCATCAACCATTAACCCAACTTGTTTTTTAGGATCATATTTATCCATGATGGCGCTATGCTTTTCGACCAGCTCATTAATTTTCAGCGCCTTTTCCAATCCGGAGAAAAAGTATTTCTTTTCAAACCCGGTAGCAGGCGATTTATCGCCCCAACTCTGACCGGCAATGGTGTAATAGTGCAATGACAACCCACTCATTCCGCCAGGCCTTTGTTTCATCACCACATCAGTCCAGTTGTAATCCGCCCCATTGGCTCCGCAACCGATCTGCTGCAATTTCCACTGACCATAAATACCGGCCATCTCAGAATAATTCCTTAACAGATTGACATAGTAATCGGGAGTCATATTTCCGCCGCAACCCCAGCTTTCATTGCCAACACCAAGAAACTTAACATTCCAGGGTTTCTCCCTTCCATTCAGCCGGCGGAGGTTAGCCATTGGAACATCCTTATCGGAATTCACATACTCAATCCACTGGGTCATCTCAACAACCGAACCACTTCCCACATTGGCCGAGATATAAGGCTCGCATCCCAGCATCTCGCAAAGATTCAGGAACTCATGCGTCCCAAAAGTATTATTCTCGACTACTCCACCCCAGTGATAATTCATCATTTTCGCGCGCTTATTCTCCGGACCAATGCCATCCATCCAGTGGTAAGTATCGGCGAAACAGCCGCCCGGCCAGCGCAATACCGGAATCTGCATCTCCTTGAGTGCGTTAACTATATCTGTTCGATAACCATTAATGTTCGGAATCTTTGAATCTTTTCCAACCCATATACCATCATAAATACAGCGGCCGAGATGCTCTGCAAAATGTCCGTAAATATTTTTGTTGATGACCACCCCACCCGGCTTGGCATCAATAATCAGCTTATTGGTTTCCTGGGCATTTACTCCGATAAAAAAGAGCAACATGCATAGAATGGATACAAGGTGTTTCATGGCAAAAATTATTAGTGTACTTTTTACAATTATCCAAATTTAGAAAATTAATTCAGAATTAAGAATTTGCGATTAATTGCCGACTGAGAACTGAAGACTGAGAACTGCCGACTGAAGACTACCCGACACCCGATACCTTTTTGAAGACCAAGACCAATTTTGAATTCTGAAATCACAATGTCAAGTGGGCCTATAGACTGTATCGGCCGAGCAGCCCACTGGATCCTGATAATTCAAAATTCAACACTGGCCTTCGAATCTCTAAATTCAACCCCACACCCTACTCTTCCCTATTGAATTTCTGGTAATGCGGCAAGCTGACAACCAGGAAGAACAAAAGACCGGCAAGGGCAAGGATTGCGGAGGCATTAAAAGTCCAGGATAAACCCATGGGTTGTGAAAGCACCCCTGTTAAAACTGATCCCAGACCAATGCCCAGGTCGAGCCCGGTAAGGAAAGTGGAGTTTGCTGAACCACGCCGTTCGGGCGATACCACATTATTGGCCATGGTTTGAAGGGTCGGAAAAAGAACACCGAATCCAACACCAATCAGGAAACCGGAGGTCAGGAAGAAATTCAGTACCGGCGCATGAGAGAGTAATAGAAGTCCTGCTGAAATTGAGATTATGCTAAGAACGGAGATCATTGTAGGGCCAAAGCGGTCGAAAAGCTTTCCCGAAAACACCCGTGTAAGGGCAGTTCCGATAGCCATAATGGTGAAATACCAGCCAGTATAGGAATTCAGATTTATCTCCCTGGCATATATGGTAATAAAGGTCAAAACACCACCATAGGAAGCAGCAACAATGAGAATATTAAGCGATACCGGAAGGGAACGCTTAGCAATCAGTGCTTTCCAACTGAACACCGGATTTTTCGGACGCTTGAATATCGGGTATTTAACCAGTGAAGCCATCAGGACACCAAGCAGGGAAACCGCTCCAGCAGCAAGAAACAGGGCGGTAAAATGACCATGACCTAAAACTTTGAGGCCAATTACCGGCCCGATCGACATGGCCACGGTAAATGAAAGTCCAAAATATCCAATTGCACGTCCCCGCTTTTCAGGTGAAACAAGGTCCACCACAATTGTAAATCCGGCAGTAGTGGATGCTCCCCAGTTTAATCCATGCAAAAATCGCAGTATGAGTAAAGGAATAATTGAAGCGGCAACAGGATAGAAAAAGAACATCAACGAAAAGAAAATCATGCCAATGAGCAATATCCATTTGCGGCCATACGTATCCAAAGCATAGCCGGATATAGGCCTTACCATTAATGCTGCCAGCGTATACGTCCCGATGATTAACCCAACTTCCTGCTTACTGGCTTTCAAGACTTCCTGAAGATAAACCGGAAGGGTTGGCATCAGGAAATAAAATGCAGTGGAAATCAGAAAAACCGATAGGGTCAGATGGATAAAATCTTTCGAAAACAGACTCGAATTTGCTTTTTTAGTCATGCAACAAATAAATGGCTAATTTTGGATAAAGATAATTAAACACTTCGTTATGAAATTCCGACTTTTACCTGCCCTGTTATTGTTGCTTTTACTGGTGAGCTGCAAGCAAAAAAGTGTCGACTACCTTACTGAATCCAAGGCTGATAAAGATGCCCGGATGGAATGGTGGAGAGAAGCACGCTTTGGTATGTTCATCCATTGGGGCCTTTACGCGGTACCTGCCGGCGAATGGAATGGACAGACCAACCACGCAGAATGGATAAGGGAATCGGCACAAATACCACTGGAAGAGTACAACAAATTCCTTGATCAGTTTAATCCGGTAAATTTTAATGCAGATGACTGGGTAAAAATGGCAAAGGATGCCGGAATGAAATATGTGGTGATCACCTCAAAACACCATGATGGGTTTGGCTTGTTTGATTCGAAGCAGACTGATTTCGATGTGATGTCGACTCCATTTAAAAGGGATATCATTAAAGAAATGTCAGAAGCATGTGAAAAACAGGAAATGACCTTCTGTCTTTACCATTCGATCATGGACTGGCATAACGACAATTATTTGCCCAGGAGAGGTTGGGAAAAGACCAGAAGTACCAAAGGCGCCGACTTCGACGAGTACCGTATTTACATGAAAGCACAGTTAAAAGAACTCCTGACACGTTACGGAAAAATCGGGGTACTTTGGTTTGACGGCGAGTGGGAAAATACCTGGACCAAAGGATACGGCAAAGATCTGTATCAACACGTGCGAAGTTTACAACCGGGAATCATCATCAATAACCGTGTTACGGTTGGTCGTTCAGGTATGGCCGGCATGACCGGCGAAGGTGAATTTTCGGGTGATTTCGGTACTCCCGAGCAGGAAATTCCTGCTACCGGCATTCCA
>CAIXHD010000123.1 GCA_903919065.1 uncultured Bacteroidota bacterium
CTCGGATATTCTTGCGGCAGTTTCGCTGCCGAAAATCTCTGCAGTGGGCAAACCAATCCATTTTGATGCACCGAGCGCCATATCCATGTTTTTATTGGCATAGATCAGCTTGCTATCCTTATCTTTAATAAACACAATGGCAGGCAACAAGTCCATGAAAAGCGAGAACTTTTGTTCCGTCTGTTGCATTGCTTTTTCAGCGTGTTGGGCAGGCTTCTCTGCCAGCCGGAGAGCTTCAATCTCCAATTCCAGTTCAGCCTGATGCACCTTAAGCTCATGAATAAGTTTCAAAGCTTCCGCTAAGGGTACCATATCGGCAGACTGACTTGCTGGACTTTTCATGCATCCGATTATTTCGAAATTTCACCTCAAATTACATGCAGTTTAGGTATAATTAATTCCTTAATAGGCTATTTCCGGAACTATTTTATTAATCTTCATTCTTCACGCATCTGACCGAAAAATAGCTTTCCATCGATGAAAATCCGGGTAAAAATTTCTTTTCGTCTTTGATCAGTGTGATATTCCATGCGTTGGGTGCATACGGATTCGACATTTTATTGAACGACCAGAAATAGGTGCCGTAATTGAGCCACTTATACACCGTTTTGGTGCCACCATCTACCGGATCAGTAACTTCTTCCATGAACCCGGCATACAAAGCGTTAAAATCGGAGCTCCCACCTGGTAAAAGTTTATCGGCCTGATCCCAGCCGCCTACAGTATTTACTAAGGTTTCCCACTCTTTTCGGGAAGGCATATGCCAGCCCATCGGACAAATTCCCCGGACCTCGCCGTAGAAATCTTCGCGAGTGGCATGATAACAATTGTATAAGCCACCCATGATATTGCACCAGGCAACCTTGTCTTCAGGGAATCGGGAATAGCAAAATTTCGTAATATAATCCTTGCTTAAATTATACGGTGCAAAGTTCAGGTTCTGACTCATCCACCACTGGCTGCCGATTTTTACCGATCCGTAATACTGCCCGTCGCGCTGGTCGTAAATTAGCCCGGTTTCATTGGTCCATTGCGACACTTCAACAAATTGTGCTGTGGTATCTGATAATCCATCCGGATCGCGTGCTTCCATATAAACCTTATAGGTACCGGGCTCCGGGTAATTATGGTAAATCTTGTGCTCTTTGGAAAAATCAGTGTCCCATCGCTGATCGCCATCAAAGTCCCATCGGAATTCCAGCGAAGAAGGCAAGGATTCCTGATCCAGAGTGGGCCAGGAATTAAAGAAAAACTGCGTACGGATATTTCCACGGCGGCACCCGATGATAAACTTAGGTTTTGGCGGCAGGTTATTGTGATATATTCTGATGTTTTTTTTGCAATAATTAATCAGGCTGGCGGTATCCTTTACACGCAGTTCGAGATCGTAGCTGTCTTCACGTGAAAAGTTCAGCGTGGTATCGGATTTATAGGTCCAGTCGGTCCATTGGTACAGTGGAGGCAATTTCCAGGAATACCGGAACAGTGCCTGGGGCTCCTCCGGATTATATGAGATGGAGGCATCCAGAGTGAATAGGGTTGCTGTGTTGCCGTACTCCGGCGTCCAGCTAAAATCGGCTGTCAGCTTTGGATTGATATTGGTTACCCACACCGTTCGGGTTGCCCGGGTACGCAAATTCCGGGGATCAACTGCTTCAACCAGTATCTCATACTTTCCGGTATCGGGATAAATAATATTGGTTACCGGATTGGATGACAGAGGAGTATCCCATTCTCCGTTATTGTTAAAATCCCACATAAAACGCAGATTGGTGATAGAATCTTCATCGTCCTTTGTTCCGGAAGCATCGAGCACAAACCGTGTTTTGATATTGCCATAGTCAGGGGTAACGGTAAAACTTGGATGAGGAGCCGAATAGCCCTGATCAACCTTGATTTCCAGAGAAAATGTATCGGTCAGTCCACCGGAATTAATAACCTCCAGCTTTGGGTAGTAGGTGCCTTTTGCGAAATACCGGTGGGGAGTAACTGGCAGACTGGTGAATTCTTCATCCCATATCCCATCGCGATTCCAATCCCAGCGATAATAGGCCTTGTTTTTAACGCTGCCCGATTGGGTGAGACTGGCATCGAACTGAAAAGTATCTATCGTTTTTCCGCTTTCAGGGATCGCATTGAAAATTGCTGCAGGTGCTATATCTGTATTGTATAATGTATTGCACGCAGTTATGATGGCCAGTGTGAAAAGGAAGCCGATGAAATTTTTCATGACAAACTATTGAAAATGGGTTTCAATAATGGTTGTCTTCTGATTCTCAATTTCGAATTTGTCGAAATTGTATTTCATACCGAAGCGACCTCCGGGAAAGCCACCATTCAGACAGGTGTCGCCACCGCAAGAACAGGTAATGACTGCATTGTAGTAATATTCATCGGGCAGGAAAAACAAGGAATAGCTTTCCTGATAATCCGATACGTTGACCTTTTGAAAATACTGTCCGCGGTACAGGGAATCAACAGAGAGTGCAAAACCCAGTGAAACCCGGTGGATACTGCCTTTGGGGATCTTATATTCAGGAAGGATAAACCGGAACTCCAGGGTGCCATGATTATCCGGAATAACAGGATCATCATCCTCCTTGATCTTGAGGCAGGCGGATAAAAATACAGCCATCAGGATAATTATGCAGATTAACTTGTTCATGGCTCAAAATCTTCATTGAACCGCAGAAATCCCAGGCGTCGCGTCTCGGCACTATCTGCAAGATAATTGATTGTAATGTCGGAGAATCGGTTGTTGTAAGCGCCGGTAAAAGTTCTGGAACTGAATATCCCGGCAGCGCCATCGAGGTTGGAATACTCGTCGAGACCGGTAAAGGAGGCGATGCTATTTTCGCCTGACCTGGTAAAAACGGCCAGCTCAGGACCACCGGCGGCCATCAGAAAATCGAACCCGATAATCTTCCTGCGCAATCCGGAATCCGGTGGTGCAAGATTGGTTGTAAGGTCCTTGATAAAACTCGCACCATTAAGGTAACTGGTTAGAATAGTATTATCCGTATTGCCATAAATGATCGATTGAGGCAGATCAAGTTCGTGAACCATCTGGGAGTTTCTATCGCCCTCGATATAAATGAATCTGATAAACGATTGATAAACAGCAAATTTTACTGATTTTGTCCATCTGATCAGGTATCCCTGATCTTCTAAAAGCGTAATCTCCCGGCCGGGCAGGGGATTGGGATCCATAATTTCAACCGGGTTGACTGCGGTAATTGTTGCTGCAACCAAACGCGGAATTTTCGGAAAGTGGATATACAACCCATAATCACTGCCACCGGTAACTTTGCAATTTGTTTTGAAAATGGCCAGACCGTCGCTTGGGAAAAAGCCACTGTCGCGCTGGCTGATTCCAGCGGGCGAAAAATAGAAAATCTCTCTTGTTCCATTCGGGTTTTCATATTCCAGATAAGCATAAAATTCCTCATCAAGGACCAGGCTGTCAGCGCTGATTGATTCTGTTTCCGGGTTGCCTTTGAAAATGAATGATTTGCTGATACGCAGATACTGAATCGAATCCTGCGGATTCAGCAGGCAATAAACGACAGGCCTGCCGCTGGATTCGCGGATAATATCAAGTTCGGTATTGCAGGAAGTTAGGGCGAGGAGAAGAAGAACGTGACACGTGACACGAAACGCGTGACGAAGAAGAGGATCGAAACACGTGACACGAAACGCGTGACGCGGAAGAACGGTGTAGGGGAGGCACCCGTGGGTCCTCCCTTTTTGCATCCCGCGGGTCCTCCCTATTGAAGATGTGCGATCAGGCCTGCCCCGAAGAGTTGTCATCCCGTTGAAAAACGGGACCCCGTCCCTTACCACGGATTTAAACAGGTGCAAAAAAAATCGCATTTGGTGGAGAATCGCTAAATCTTCATAAATGTACGAAATTAACGAAAGCCGAAAGGCGGACACCCAGTTTAATCTGCTGTTGAATTTTTATGCGGTATGGCAAAAGTGAAAACCGAGCCTTGTCCTACTTCACTCTCCACCCAAATTTCTCCACCATGTTTGCCAATGAAATCCTTTACCAACAGAAGTCCAAGTCCACAGCTGGGTTCTCCCTCCGTGCCGCGTCTGGCCGTTTTGGTATCTATCCCGAAAAGCTGGCTTACGAGCTCAGGATCCATACCTATGCCAGTGTCTTTAACGGAAATTTCTATATTATCGACATTGGAAGTGGCCGAAATGGTTATGGTACCGCCTCTATTCGAGAATTTCAAGGCATTCGTTGTCAGGTTTCTGATAATTGTCATCAGCATATTCAGATCAGCTGAAATAATTAGCCCCGTGGGTATATCGTAAATTAATTCAACCTCCTTGCTTTTGAAAGACTCCACGAGAATTGAACAACATTCTCTGACGATTGTAAGCAGGTCAGAATCCACTCTAATGATAGCGATCAGCCCTCGCTGCATGCTCGACCATTCAAGCAGGTTTTCCAGCAGGCGGAAAAGATTGGTGGCGGAGCTATTCATCAGGATTCCAATTTTCTGAATGTGATCAGGTGAATAATTCGGAGATTCTTCAGCCAATAGTTGAGTCAGTCCCAGAAAACCGCTGAAAGGCCCTCTCAGGTCGTGCGCGATGATGGAGAAGAATTTGTCCTTTGTGGCATTGAGGCGTTGAAGTTCTCTGCTTTGCAGATGGATTTGCAGATGAGTCCTGATACGGGCTTTCACCTCTTCCCCCTGAAACGGTTTGCTGATATAATCAGCTCCTCCCAATGCCAGTGCAGAAACGATATCATTTGTGCCATCCAGGGCGCTGATAAATATCACGGGTATGTCTTTCAGCTCCGGATTCTTCTTTAGTTTTCCGCAAACTTCATATCCATCCATACCCGGCATCATTATATCGAGAAGAATGAGATCAGGCTTTTGCTGCTCTGCTACTTGTAACGCCAGTTCTCCATTATTAACCTGACGGATTTTGTACGCTTCGTCTTTGAGAATGTCACCTAATAATTTGAGATTTGCCGAAATATCATCCACAATAAGAATGTTAGGAATATCCGGACCAGTTCCTATCTCTGTTTTCATTTTCTTTTGTTCGTTTGATTTAATGCTTTTTGCAAGTTGGCATGATCGAAATTTCCGGCAAGCACGGTGAGGTGGTTGATGAGTTCTGAATAAATCGGATCGATTTTTCCGATGAGTTCAATCAATAAGTTGAAATCTGCGACTGCAACTGCCTGGCTCATTTGTAACCATAATTGTTCCGGAAGTCTTGCCATGTGATCAGCCAATAAATCCGGGTTATCATCAAATTTGTTTAGTTCGGACGGTATTTTTTCTGTCTCATAAACATATTGAAGGCCCAATACCTCTTTGATGCAATCAAACAGTTCGTTTTCACGAAAAGGTTTCCTGATATAACCCTGGATATCAACTGCCGCCATCTTTTTTTGTTCCTCTTCAAATTGGCTGGCAGTTAGTGCTATAATGGGAATTAGTTTTCCGGTTTCGGTTAGCCTGATTCGGCGTATTGCCTCAAATCCGTCCATGACAGGCATCCGCATATCCATCAGAATTAAGTGTGGAAGGTACTGTAACGTTTTGGCAATAGCCTGTTCGCCATTCATTGCTTCGTCAGTTTCAAAACCAGCCAATCGGAGTAGATTGACTGTCAATAGCAGGTTTTCCTCTTTATCATCAACCACCAGAATCCGGCATGCGTCTATATTATTATGAATTTGCCTGACCCTTCTGGTTGATTTCTCAACGCGTCCAACAGGATCTCCCACTTTTATTTCTACATGGAAGGTAAATATGGAGCCTTTCCCCTCCTGGCTGGTTACCGAGATATCTCCTCCCATCAAAATGGCCAGTTCGCGGCTAAGCGCCAAGCCCAAACCGTTGCCACTTCCTCTTTTGACTCCGGTACTTGTCTGTTCAAACTGCTTAAAGAGTTTGCTGAATTCATTTTCGGCGATCCCGGGGCCTGAATCCTGAACTTCAACTATAAGGTTTCTTGAATTCTGGCTGGTATAATCGACACAAACCCTGACGGATATGCCTCCTTCATTGGTGAATTTTATAGCATTGCCGATCAGGTTGATAAAGATCTGTCGCAATTTGCTTTCATCTACCAGAACAAATCGCGGAAGATCCTTAATGAGTTCAAAGTCCAGCTGTAACTTCTTGGATAAGGCCTGTTCTTTAAACGTGATCCTGAGGTCGTTAACCAATGCATGCAAATCGATATTTTTTGGATTCAGTGTAATGCGACCGGCCTCCACTTTGGACAATTCAAGAATATCATTGATGAGAGAGAGCAAATGCTCCCCTGAACGATAAATAGAAAAAACATATTCCTTTTGCCTGGCTGATAACTCTTCCCGGTTCATGAGTTGTGAAAATCCGATTATCGCATTGAGCGGTGTCCGGATCTCGTGAGACATATTAGCCAGAAAGACGCTCTTTGCCTTGTTGGCCATTTCAGCTTTTTCGGCCATATCGTTTGCTCTGGCAGTGGCTAGCTCAAGTTCTTGATTTGCTTGAAGCAACAGATTTTCCGCCATTTTTCTTTGGGTTATGTCCGTATCACTCCCACTGTAGCCCAATAATCTTCCTTGACCATCTTCAATCGGAATTCCATCCGTTGACACCCATATTACTCGTCCGTCTCTTGTTTCAACAGAGTTTTCAAGATTGTTAAAGGCTAATTTAGCAGCAAAGGCTTCCAATGCCCCTGCCTTAAAGGCATCACGGCCATTCTCAGGATGCAGCTCGTAGAAGTGCTTTTTGCAAATCAGGTCCTGGGGTTCATAGCCCGTTAAATCTGCCACAGGAGCACTTACATAGGTGTAAAGGCCACTGGCATCAACTTCCCAGTGAAATACCCTACTGTGGCGGGCAAGAGAGTCGTAGCGTTTCAAGCTTTCTTTCAGTTCATTATCTGCCTGCTTGAGTTCGGTAACATCCCGGCTGATAACCAGGATGTCAGATGGTTTTCCATCGATATCAAACAGCACTGTAGAATTTACGCTTAAATCAAATCGGCTCTGATCCTTTTTTATACCTGTGTATTCAGAAATTCGATTTTGCTTATTGTTGGTAAGCAGACTGTTAATATTTTCAATAAGTTTTTCATGATGAGATTCATCGATAAAATCGAAAACGGACCTTCCCAGGTTTCGGCCTTTTTCTTCGATCGGATATCCATGAATGAGTGAGTATTTGTCTGAAATAAACTTAAGCTTCCCATCTAATGAAACGAGTGCGATTCCATCTGGCGAGGCCTCAATTATTCCCTCCCATTTTTTGCTGCTTTCAAGAATTTCACTTTCTGCTTTCTTTCGCTCCGTGATGTCATGATAGTTCAGCAAAATTCCGTTGATTGAGGGATCGTTGATCAGGTTGGAAGCAGTCATTTCAACAGGTTTGTAACTTCCATCTTTACATTGATACCTGAACTCGAAAGTCATTTGAGAGTTCTCTTTCTTGAGCAGCTGATGGAATATCCTTTGAGCCATCTCCAGGTCATCCGGATGGACAGTGAAAAAGCCGGTGGTACCAATCCTCTCTTCAGGTAACCATCCAAAAATTTTTTCAATGTTCGGGCTTCTGTATTTTACCAGGCCATCGGCACCTAATATGCTGATGACATCAGGAATGTTCGCAATCATCGACAGATACCGGGCTTCAATAACAGATTTGATTTTGTCGATCCGGTTTCGTTCGGTAACGTCGTTAAAGGTGGCCAGAATGGAAGGCAACCCGTCGTATATAATCGGCATTCCCTGTACTTCAAGATCCATTACGGATCCATCAAGCTTGTAATATTTCGATTCTATCAGTGGAGCTGCAAATCCTTCCTCTGTTGCCCGGCGTATCCTTTCCTTTACGATTTGATGATAATCAGGATGATGCCAGCGCATGACAGATGTCCCGATAAGATCCTCAGATGTGTTTGCACCAAACAATTTTACTGCCGCGGGATTAACATATATTATCTTCATGTCGCGGTGAACGATAACAGCGTAGGGCGCCCATTCAACAAGGGCCTGATAGCGCTGTTCGCTTTGTTTTATAGCTTCTTCCTTCTGCAGTCTTTCTGTGATATCTTCATGTGAGATAATAACCCGGCCAGGTCCGTCCCCGGCTATGGGTGTAACAGTGACTTTGAACCAGCGTTTAACAATTAGGGAGTCTGTAGTTATATCACAGGGATATTCTTTTGTAAAAACGGATATCCTGTTTTGCAGGACCTCCCGTATGCCGGTGGCGATTTCTTTTGAAAACTCAGAACCCGGGCCAGACGCAGTATCGCATACCTCCAGGTAATTTGAGTTTTCGTTAACATTGGTTACTGCTTCCGCATTGGCCAGATCGCGCCAGGCACGATTGACTGCCAGAATTATTCCCTTTTCATCGACAACTGCAATTTCGGCCGTAAGGGCATCCATTGCCTGTAGTGAAAAAGCCTCGCGATTTGGTAAGGATTTCCCGGTACACGCTTCGGAATGTTGCCCCGATTCCGGTCGGGCGTTAATATTCTTCATTAATTTCGAAAACGATGTTTGCCCTAAAAAAAGATAAATACAGGCAACATATGAAGCATTTCGCCTACTATTTGACTAAACCCGGTCTTAGGCCTGTGGCAGGGATGGAAAATGCTTTTCAATTAACCCCGTTAATACTTGCTTATGAACCGGTTTGGTAATGTATTCATTGCAACCAGCCTCCAGCGCCAATTCACGCTGTCCTGAGAATGCGAACACGGTTTGGGCAATAATTATCACGTTCGGGTTAAACAGTCGGATCTGGCGGGTAGCTTCATGTCCGTCCATTTCCGGTAGTTCAATATCCATCAGTATTAAATCAATATCGTGATGATCGCGACAGACTTGAACAGCATCTTTACCGGATCGGACCTTAATTGTTTCCTTACTGTACTTTCCTACCGCAATAGAAAGAAAGTTCGATGAGATAATATCGTCTTCCACTATCAGAATCTTCAATTGAGGTGGTTGATTTGGGCCGTCCTGATTTGTACTTGTTGTTACTTCGTCTGCTTCTTTTTCCTGAATCACGGGGCCGGGGATGGTAAAGGTAAAAACTGAACCGTGACCTAGTATGCTGTCTACCCAAATTTTACCACCATGCTGGTTAATGAAGTCTTTACATAAAAGAAGACCCAAACCGCTGCTTGGTTCTCCTTCTGTACCGGGCCTGCCTGCTTTGGCATCGAGCCTGAAAAGCCGGTCGATGAGATCGGGCTCCATGCCAATGCCGGCATCTTTAACGAAAATTTCAATGCCGCTTTCTAAAGGTTTGGCTGAGATGGTAATTTTCCCGCCTCGGGGGGTGAATTTTAAAGCATTTGAAGCCAGGTTCCTGATTACGGTCATCAGCATGTTCAGATCAGCAGAAACATTTAACCCTTGCGGTATATCATATATAAGTTCGATTTCCTTTGATTTAAGTGACTCAAGAAGAATTAAACAACTTTCAATGACGATTGGGAGCAGCTTACTATCCTCTCGCCTGAAATCGACTAATCCTCGCTGCATTCTCGACCATTCCAGCAGGTTTTCCAGTAAGCGGAAAAGGTTGGAGGCAGATTTATTCATCATGATTCCAAATTCCTGAATTTTTTCGGGTTTGTACATCATGGGTTGTTCAGCCAACAGATGAGTAAGACCGATAAAACCACTGAAAGGCCCTCTCAGGTCGTGCGCAATAATGGAGAAAAATTTGTCTTTTTCGGCATTTAATTTTCTTAAACTCGCCTCGCTCAAACACAAAGCCTCTTCCGCCTCCTTTCTTTCAGTAATATCGCGGTAATTCAGCAATACGCCCCGGACATACGGGTCATGTAAAAGATTGGCAGCAGTAAGTTCTATGGGCTTGTAACTTCCATCTTTGCACAGATACCTGAATTCCAATGTTTTTACCGCGTTTTCTTTCTCCAGTAAAGAATAAAAGACTTTTCCAACATGGTCCAGATCATCCGGATGGACGGTTGAAAAGCCGCTCGTGCCAATACGTTCTTCGGGTAGCCAGCCGAAACGTTGTTCTATATTCGGGCTTTTATAGGTCATAATGCCATCGGCGCCCATAATGCCGATAACGTCCGAAATGTTGGAAACCATTGAACGAAACCTGTTCTCACTTTTTAGTAATGTTTCCCCGGCAAATTTTCGTTCGGTGATATCGTGGAAATTCACCATTACACCATTGATATGGGGTTCGTTCAACAGGTTGGTAGCCGTCATTTCGATAGGTTTGTAACTTCCGTCCTTACATTCAAATCTGAATTCAAATGTTTTTGATGATTTATCTTCCTCAAACAGTGAAGAGAAAACTTTTTGAACGTTCGGAATATCGTCGGGATGGCTGTATGAAAAAGCCGTCCTGCCGACATTATCTTCAGGGAGCCATCCGAAAAATTTTTCCAAGTTCGGGCTTTCATATTTCTTCAGGCCATCGGCGTCCATAATGGCGATTACGTCTGAAATATTGGCGATCATTGAACTAAATCTGGCATTGCTCCGCTGCAATTCCCGATTGAGCTTGCTTTCGGTAATGTCAAGCAGGGTCACCAGGCAACTTTCTCCCTCCTTATTTGAGGTACCCGAAAGATAAATATGCAATTCCTCTTTACTCTTTGTTGACATGACCACTTCGCAAGTTACCTGGCCATTGCCGGAAAATATTTTTTCGAGAAATTGGCTGAATATTGGCTTGGTATTGTTTGAAACAAAAAAACCAAAATGGCTGTTAATTAATTTCGAGCGTTCGGCACCAAGAATTTTTGCTCCGCTGAAGTTTAATTGACTGATTTTACCTTCGCGGGAAAGAATGAAATAACCCGATGGGGCAAAATCAAACAATTCAGCATATTTTTCGGCATCAAGAATTGCTTTCTTTTCTCTGTCAACCAGTTCTTCGTTTTGTAGCTTCAGTTCAATCTGATGCACAAGCAGCTCATGAATCAGCTTGAGTTGGTCCGCCTCTGATGTTGCCTGGGATGATTGCAAGGTGTATCCTGCTGAACAATCTGTATTTAAGTCACTCAGCAATTTCTCGGCATTCTGGCGCCGAATTTCTGCTTTCGATAAGTTGTTTATATTCTTCATAAATATTGAAAATCTGGCTTTTAGTCCTGATTTTCGGGAAGTTTAGGTATAATAAATGCAGCATTCGTCACTTTTATCATGTTTATTTACCCCCCCCCTCAAAAATTTTTCAAAACATTAAATATCAGGTAGATACAAAAAGAAGGGTATCGGGTATCAGGTTTCGGGTTTCGGGTATCGGGTTTCGGGTTAAAAAACAAGTTATAAGTTGAAAAAATAAAAATTTGCCTGAGGAAGCCCTGCCGCCTACTCCTGATACCTGATACCTGATACCTGATACCCCATACCCCATACCCCATACCCCATACCCCATACCCTACAACGCTATCGATATTATCAGTATCTTAGGTGGACCTGTTGTCGATCTAAACACTTAAACCTATGAAGACTAACTCTAATTTTGGTAAGATTTTGATAGTCATGTTGATGGCTATTTTATTGCAATCGGTTGATGCCCCTGTGAAGGCTCAGGTGAAAACCTGGGAGGGCACGATCACCATCCCTACCTACGGCTGGGAGAATGATGTGAACCCGAAATTCTGGGGCATGGAGGGAGGGGCAAAAGGATCGACCACCGTGCGGGCTTCCATTGTTTACCCTTACTGGATGCAGGACCACCTGTCGCGGAAGCTGGAGAATGTCACCTATAAGGCGATCTATCTGGAAAATGAATACCTGAAAATCACCTGCCTTCCGGAATTGGGCGGCCGTCTGCATTCGGTTTACGATAAAACCACCAACAACGAGGTTTTTCATAAAAACTCCGTCATCAAGCCCAGCATGATCGGCATGCGCGGGGCCTTTATCAGCGGTGGCGTGGAGTGGAACACCGGCCCTCAGGTGCATACCGTAACCATATTATCTCCTGTTAATGTGATTTCAGGCACCAACCCCGACGGATCGGCCTATCTGGAAGTGAGCAACCTCGAGAAAAGTCTGCGCACCCAATGGACTGTCCGCGTGACCCTGCATCCCGGTAAGGCCTATCTCGATGAGGAAATGCGCATCTATAATCCCACGGATGCCATGAATCCTTACTATTTCTGGAATTGTACGGCCTTTCCCCAGTTGCCCGGAACCCGGTTTATCTATCCGATGAGTCTGGGAACTGACCATTTTGGCGTGGAGTTCTTCAATTGGCCGGTGAATAAAGGAAATGACCTTTCCTGGACCAAGAACTATGCCGATGCGGCATCTATTTTTGCTGTTAATTGCACCTATGACTTTTTTGGCGCGTACGATGTCGACCTGGATCGCGGGGTAATCCAGGTGGCCAATCACTTTGAGCATAGCGGAAAGAAAGCCTGGACCTGGGGTCAGGGTGATTACGGACGGATCTGCCAGAAAAACCTGACTGATACGGATGGCAACTATATCGAAGTACAGAGCGGTCCCATGCAAACACAGTCGGATTACGGGATTCTGCCTCCAAAAAGCCAGGTGTCGTGGAAAGAATACTGGTACCCGGTGCATGGTTTGGGCGATGGCTTTGAGTTTGCCAATCAGCAGGTTGCCTTCCGGACAGAAAGAAAAAGCGGGCAGCTGGAAATAAGAATCATCTCCACCGAGAAATTCGTTGGCGCAAGTTGTGTCATCTATCAGAATAATAAAGAGATATACACGAAATTGATTGATTTGACGCCGGAAAAGGCTGGACTGGTTTCGGTAACTGTTCCGGTTGGCCAGGAGGTGAAAATTGTTCTGAAAAGCAGTGATGGCAAGGAGCTGGCCTCCTACCTGAGCCCCCTGCCTTTGCACAAAGTGATTACTCCGGAACAGCCAACCTATGTGAATAAGCCCGATAATCAGCTGACTATAGAGGAGACTTATCTGAAGGCTCAGAAGTTCGACCGGGCGCTCGACAGGAACATGGCACGTAAGTATTACCAGATGGTTCTCGACAGGGATTCTCTGCACCTGAATTCCCTGCGCGATCTTGCAATTTTGAATTTCGAATCGGCACAGTATTCTCTTACCTCGAAAATGCTGGAGAAAGCACTTGCGCAGATCCCGAACGACGATGGTCTGGCCTGGTATTTCCTTGGATTGTGCAATCTGAAGCTGAATGATATTGATCAGGCGATAAAATGCGGATATAAAGCATCGCGGTGCCTGGGAACAGTATCCATCGGATTTGACCTGGTGGGCCGTGGATTGATGTTACAGAAGAAATATCAGGAGGCACAGGAGTTTTTTGGCAAAGCATTACAGGCAGATCAGAATAATATTTCGGCCAGGCATCATCAGCTGATCGGACTCTATGTAAACGGGCAGATTCAGAAAGCTGGTGAGGAGCTGAGAACGGTTATCGAGGCCAATCCGACTGATTTGACAGCCAGAGCTTTGCTGGCGATAATTAAAAAGGATCCGGCAGGTTTTGTCAAAACAGCCCGGGAATATCTGGGTGAGTATGATTTTGAAATGATGGAAACCGTCAATGAATTTTCGGAACTTGGATTGTATACCGAGGCGGCCTGGATTATGGAAGCTGCCTGTATCAATGGAGTGGAGGAGGGAAAGCAAAACTTCCTTATTCAGTACCATTTGGCTTTTCTGAATTCGGTTATTGGTGAGAAGGAAAAAACAAAAAAATATCTGGCCAAAGCAGCCGGCAATTATCAGGATTTTGTCATGGCATCGCGACCGGAAACAATTGAAGTTCTGGAATTTGCAGTCAGGGAAAATCCGGATGACGCTCAGGCCTGGTATCAGCTTGGTAACCTTTTAGGGAATTTCGGCCGGTTGGATGAGGCTGCAGTGAATTGGGATC